>DATJPR010000087.1:0-19082 GCA_035506295.1 Bacteroidota bacterium | reverse complement strand
GCCACGCTGTTTTCGAGCTTGAAGCCGGTGAAGATCGGCGCCGCAATACTTGCGCGGTAAGTGTAATTGTTGAGGATGGTGGGCGACAACACGAAGGTGTTCGGGGTCAGGCCCGGGATCGGGACCGTGATCTCGAACGGCTCGATGTCGCTCAACCTTGTATAGCTTCCACTGAACTTGACGGACGGCAACCTGCCCGCGTTGATCTCACTCGCCTTTGCGTCTGCATACTGCACGTTCATCGCCGAAGCGTTGAGGGCTTTGCTGTTGTCCAGCCCGAGGTGTATCGCCTCATCCAGCGACAGCCGGCGCGGGGGATCCTGCGCCGCAACTCCTGCCACCCCGATCAACAACGACAGCATCAGCATCACTGCGATCACACCCACTCTCATCGTTCCTGCAACCTCCTTGTTGATGGTACGAACCGCCTTCATGTTCCCTCCGGACGCAGAAGATCTCCGGCGGGATTCAGTCATTGTAACACTCTCCGGGCTCCCCCGAATTCCGCGCCTGATCGTGGAATCCGGGCGTCAAATCGACGTCGACGGCTTTTCCCCCTCGGCGCCGAAATGCCGCAGTCGGTTCTCCCATTCGCTGAAGAATTCCTTCCGCTGCTCGGGGGACATCCGGCAGATCTGGTCATCCATCATCTTGCGCCACCGTTCGTGCTTCAAGCCGTGCAGATAATGGTATGGACGACCGCTTTTCACCAGCACATGCGCGAGGACAAAAAGCCCCATCGCCTGCCAGTAGGAAACCTGGGTAATGCCGAACACCTGGGGAATAACGAGGTTCCAGAGGATCATCACGATGGCGCTGAAACCGAATATGGCCACGAGTCCACCGAATACGATGAACGCAATCCGGTGCCTGCGATGCTTTACCATGGTCTTCTCCTATTCATCTGTGAATTCATCGTAGAGTTCCTGTAGCCGCTCACGAAGAAACAAGACCGCATATCGTTTGCGCGAGAGGAGGGTGTTGAGCGGAACACCTGTTTCAGCTTCAATCTCCTTGAAGCTCCTTCCTTCCAGCTCGTGGGCAACGAAGACGAACCGTTGCTCTTCCGGCAATTCTTCCAACGCACTATCCACCTGATCCAGAATCATCGAGCTCATGAGCTGCGTCGCAGGATCCTGATAAGGATCAGCGACCAGCTCCTCGACCGCAGGACGATCCGGTGAACCGGCGTCCATTGACGTCGTTGCTTTGCGGCCGCGATACCAGTCGACAATCCGGTTCCGCGTCACTCTGAACAACCATGCTGTCACCTGTTCGATCGGCTCGACGAGGTTCGACGCATCGACCAGCCGGGAAAAGACGTCCTGCAGGATGTCTTCGGCGTCGTCACTGTTCCGTACATGACGCTTGACGAACGCGAGCAACCTCGGACGTTCCCGGTGCGCCGCCTGCACAAGATCGAACGAGTCTGCCGACGAGCGCACGGGTGTGAGTTCTTGTTCCATCTATTGTTGTAGACGATTCTCGGAAAGAAATATTGTACGGAGGGGAGGGGGATTTGTTTGGAGGATGGCGGGAATCGGAATCGCTCAATGCGAGGCAAAATCCGCCACAAAATTGAAGGGGCAAAAAAAACAGGCCCTTTGCTCAGCCCATGTTCATGCCTGGAACAAGCGGATGACTGCTGAAAAATCATCATCCCCGAGCCCCTCGGCAATGGCCTTTTGAAAAACCTTTCGCAACGCCGAAAGAGATTCGGAGGAGAGGGTGATTCCCGAGAACAAATCTTCGAGGTAGTTGAGGTCTTTGAGAATGGCTGCAGAGGAGAATTGCGGGGTGAAATCGCCACGCAGGAGTTTCTCCTTTTTCCCCTGAAGGACGGTGGAATTGCCGGCGCCGGCGGCGAGCACACCGAGGATCGTCTCCCGTTCCAATCCTGCCTTTTCTCCGGCAGCTACCGCCTCTGCAATCGTAGCCATGAACGAGCCGAGAACGAAGTTGTTGATCAGCTTCAGTCTCGTCGCCACCCCCGGTTTCCCGACGAAGAAAATCAGCCTGCACAGAATCTCGACAACAGGTTTTACGGTGTCCAGGGCTCCGCTGCTTCCGGAGACGATCATCGTGAGAGCTCCCTGAGATGCAGGTCCCACGCTTCCGAGAACCGGGGCTTCGAGGTACTGCGCTCCCTTCGACTCAAGAAGAGTATGAAACTCCGAAACGCGGTCGGGGTGATTGGTGGTTGTGTCCACAATGATCTTGCCCGCACAAGATCCCCGGAGCAACCCATCTGGCTGCATCAGCAGATCGGCAACTGCTGCGCTATCGAACACGTTGACAATCACAGAGTCCGAAGCGGAAATCAACTCGGCGGGCGAGAACGCCACGGGAACGCCGAGCCTCTCTGCTTTTGCCCTCGTGCGGTTCCACACGACAAGATCGACGCTTTTCTCTTTCAGCCGCTTTGCCATGGCAAAGCCGAGATTGCCGAGACCGATGAAACCAACTCTGCCCATTGGAGAATCTGGAGTTTGGAGTTTGGAGTTTGGAGTTCTGTCGTTCAAACCAATTGACAGCCGCAGGAGTTCAAGCCCCTACGACGTGATATCTCATCGGGCCGGCGGAGACGGGGCTCGCAAGACTCCGGCCAGGCTCTTCCAGGGGACGGTTACGCGTGTCGGGCCCATGACGTAGGGAGCGATCTCGTAGGGATTGTAATGAAAGATCAGCCCGTCCCGCGTGAGGCCGACGTTCAACGTGAGCTCGAATTTGTCGGCGGGAAACGTAAAGCCCGCGCTCTCGAGAGTGGCGCCGGGCTGAATATGACGGGCCATCCTGAACGCTTTTTCAGCTTTCTCCTTGAGCATCCCCTTCTTCTCCGGCGGCACGAGATCGTCGAGACTCAGCATCCTCATCGTCGAGGGTTCAAGCATGTACAGGAGATGCATCGACAGAGGATGTGCGCCGCCCGAGCTGCGGAATTCCTCGACGTCCAGCGTCACAATCCCCAGCGTGTCACCGATCACGGCAATGGATCGCTCGACAAGCCAGGGCATGGCTGCCTGGTCTGCCGGCAGTGACCGGTGCTGGGCGGCGAGTGAGTCAAGCACGGCGTTCAAGATCGGCGCAACGCCGCGCGGGTCGTGCTTCCCCAGCAGCGTTTCCTGAATGAACACCGTGAGCGAATCTTGAAAGCGTGCAGGCCGCAATGCGACGATCTGAGGATAGCGAACGCGGAGTGTTACGCATGGCTTCCCGGGACATTCCCCCGACGAGCGTTCAAGAGAATCCATCCGGAAAACCAATGCCGGACCCTGACCGGCGTGAAGCCCCGCAGGAACGACGAGCGCGGCCAGGATGATCGCCCGACAGGCCAGTGGACGGGCACGCCACCGCTCAATGAGACGGGTGATAATAGCTGAGAGCTTCAGGAAGTTCTTTCTTGATCTGATTGATTCGTGTTTCATCCGAGGGATGCGTGCTCAAGAACTCAGGTGGTTTCTGACCTGCCATCGAGGACATCCGTTGCCAGAACGACAGGGCAACGTTGGGATCATACCCCGCCATCGCCATGAAAATCAAACCCAGATGGTCCGCCTCGCTCTCTTGCGTCCTGCTGTAAGGCAGCAGGGCCCCATACTGAACCCCGAGACCGAAGGCGAGGTTCCAGAGTTGGCGTGTCTGTTCGGGTTTGCTTGCGAGGGCCTGGTCGAGGGCCGCCCCTCCAAGTTGCGCGAGGAGCTGCTGGCTCATCCGCTCGTTGCCGTGCTCCGCGATGGCATGGGCGATCTCATGGCCCAACACTACCGCGAGCCCGGCTTCATCCTTGGTAAGGGGAAGAATGCCGGTGTAGACAACCACCTTCCCTCCGGGCATGCACCAGGCGTTGACTTCACTGCTGTCGACGAGATTGAACTCCCATTGATAGCCCTGCAGGCGGGAGGAGAGATTGTTATCCGCAAGGTATTTCTCCACCGCGTGCTGGATCCTCTCCCCCACTCTCCGGACAAGCGCGGTCGACGAAGAACTCGCCACGACCTTGTTTCCCTTGAGGAAGGTGCCATATTCCTGCGTGCTCATGGACAGCATCTGCGATGAGGGGATCAGGTTCAACTGTTGCCGGCCGGTCAAAGGTACCGTGCTGCAGGCGGAGAACACAAGCGCGAGCAACAGACTGCCGGCAAGTACTCTGGCTGCGTTCACCATGGTCGTCCCTTTCAATCCTGAGTCTACGAGAAAACTCCGCCGGTGCTCGCGACATCACAGGATCGCATAGGTGAAACCCAGGGCGAACACCTGTTTGATCTGCGTTCGCGGGCTGACGTTGACGTCATTGAGGATCTGCACGCCGACGCTCGCCGCGATATATTTGTTGACCTTCGCGGTTATGAGGTTGTCGTTCAAGAAGAAAAGCCGGTCCATCGCCTTGAACGGATCGAACATTTCCACCCGCGATCCCAACGTCATGTTCTCGGCAATGGCAAACGATGCTTCGGTGACCCATTCGATGCCGCCATCGACCCGCGTTTTGTGCACGGCTGTGGATCCGGGTTCGCTCGCGTATTGATTGAACTGCGACGTGATGATTTCCCGCACGCCCAATCCAATCCGGGTTTTGACCTCCGGGATGGGCTGGTAGGCGACGCCGGCGCTCTGGGTGAGATATCCGGGGTCGAAGAACTTCGATACCGACGTCGCGTTGCCTGCGTTATCATAGGTGTAGCCGACCGCGAACTGGCTCCTGAGCGTAGCGGAGAGATACGGATTCACATACACCCCGACCTTGTAGATGAGCAGCGATTCAAAATAGATTTCGTCGTCCGTCTTCCGAATGCCCTGACTACCGAGACGTGTCTCTCCGAACGCAAATTTGTAGGAGTTCCCCCAGTTCACTTTCTCTTCATTCAGGGTCGAGCTCCCGTTCAGATACAACGTGTAGGAGAGAGCATTGTCGCCGCCGGCGGCCCAATCCTTGAACGAGATCTGCGTGAGATTGAGCCCGGACACCATGGCGTGTTTCCATCCGAATTCCTTCGAAGTATCCGCGGTCGCCGCCGCCGAGTGTTCCTGAAATTTCTTTTCGCGGTCCTGATCTTCTTTCGACGCCTGCGCCAGAACGATCGAAGAAGCAAGCACGATTGCACTCAGCACGATGATGGACTTCATGGAGGCCCCTCTGGAATGATAATAAAGGACGAAGTTTTCCGATAAGGTAAGGAGTACAAATTATGATCAAGTCACAGCTTATGCAAGTGGAGTGCGGCGAAGATGGCTGTGAGAAAAGCCGTAGAAGAAATACACGGCCATTCCCACCACGAGCCAGATGCCGAATCGTGCCCACGTGATCGAAGGCAAACCGAGCGCGAGGTAGAGGCACGCGGCGATTCCCAGAATGGGAACGAGGGGCACCCACGGAGTCCGGAAGCCCCGGGGACGATCCGGTTCCCGACGCCGCATAAGGATGACACCGATGCACACCAGGATGAACGCGAACAGCGTACCTATGTTCGTAAGATCGACCATCTCGTCGATGCTCGTGAAGGTGGCCGTGAGGCCAACCACAAGGCCGGTGAGAATCGTGGTCACATGCGGCGTGCGGAACCTGGGATGCACGCGCGCGAACTGTTGGGGAAGCAATCCGTCGCGCGCCATGGAGAAAAAGATTCTCGGTTGACCAAGTTGAAAGACCAGCAGGACTGCGGTGTGGGCGACCACAGAGCCGAAAGCGACAATCCCGATTGCGACATTCCCCCAGCGTCCGATGTTCGCATACTGCAGCGCCAGCGTCAGCGGTTCGGCTTGTTGCGTTGCGAGAACTTTCACCAGACTCTCATACGGGATGATTCCCGTGAAGACAGCGGCGACGACGATATAAATGACCGTGCAGACGATCAGGGAGCCGATAATGCCGATGGGCAAGTCCCTCCGGGGATTCCGCACTTCTTCCGCAACGGTGGAGACCGCGTCGAATCCGATGTAGGCGAAAAACACGATCGCAGCGCCGGCCTGGATTCCGGCCCAGCCGTTCGGCGCAAACGGGGTCCAGTTCTGGGGCTTGACGTACGTTGCGCCGACGATCACGAAGAACGCCAGGACGACCAGCTTCACGATGACCATCGCGGTATTCGTCCTCGCGCTCCCTCTGATCCCGAGGACGAGGACGAGGGTGATCAAGGCGACGATTCCGAATGCCACGAGGTTGCAGACGATCGGAATTCCGAACAGGTGCGGCGCGCCCTCCAGCAGCCTCGGAATTCGCGCCGCGGTCCGATAATCGGTCGAGATCCAGTCGGGGATGAACAGGCCGAAGCCGGCAAGCAGCGTCTTGAAGTAGTTCGTCCAGCTGATGGCGACGGCGACATTACCCACGGCGTACTCGATAATCAGGTCCCAGCCGATGATCCACGCGATCAATTCGCCGAGCGTCCCGTAGGAATACGTATACGCGCTGCCGGAGATGGGCACCATCGCCGCGAATTCCGCATAGCATAACGCCGCGAACCCGCAGGCGACGCCCGTTACCACGAACGACAGGATCAGCGCAGGACCGGCGCCGGGGCGTGCAGCATCGCCGGCGGCAGCCGTGCCGATCGTGGCGAAAATCCCCGCGCCAATGATCGCCCCGATCCCCAGCATGACCACATCGAACGCACCCAGGGCACGCCGCAGTTGATGCTCCGGGACCTCTCCTTCGTGGAGGATCGCATCAAGAGACTTCCGTCGGAACAGCTGGGACATCATAGGGGAGAACACCTCCAGAAGTGTGCTTCCCAGAATAGGAAGGGGCTTGGAGAAAAACAAGCTTGTTTTATATATTGAACCCATCGTCAGACCACGATCTTCCCCCCTACAATTCTAGGAGCGCGCCTCCCATGCGATCAACGGCGATGGTAGTTGCTTTGCTCATGTGGAGCTGTGTTGCATACGGTCAACCGGCGACCGAAACAATTGACACCGCGATGATCTCGCGGATCCGCAACGAAGAGTTGAACCGATCTCAGGCTGCAGCAACGCTCGAAGGCCTTACCGACTATTGCGGGAGCAGACTCAGCTGGTCACCCGAATTCCGTGCGGCGGCGGCGTGGGTCATGAACAAACTCAAGTCGTGGCACCTGGAAAATGTCCATGAGGAGGAATTCACCCCTGCGGGCAAACCCTGGAGCATCAAACGCTTCAGCGCTCACATGATCGAACCGAGGGTCGTCCCTCTCATCGGAGTCGCGAAAGCATGGTCGCCCGGGACCAATGGAACAGTGCAGGGACCGGCGGTGTACCTCGATGTGAAATCGGATTCCGATTTTGCACGGTACAAGGGGAAGTTGCGCAAGACCTTTGTGTTCATTTCGGACGTCAGGCCCATGGAGCTCAACTTCAATCCGGAAGCCACGCGAGACGCGGATTCGAGCTTGCTGAAACTCGCCAATGCCGCGCCGGGAGCCGCCAGGAGAAGAGGTGGTCCGTTCGCCGACACTGCGATGATGCGACGATTCCGCGAAGAGGCCCGCCTGACCAGTGAGAAGCTGGAGTTCTGTCTCAAGGAACGGGCGTATGCGATTGTCGACCAGACAAGGGGAGAAACCGGGGCCATCATGACCGGTGCAGCCGCCGTGCCGCAACCGGAAACAGCACCCGGGACCCGTCCGCGGAGAATCAGTTCCTACGAGGAGAATTCGCCGGAGATCCTCCCCCAGGTTTCATTGGCAGGAGAGCAGTACAACCGGATCGTCCGACTCCTGAAGCAGGACATCCCGGTGAAGCTCGAAATGGAACTCGATGTGGACATGCCGGACAAGGCGGTGCCGGGCATGAATGTCATCGGGGAGATTCCCGGTACCGATCTGAAGGACGAAGTGGTGATGATCGGCGGTCATCTCGACAGCTGGCATCCAGGAACCGGAGCATGCGACAATGGGACGGGCGCGGTCACCGCGATGGAAGCCATGAGAATCCTCTCGGCACTCGAGGTGAAGCCGAGGAGGACCATCAGGATCGCTCTCTGGGGGGGAGAAGAACAGGGACTGTATGGATCGAAGGCGTATGTCTCGCAACACTTCGGTGAGCGCGAAGGAGACACCTTCAACCCGGAGGGACCGGTGAAGACCAAGCCGGACTATGACAAGTTCTGCGCATACTTCAACGACGACAACGGCAGCGGGAGGTTTCGAGGAATCTATCTGCAGGGCGACGAGGAGGCGCGGCCGATCTTCCGCGCGTGGCTCGCTCCCTTTGCCGATGTCGGGGCTTCAACCGTCACCTCGGCAAACACGGGAGGCACGGATCACCTCTCGTTCGACGCGATCGGGCTTCCGGGGTTCCAGTTCATTCAGGACCCTCTTGAATACGGTAGGACCTACCACACGAATTTCGACGTGTACGAGCGGGCTTCCGAGGGCGATCTGAAACAATGTTCCACGATCATGGCATCCTTTGCCTACGACGCGGCGATGCGGGACCAGAAACTCCCGCATATGCCCGTACCCGGCCTGACGGCACCAAGCAGCGGAACGACACGCTAGCTCCGCCGGCGGCTTTTCGTGGGGATCTCCACGGCCGATCAGCCGGCCCGCTCTGACCGATGTTCGGTGAAGGGGTTACAGTTATCGAACGAAAGTACAGGTCGGTCGGGAAAAAAGTAGAAACTACAAGGAAGGAAATACCCGATCCCCCCTCCTGGTGTTGAAATGGCCCCTGACAACGAGGGGGGATTTCAGGCATACAGCTTGTACTGAGGAATGCTGTATACCTGGGGGATTTCATGACTATTCTGATCGGCGTCCTGGTCTATGTGGTCGTCGTCGTCGCCATGCTCAGCTTCTTCCGATTTGTGCACCGGAGCGATGATGTGATGCGGGCATTGCACGCGGAGCTTCCCACGCAGGAGCACGGATACGGATCGCCTGTCGCACAAAACAAAGTCGCTTGACGCTTCTGGACCTCCCCTCCACCCCTACTCCATCCCGAGCGAGAACATCGCCTCGAGATCGTGGCGTGAATACGCTTGGAATGCTATGAGCGTCTCCGTCTGACGTATTCCCGACACCGCAGCCAACTGTTTCGTCACGAGCTCCGCCAGAACTTCATTCGTTTTCACACGGATCAGTGCCACGAGGTCATATCTCCCACCCACGGAATACACTTCACTGATCCCGGGAAACTCCGCCAGCTTCTCTGCCACATCCTGAACGCAGCCGCGTTCGACGTTCATCAGCACGATCGACGTCACCATCGCTATTGTCCGATCAAGAATAATTGATCCTGGGATTTCGCGGAAACGACCCGCGGGAGAATGTCCTTCACCATGTCCTTGTGCACGGTGATGTCCATCATTTTTAGCTTCACATAGTCTTCGTGGTAAAAGTAGTATCCCGGATGACTGTTGTTGCGTGAACCGGAGCCCGAATCCTTGATCAGGTACCAATCCTTTCCGTTGACGGTGGTGTAGCCGATGAGATGGATGCCATGATCGTCGGTGGTGGTCTTATTGCCGAATCGGAACTCCCGCGCGTTTTCATCGATGTAGTCGGAGGGAATATCGAAGGAAGGCACGATCGCAATGCCGGAATGCCCCTCATAGCCGGGTTCGGAGGTATCACCGCCCAGGCACAGGGTGTACCCGGCGCGTATGGCTTTCTTGATGATGCTCATGAAGTCGTCAAGCGGGACGTTAATGTAGTCAGCGCTATGCCACCAGTTGTCCGACACTTCGTATTCAGTCTTGCTGAAGTACGGCTTCTCCATGAGCGACATGACCTCGACATAATCGTCGGGCTGGAGACCCAGGACCGTGGTCAGGTATTCTTTCGGGGTGAGGGTTTTGCCGTCCACGGTGACAGAGGTCGGTGGCGCGCCGAGTTCCTTGTCCAGTATCCCCCGGACGGTGGCGATCACTTCCTGTTCATTCCAGGCATTCGCCGTCTTCACTGCTTGCAGGTATCCGGTGAGCGCTGATATCAGCGCGCGATGATCGTGAACGTTCTGGCCCGGGAGCAAGCCCGAGTACGCCGATGCAGGAACAACCCCGTACTGTTTCCAGATGCGTGTCACAGCGTTCGACTCCGATCCTTCGCCGAATTCCGTTGCCCCTCGCGACCGCACCCATCCCCGGGCTTTCTCGACATACTCCCAGTATACCGTCCAGATCTCGGAAAGCTTGACATCGATCCCCTTCAGGCGATGGATCTCGGATTCGAAGAACGAGGTGGTGGAGAAGCACCAGCATGTGCCGGTCAATCCCTGCGACACCGACGGAGTGTGCCAGCACGTCGTAAAAGCGTCGGCTGACTGTGGCGCCTTCCAGCTGCTGAGATCGACCCTCAGGTCGAGATGAGCGGATTCCACGGGCTTCTTGAAGGTCTCGGCCTTTTGCTGGATCTGGTCGAAGTATTCGTTCTTGGGCTTGACGAAGATCGCCCGATCGTGTTTCGGAGCATCCTGCGATTTGCCGACAAAGACACACGCGAGCAACAACCCCGAAATTGTGGTGACACATGTACGCATGCGCATAGGAGAGATCCTTGAAGGGAAAGAGAGAGGGAGAACTGCCGGCGTCGCTCTACTCATACGAATCGAGGAGCCGGACCTGACGGACGTTCTGGAAAAGCCGCTCGGCGGAGTAATCTACTTCATCCTTAATTTCATAGCGCTGAACGAATTCCGTGCACACTTCGAGAAGAACCTGGTCATCGGCGTTGCGTCGCTGACCCTCATGCAGGCAAAAGAGGGCAGCCGCCTTCACGCCCCGGGTCCAGAGTTGCTTTCCGCTGGAATGCCGGACGGCGGTCTTCTCCGGCGGCGGGTCCAGATGCACGCGGAGTTGCGGAAGAAGATTCTTGCTGTGAATCTGCAAGTGGGCCAGGGCGAGATTAAGGCTGCGCTCTTTCTTTATCCCGGCATCCACCGCCATCAGGCGCTGCGTTTTTTCGAGCCGCTCTTCCTTCGTCAGCTGGTCATTGCTCTTCAGCGCTTCCATCGTGAGGGGCGCGCTCCCTCCGACAGTGAAGGTTGTCACGGCGCGGGCGGCGTAGGAGTTCCTGAGGACCTCCCTCTTTTCTTCTTCGAGCGCGGCGATCCGGGACTGGATTCCACTCCGGAATTCCGCCACCGGGACGTCGGCGGTCGAATCCCCGCGACGAATCATGAGTATCAGTCGCCCGGTGTCTTCGATAGCGCGGGCGCCAACGATCCCTGCACCTTTGAGCAATTGCAGCGCCTGATAATCGGTCATGCCGAAAAGACGGAGCCTCGTCTCACCCCATGAATTCGCTGATCTTCGAGTATATCGAATTGATGCCGAAAAGGCAAGAAATGGCCAAAAGACACATGGGTTTTCACGGTTCGTCCCCGCGTGTCCAGCAAAGGAGAAATCACTCGGTGGACTTATCGAGGTGTTCGCGGATGCGTTCAGCGAGTTTTTCGCCGACGATCTCGGCGAGTTGCTCGAGCGTCGCGAACTTCACCCCCTGGACCGAACCGAACGCCTCGAGCAGCTCCTTCGCCCTCTTCTCCCCCACTCCGTCGATCTCATGGAGCTCGGTCGCAAGCGTCCGTTTTGCGCGGAGCGTGCGATGGTACGTGATCGCGAACCGATGCGCCTCGTCTCTGACCTGCTGAAGAAGCCTGAGGCCCGGGGAGTCCTTGGGGATGAGTTCGGGATCCGTCTTTCCCGGAAGAAACACTTCCTCGAGCCGCTTCGCGAGACCGATGATCGGTTGATTGAGGATGCCGAGGGAGGTCAGCACTTCGACGGCACTGGAGAGCTGTCCTTTCCCGCCATCGACCATCACGAGGTCGGGCATGGAGCCGTGTTCCTCCAGAACACGGGCGTAGCGGCGGCGGATGACTTCCCGCATGCTCGCAAAGTCGTCCGGCCCCTCGACCGTCCCGATTTTGAATTTGCGGTACTCGCTCTTCCGCGGTTTCGCATCGACAAAGACCACCATGGAGGCAACGCTATCCGATCCCTGAATATTGGAGATGTCGAAACACTCGATCTTCCTCGGAAGAGTGTCAAGGTGAAGATCGCGTTGCATCGCGGTGATTCCTGCCGGCACGTACTCCGCACGCTTCATCTTCTGGAGTTTCAATTCTCCTAGAAGAAACTTCGCGTTTGTGACCGAAAGCCGCACGAGCTTCGCTCCCTCCCCTTCCTGCGGAGAGGACAGGACGACCGGTTCGCCGCGGCGATTCGTGAGCCATGACCGGACCGAATCATCGTCCGGCACGGGTCCGGGGAGGAAGATCTCGCGCGGGATGTCCTCGGCGTCCAGGTAATACTGCTGCAGAAAAGCCTCCAGAAGATCCTCCTCCCGCACTCCCTCTACACCACCCAGATAATAGTGTCGCCGTCCAACCATATTCCCGTCCCGCAGCCGGAACACTACGCCGCAGGCGTCTCCTTCTTCGCTTGCGATCCCGACAATGTCGCGATCAATAGGGTCAAGATCGGTAACCTTCTGCTTTTCGCTGTACGCCTGAAGCCCGCGGATGCGGTCGCGGATGACGGCGGCGTCCTCGAATCTCTTCTCGGCGGCCATCGTCTGCATCTGCCGCTGCAACTCCTCGATGAGCTGACCGGTTTTCCCCTGAAGGACGGATGCGACCTGATCGATCATCGCGTTGTATTGCCGGCGGGAGACCAATCCCTCGCACGGGCCTTCACATTTCTTGATGTGATAGTCCAGGCAAACTTTGATCCGTCCACTCTTGACGGTCTCCTCGTCCATGAAGTAGTTGCAGCTCCGGATCATGAAGATGTCCCGGACGGTTTTCAGTGCCGCCCGGACGTTATGCACATCCGTGTACGGCCCGAAATAGCGCGAACCGTCCCTGCGGATATCTCGCGTGACAAAGACCCGCGGGAACGGTTCGTTCGTGATCACGATGTACGGATAGCTCTTGTCGTCCTTCAAATTAACGTTGTACCGGGGCTTCAGTTTCTTGATGAGGTTTGCCTCAAGGATCAGGGCCTCGACCTCGCTGTCGGTGACAATGATCTCCAGGTCCGCGGCCTTTTTCAGCATCGCCTCGATACGCGGCTCCATCGATCGAGACTTCTGGAAATACTGCCTGACGCGGTTTCGGAGGTTCTTCGCCTTCCCGACGTAGAGCACCGTTCCCTCCGCGTCCTTGTGCTGGTAGACGCCCGGTCCCGCCGGCAGACTCTCGAGTTTTTCCTCGATCGTCGGCCCGTCGGCGTAGAGATGAAGTGTCAGGGACGAAGGCATGGACGGAGACTCTGTGACATTGAAACTTTGGAACCTAGGCACGAATCGCAACTCGTTAACAGCTGACGGCGAATAGCCGACAGTAGGTGAACGCGGGGCGCTGCGCTGTCTTGCGAACAGCCGTATACGACCCTGCCGTGAGCCGGTCAAAATATACCCCGCTCGCCAAACCTCCGGCATCGAAGGTGAAGGAGTATCTCCCCGCGGGATAGCGGCCGTCAGCCAATTGCGCTACTTCTTTCCCAGGCACGTCGTATACCACAAGTTTCACCCTGCTGTCTGCTGTCTGCTGTCTGCTGTCCACTGTCCGCGCCCGTGCGCTTGCAGAAGGCATGCGTCCCAAGATTTGGGAGCGGGAAGGACGCAGCAGGACGAAAACGGTGCCTGAGCCGCCTACTTGATCAGCGACATCTTCCGCACAGCCGTGAAGCTCCCCGCCGTCAGGCGATAGAAATACACACCGCTCGACACATCTCGGCCGTCAAAGGTGAACGAATATTTTCCCGCCGGGTAGCGACCATCCGCCAACACCGCTACCTCCCGCCCAAGGAGATCGTAGACGACAAGCCTTACCCTACTGTCCACTGTCCACTGTCCGCTGATTACTGTCGTCGGATTGAACGGGTTCGGATAATTCTGCTCCAGATCGGCCACCATTGGAACACCGGGGACTCCTGAGTTCACACCTGTCGTGAACGAGCCCATTTGCTTGAGTATCCAGGTGTTGGGGTCAAAGGCGATCGAATCCGGCGCAAACGAGAGGGGTTGAATGAACGACTGTACGCGAAGGGAATCCAGGACAATGAACGTTGTGTCTTTTCCCGGAGCCAGAGCGCGGATCTGGATCGGCATCTTGTACGTCGGCCAGGTCGTGTCCTGCAATTGCGCTATCGTGAGATGGACAGTTCCTCCACCGGACGACCAATGGAAGCCATAGGTTGGCCAGCCATTTCCGTAGATCCATTCATTGAAGAACCATCCCATATCGCGGTGCGACACTGAATCGACGACGTCCTGGAAATCCTCCGTGATCGCCGCGCCCCCCTGGAACCTGGCGCGATAGACCCGCAGTGAAGCAAAGAACAAAGAATCTCCGATCACCCCTCGCAATCCATGCAGCACCCAGGCGCCCTTGGAGTAGACGCTCTGCGGAAAATAGCCGAACCCCTGTCCCTCCGGATCGTACACTGCACCCTGCCAGGAGCCGTATCCGAAATATTCAAACTGTGAGACCATATACTGTCGCAATGCCTCGGCGCCACCGAGGGATTCCTTCCAGAGCGCCTCGATATAGCTCGCGAAGCTCTCGTTCAACCAGATGTCCTGCCACTGCCCGCATGTCACGTTGTCACCCCACCACTGATGCCCCAGCTCATGCACCACAACGCTTTCATTGGTCTCATAGCCGCGATACAATGTGGTTATCGACTGATGTTCCATTCCTCCATAGGCAAAGGGGGTTATGCCGGTCATTCCGTACTTATCGAATGGATACGGACCGAAGAGAGTGCTGAGGTTTCCGATCATCCTGGCAACCGTGGGGAGATACGACGCGCACGCCGCCGAGTCCGGCCGCCAGACAAAGTACTTCACGGGCACGGTGTCACCTGGTGACCGGACAAACGGGTACGTCGAGACCGTCCACTTGGAAATGGTCACGGCCATGAGATAGGTCGCGATCTGATGGTTCTCGCGCCAATGCCAGGTGACCGTGCCGTCAGCGTTGTGCGTCGTCCCCAGGAGCACTCCGTTGGACGCCGCGATGAAGCCTGCGGGGACGGTCGCACGGAGTTCCAGCGTCGCTTTGTCCCATGGCTCGTCATAGCACGGCAGCCAGCACCGGGCATCCAGGGGTTCCGACATCGTATAGCCGAGTGTATCCGGGAGATCGCGCAAGCCCGCCGAGTCCGGGAAAAAATAGTAGTATCCCTGTCGTCCGGTGATCTGGCTGACGCCCGCGGGCCTGCGGTACCAGATCGCGACGGACAAGGATTCCCCGGCAGCGGCGGAACTCGGGAGGTTGAACGAAAATTCCTCGTTGGCAATGGAAATGCCGGAAGTCACGGGGACACCATTCACCTTGAGAGAGTCAAGCAAAAGTCCGAGCTCATTCAGCGTCAGGGAATTCAAGGTCTTGGTCGGAACGATGGTCATGATGACCTTGCCGCCCATCGCCCCCGTCGTCATCGCAAAATTCAGGTTCAGATCATAATGAATGACGTCGAATGGTTGTGAGCCGGTGTAGAGAATCCGATCGGGGACCGGCATCGCCTGTTCGAATGCCCCGGTGGGGCTTCGCCCGTCAAGCTGCCGCTCCTGTGCAAGGAGGAAGGAAGAAGAGGAAAAAACCAGGAATCCCAGGAGAAGAAGAGAGCTACGGCGGTGTTGTTTGATTGATGTCACGTCCGTCTCCACGAATCACGCTGATCGTATCTTGAGGAGGAGCGCCCTTCCGTTGGTGGCAAGGATGCCGGCGAGGACAAAAATCGTACCGACTGCGACGGTGGGAGCGAGTGTCTCCCCGAGCACCACTGCTCCCAGGATAACAGCGATGATGGGATTGATGAAACTCGAAAGAGAGAGGTAGACTGCTTCGAGATGTTTCAGGAGCCAATAGTAGGTCACAAACGCGACAACGGAGCCCACGACGGCGAGATAGAGGACCGAGCCGACGGAGACCGCATTCCATGTGGCCGGGGCTCCGCGTTCGAAGATCAGGGAGAGGAGAAGAAGAAAGACCGCGCTCATGCTCATCCCCACGAAGTTCATGACGATGGGACTGATCTTCGCGCCATGCTTCTTGATCGGAACAAGGGCGTACGCCTGGAGGACCATCGAAAGAATGACGGCCGCCATCCCCAGCATCCCGTCTCTCCCGGTCCAGCTGAGTCCCGGCGCGAAGATCACCGTGATGCCGATGAACCCGATCACGGTCCCCGCGATCTTGAAACCGTCCATGCGCTCGTCCTCCGAGAAGAAATGCATGCAGAGGCCGACGGTGAACGGGAAGGCGCCGAAGAGGATGCTGCCGAGGGAACTTGGAATAAATTGTTCTCCCCAATAGACGAGCGCGAAGGGGATGGAAAAAGAGAGGACCCCGATGGCGAAATACGTGATGAGCGCTTCGCGTCCGAAGGTGACGCGGAGACCGCGCCATCGCATGATGACAAGGAGCAGCAGCGAAGCGACCACAAACCGGACCCCCGCGGAAAGGAACGGCGGCAGGTACTCCAGGCTCAGCTTAATGCCAAGCCATGTCGATCCCCACACCGTGCTTACGACAGCGAAGCCGACCGGCAAAGCGAGCTTTCTCCCTGCAGGAAGAGCCATCAACCGTCCCGGATAAAGGTCGTGCGTCAATGATCGTCCTGATACCCAAACCGTTTCACCCATTCCTCTCTCTCCCTCCAACGGTCCCTCACCTTCACATGAAGATCGAGGAACACCGCCTTCCCAAGGAATTTTTCAATATCGATCCTTGCACTCTTGCCGATCTCCTTGAGAAGCGCTCCCCCCTTCCCGATCACAATCCCCTTCTGCGACTCCCGTTCCAGAATGACGTCGGCGCTGATAAACCACTTCCCCTCGTCGCGCTCCTTGAACTGCACGATCTCGACGGACGCCGAATAGGGGACCTCGTCATGCGTCCGGAGAAAAATCTTTTCCCTGATGATCTCCGCGACGAAAAATCGTTCCTGCCTGTCGCTCGCGATGTCCAGAGGATAGTAGGGCGGATGAAGCGGAAGGTCCAGCGCCAGTCCCGCGACGATGTCGGGCACCCCGGTCCCCCGAAGCGCGGAGATCGCGAACGTTCGATGGAGGGCCATTCCTGCCTGGTACTCGCCGCGCACGCGTGCGACGACCTCGGACGACACACCGTCGATCTTGTTGAGGACGAGATACGTCGGCTTGTTTGCTTTCTGTACGGACGGAGGGATCTCCGGGCCGCCGGCGCGTTCAGCGCGGGGGGTGTCGACGAGAAACAGGACGATATCGGCCTCTTCCAGGGCGGAGGCGGACTGTTTCATCATCGCCCGGTGCAGAGCATAACGCGGCTCAATCAGCCCGGGTGTGTCGAGAAAGATCGCCTGGAGGGCTTCCGTAGAGAGGATGCCCAGGATCTTGTGCCGCGTCGTTTGCGGCTTAGGTGTGACAATCGAGAGTTTCTGGCCGAGGAAGGCGTTCAGCAGCGTGGATTTACCGACGTTTGGCTCGCCGACAAGACCGACATACCCCGCCCGAAATGACGGCGATTCTGGATTCGATCCTTCCATAAGGTCCGGTTCGAGGCTACAGCGCCTCCTCGCCCGATTCGCCCGTTCGAACGCGCACCGCATCCTCCACGGGATAGATGAAGATCTTCCCATCTCCGACCTGCCCGGTCTTCGCCGCTTTCACCACGGTCTCGACCACCTTGTCGACCTGGGCATCCGGCACGACCACCTCGAGCTTCAACTTCGGGAGAAAATCGATCTGATACTCCGAGCCCCGATACAACTCCGTGTGCCCCTTCTGACGTCCGTAGCCTTTGACTTCCGTCAGCGTCATCCCCTTGACTCCGATCTCTGCAAGTGCTTCGCGTACGTCATCGATGCGGAACGGCCGGATGATGGCTTCGATTTTCTTCATGCGAGAGGTCCTCTATTTGCCGTGGCACTGTTTGTACTTTTTGCCGCTTCCACACGGACAGGGATCGTTCCGTCCGACTTTTTCGCCGACATGGATGGGCTGAGCCTTGCCCGCTCGCGCGGCGGGGTTCTGTTCCGGCGCACCGGGGACCGGCTCCCGGTTCCCCTGGAATCCCATGCCCGCCGCGGAGTCGTGCATCATGTGCATCGGCTGTGCGCGCCGTGTTGCCGCCAGCGGGGTCAGCTCCTGCGGCTGGGCGGGGAACAGCCGGAAGACGGACGACACCACTTCCGTGTTCACCAGGTCGAGCAACTCCATGAACATACGGAATGCTTCCGTTTTGTATTCCACCAGAGGGTCCTTCTGTCCGTACGCCCGCAGATGGATCCCTTCCTTCAGGTCATCCATCTCCCGCAGGTGATCCTTCCACTTGTCGTCGATGACCTGCAACATGACCCGTTTCTCGATGATCCCCATGACTTCATTGCCGAGCCGCTCTTCCTTCCTCCTGTAAAATTCCTTGGCGGCCTTGACGATGAGTTCCTGAACCCCATCGGGACCGGCCTGCTGCCACTCCTTCGGGGTGATGGCAAGATCGACGAGCAATTGTGCACGGAGGTCCTTCTGGAGGGATGCGATGTCCGCGTCATGGTAATACTTTTCCACCAGCTTCTCCGCGAACTCTTCCACCAGGTCCAGCACATCGTCCTTGATCCGATCACTCACGAGGGCCCGGCGACGGCGCGTGTAGATCACCTCACGCTGCTGGTTCATGACGTTGTCATATTCCAGCAGCCGCTTCCGGATACCGTAGTTGTTCTCCTCCACTTTCCGTTGCGCGCGCTCGACGGATCGTGTAATCAGGGGATGCTGGATCACGTCTCCTTCCTTCAGTCCGAGCCGCCCCATGATGCCGGCAATTCGCTCGCTGCCGAACAAACGCATCAGATCATCCTCGAGAGAAAGAAAGAAGAGCGAGGACCCCGGATCCCCCTGCCGTCCCGATCTTCCACGCAGCTGCCGGTCGATACGGCGCGCTTCGTGCCGTTCCGTTCCGACAATATGCAGCCCCTTGGCTTCCCGGACCCCCGGCCCCAGCTTGATGTCGGTGCCTCGACCCGCCATGTTGGTGGCGATGGTGACTTGACCGGTAAGACCGGCGAGCGAGACAATTTCCGCTTCACGCTGGTGATGTTTGGCGTTCAACACGTTGTGCGGGATCCCCTTGCGCTTCAGCATCCTGCTCAACGTTTCGGAAACTTCAACGCTGGT
>DATJPR010000086.1:0-11421 GCA_035506295.1 Bacteroidota bacterium | reverse complement strand
ATGATGCGGAGCGTTCTTCAGGAGAAGGGGTACGCATTCTCATACGCCGAGTATCCCGAGGGGCACAACTGGGTTAACTGGAGAGCCCGCGTTGCGTCCTTCCTCACATATTTCTGGGGTCTTCATTGATGCGCCACATTTTTGTCGCCGTCTTGTTCATTCTCATTGCTCCCGCCACCCTTGCGGCGGAATCGGCCCTCGACTCTCTCCGCATCAACGTGTCCGGTTCTTCCCGACCGTTCATCTACACGAACAAGGAGACAGCTTACTATTATGGAGAAACGCTGGGACCGGCCCGGGATAGCTGGGAGGGGCTCACGGTGTACGGCCACAAATTCCTCGACGATTACGATTTGGTCGTTGATGGGAAAGCACTCGACCGGCGGTCTGCCCGCGTGGCGGTCTATCCAGACTACCTGCGCAGGATCTACCCTGGCGGACTGATTGAGGACGTTCGCCTTCTCGACTCCATCCCGTTGCTGTGCATCTCGTTGGAAATTCCGGGGCGCCCTCGAAGTGTCGAATTCATTCCCTGGCGATCCGACGGTCATGACTCGAGCGATTTCCGGTGCGAAGATTCCTCCGGCGTTTTGACCGTAGCCAATGCACATCACCTTCGCCGCCTCTCCACGGAGAATTACCCCGTTTGGCTTGCGTGCAGAGCGCTGGGTCCTGCAAGCATGGGAACATCTCTGGCAGAGCGAGGCCGGTTCTCACCGTCGTCGTTGAGAATCGATTCATCAAATCACCCGATGATCCTCGTGGGCGTCGGGGACGATCTGCGGGAGGCTCGCGCCCTCGTAGCGCGCAGTCGATCGTCCATCATACAGCTCGCGCAAGCGAGGAGGTCACGCATGGAACGATTGCTCTCCGCGTCACTTGTGAACACCGACGATGCGCGGTTCGACAAGGCGCTTGCCTGGGCCAAACTCTCCCTCGACGCGCTCATGATGAACCAGGGATCGCACGGCATTTTCGCCGGCTTGCCCTGGTTCAACGATTATTGGGGGCGCGACACCTTCATCTCTCTGCCGGGTGCGACGCTGGTTACGGGAAGGTTCGCGGAGGCGCGTCAGATCCTGCTTTCCTTCGCATCGTTTCAAAACACCGACACCGCATCGACAGACTACGGAAGGATCCCGAATCTCGTCACGACGACCGAAAAAGCTTACAACACGGCCGACGGCACTCCCCGATTTGTAATCGCCGCAAGAGAGTATGTCGAACGTTCGGGGGATTCCTCATTCATCGCAACGATGTACCCCGTTGTGCAACGCGCGACTGACGGGACCATCCGCTATCACACGGATTCCCTCGGATTCCTCGTTCACGGAGACGCGGAAACCTGGATGGACGCGGTTGGCCCGAACGGGCCATGGAGCCCCCGGGGGAACCGCGCGAACGACGTCCAGGCGCTCTGGGCCGACCAACTGAGCGCCGCTGCATGGTTTGCGCATATGACAGGACACCATGATGCCGCCACCCGATGGGCAGAGCTGCGTCAACGCTGTGTCAGGAATTTCGAGCGCCTCTTCGTCCGGCACGCCGAAGGGTTCGTCGTCGACCACCTGCGCGCCGACGGGTCGTCCGACCGGGAACTGCGGCCCAACCAGATATTCTGCGGAGATTTGCTCGATGAGGCGACAAGAGCGCGTGTGCTCCGGGTGGTGACGACCCGGCTCACCTATGAATACGGCGTTGCCTCGCTCTCGCAGGATGACGATAACTTCCATCCCTACCACCGGTACGAGCCGTACTACCCGAAAGACGCTGCGTATCACAACGGCACGGTGTGGACGTGGTTGCAGGGTCCGCTGATTTCAGAGCTGTGTCGCGCCGATCGCGCGCGGACGGCGTTCCGGCTGACTCGCAACGCCATTCACCAAATCCTCGACAGGGGATGTGTCGGCACGCAGTCGGAATTGCTCGACGCGATACCCCGCCCGGGCGAACAGGAGCCACGCCTGTCCGGGACCGTGTCGCAGGCGTGGAATCTCGCCGAGTTCATCCGCAATTTCTACGATGACTATCTCGGCGTGCAAGTGGACGAATTCTCAAAGACGCTGTCGCTCCACCCGCATCTTCCCGCGTCGGTTGCGACGGTCCACGCGCGGATCCCCTTGCGCCGCGGCATGCTCTCGGTGGCGCTCGATGCGCGGCCCGGAGCGAAGACCATCGCCATCGATACCCGCGGGGTGCCGGACACCCTGGCCGCAACGGTCGATCTCCCGTCTGCGAACGACGGCTTTACGCGAACCGTGTTCCTCCTTCCGCCCGGCAAGACTGTCTCGCTCAACTATGCCTCCTCCGGTGTTCGGGTGAGCGCGGGGAAGGGCAGAATATCCGCATCGACCTGGGAATTGAAATCTACGGTGCCGGATTCGCTCCTCGGACCTCTTCCCTTTGCCCCACCGGTCATTCGACCCAACCTCCGTGCTTTGCGCGGACCGGGGTATCCGCTGCTCTCGAACGCCTCCATCAAGACCACCAATCCACAAGCCGTCGTCCTGTTCGATACCCTCGACCCGGCGAGGGACGATTCTGGTGAAGGGCACTACACCTATCCGCGGAATCCATCGTTCGAGCCGGGTTCGTTTGACCTTCTCCGGTTCTCCGTGAGCGTCGATACGGCAAACGCATATTTCGTCCTCAAGTTCCGGTCCTTGTCCGACCCCGGCTGGCATCCCGAGTATGGCTATCAGCTCACCTTCGTGGCAATCGCTTTGGATCAGGACAACGAGCCGGGTTCGGGGAGGCGGGATGTCCCGGCAAATGCGCATTACATGCTCCCGCCCGGGTACGGCTACGAGCGTTTGATCCTGGTGGGCGGGGGAATTCAGATCCAGGATGCAGCGGGAAACACGCTCGCGGCGTATGTCCCCGTCGATTCCGACGCAGCGCACCCTCTGGGCGACCGGGCGACGGCGACAATCGCATTCGCCGTGCCGCTGCAGTTCCTTGGAGTGCCGAAAGACAACTGGCGATACACGGTGCTCGTCGGTGGACAAGATGATCATGGCGGGGCGGGCATTGGGGAATTCAGGAACGTCGAACACGACACCGGGGAATGGCATGGCGGCGGCAAGGAACATCCAAGTGACAGCAACGTATATGACATCTTGCAGGTGAAGTTGCGATGAACCAGCAATCAGCCTGGCGCCTTGATGGGATGACAGCACTCGTCACCGGCGGCACGAGGGGGATCGGTGCGGCGATCGCCGGGGAGTTCCTTCGCCTTGGCGCGAAGGTGACAATCGTCGCACGCAACGAACTCGGCATCGAACAATTGAGAAGTGCCCTGCACGATCAAGGGCAAACGATCGACGGGATCGCCGCGGATGTGGGGACAGACTCAGGCATCGAGGCGATTGTCAGAGCGATGGGACCGAGACCCCTGGACATTGTGGTGAACAATGCCGGAACAAACATTCGGAAAGGGACCACGGAATTCCGTCTCGACGAGATCGACGCGCTCTTTCGGACGGACATGCTCCCGTCTCTTGAATTGACGCGCCGGCTTCACGGCGCTCTCAAAGGATCGGGCCAGGCCAGCGTCGTCAATATCGTCTCGGTTGCCGGGATGACATCGGTGGGAACAGGCGCACCCTATGCCATGGCCAAGGCGGCGGTCATTCAACTGACGAAGTATCTTGCCGTGGAGTGGGCGTGCGACGGGATCCGGGTGAACGCGGTGGCGCCGTGGTACATTCGTACCCCGCTGGTCGCTTCTCTCCTTGCCGAGCCGGCCGTCCTTGAACGGATTCTCGATCGCACACCGCTCAAGCGTGTCGGGGAGCCTCTGGAAGTCGCACGGGCTGTCGCCTTCCTTGCGATGCCGGCCTCCTCGTACATTACGGGGCAATGCCTCAGCGTGGACGGGGGATTTATGGCGTACGGGTATTCGCGGGAATAGCATGGAGGTCGACCGGACTGGTCGACCTACCTCACTTGATGCCGAGCTCTTTGCACATGCGGTAGAAGTTGGACGGGGCGATGCCGAGTTTCTCTGCAGCGTTGGAATCCGAGCTCGAGATGCTCCGCACGTACTTGAAGTAGCGCAACCGGAACAGCCGCTCCATCTCCCTCAGCGGCAGCACCTGTCCGCTGACCATCTCTTCGAAAGCTGTAGCGTCCTTCGCCACGATCTGGTTCTTGAGGATCATGGGGTCGCTCACATCCTTGGCCGTGATCCGGTCTCCGCAGTTGAGCACGAGACGTTGCACCACGTTGCGGAGCTCGCGCACATTCCCCGGCCACTTGTAGGCAAGAAAAATCTCCCGCGCCTGATCCTCGACCTCCGGCGTGCGGATCCCGAGGTCCCCGCTGAAGTACTGCAGGAAATGGTCGAACAGGAGCAGGATGTCATTCCCGCGCAGCCGCAACGGCACGACGTCCAACGGGACCACGTTCAGCCGGTAGTACAGGTCTTCGCGGAAGCGCCCCCCATTCACCTCCTGGGAGAGGTTCTTGTTCGTCGCCGCAATGATGCGCACGTTGACGGACAGGCTTCCCGTTCGACCGATTTTCTCGATTTCGCCGTCCTGGAGCACGCGCAGGAGTTTGACCTGCGCCGACGGTGAAAGCTCCGCGACCTCATCAAGGAACACCGTTCCGTTGTTTGCCACTTCGAACAGCCCCGCCTTGGTCCCCGTCGCCCCCGTGAACGATCCCCGTTCATACCCGAACAGCTCGCTCTCGATCAGCTCCTGCGGGATGCTGCCGCAGTTGATGCAGATGAAGTTCTCATAGCGACGCTTGCTCTTCAAATGGATGTTCCACGCCACCAGCTCCTTCCCCGTTCCCGAACTCCCGGTGATCAGGATGTTCGCATCGCTCTTGGCGTATTTTTCGATCGAGTCCCTGAGCTGCACCATCGGCCGGGATTCCCCGATGATCTTTTTCGACTCCAGCATCGCCGCGATGTTCTGCATCAGCCGCTTGTCCGACTTCAGCTTTTGTTTCTCCAGGCGCTTCTTTTCATACGCGTTGAAGATCCCCAGAAGAAAATCCGTCGGCTGATAGATGTACTCCTCGATGTTCCCCGGGTATTTCGTGCAGTACCAGAACGCTCCCGCCTTCAGGAGATTGTTCGCGAAGTCAAAGTCCGTAATGTTGATCGTCATCTTCGTGATGACGATGATCTGGAGGAACGGGTCCGCTTCCTTCATCAGCCGGATCAGTTCTTCTCCCTTCAGCCCTCCCGAGATCTGGTAGTCCAGGATCACCACATCGTAGCAGTCGTTGTGGGCCTTCACCAGCTCGAGCGCCGCCAGCCCGTTCGACACCACGTCGCTCACCTGGATCCGCGACGCGAAGAACCGCACCGTGTTCCGCACCCGTGCCACATCAAACTCCTCGTCCTCCACCAGCAAGATCGAGATCGGCGCACTCGTGCTCATACCTTCCCCTTAATCGTAATCGTGAACCGGCAGCCTCGCCCGTCAACGTTCTCCGCGTCCAGATCCCATCCGCACTTCCCGACCGCCAGCTGATACGCAATGTAGCACCCGTACCCTGAATGTCCGTCCAGGCCCGTCTTCGTCGTCTCCCGCTCCAGAAACAGACGCTTGATCCCGCCCCGGCTGCTCGGCTCCAGAAGTTCCTGCCGGATCCCTTCGCCATCGTCCTCGATCACGACACGCGAACATCCCGTCTCCGGGTCGTGAGAGGTCTTCACACCGATCCGAATGAACGCGCGCCCTCCGTGGTCGATGCTGTTTTGAATCAGCGGCTCCAGAATTTCCCACACGATGAACTCGTTCACGCTCACCGGCGGCATGTCCGCATCCAGCGCCTGGTGGATCTCGAACATCTCGTTCTTCGAGGAAATCCGCAAGAACACGTTCTTGACAATGAACTCGATCACGGCATTCACGTTTGTCTGGAAGATCGGGTTCACGATCGTGTTGATGTTCTGGTCGTACCACTTCATGTCGTAGATGATCCGCGAAATGAAGTTCGAGTACGTGATCACGCGTCGTTTCATCTCTTCCAGGTTCCCGGTCGTCATCCGCCGGACGTCCTGCTTGATGAACCCCATGATCTTTTCGGCTTTGTGGTGGGTGTGGTAGATCCGCTTGGTGAACAGCGACTCCTTCTCCAGCTGGATTTGCTTTTCGAGCGCCAGCTCATGCTCGATGAACAACCGCCGCTGCGCCTCGTCCCGTTCTTTCACCGTCCGCGACGACACCACGAAGATCCCGATGAGCCCGACAAAGATCAGCGCCGAGAAGATCAGCGATACCTGGTTGAAGTTGGACTTCACCTCCTCGGTCAGAAACCCGAAGTCCGGCCGCATGCGCATGTATAAGGCGCCGATATATTCGCCGTTCGGGACGAACGGCACCAGCACATCGAACTTCTCCCCGCCCTCCACGCGACTCAGCACTTTTTCGCGGTAACGCAGGTCATTCTGCACCGCGTGGAAAAACTGCACACCTGCCGCGTGCGACGTATCCGTCAAGGTCGGCGCCAGCCGCCCGCGCAGGTACGCTTCCAACGCCCCGCCGTTGGTGATGACATACGTCCCCTCCCCCTGCTGCAGGATCAGCGCAATGTCCTCCACGCTTCGTTGGACCATCTGCTGTTTCAGAAAAACGTTCAGCGAATACACGATCGGGTTGTTCACCGTGTCCTGCTGCTGCGCCGTGAGCCGTTGCTGGTTCTGGAACAACAGCTCCAGGCTTGCGGAGGTCACAATGGCGATTCGCTCCGCGTAGTATTTCTGGAACCAGCTCTTCGTTCCGTTCAGGAACCGGTCCAACAGCGAGGTCTGGAAGAAGCCCAGGATAATCTGGAAGGCGATCAGGATGGTTACCAGCAGAATGATGTGCCGGATCTCGAAGCGGTACCGCCGCAGGCGGATCCGGACTTGATCGGAGACACCCATAGTTGCCCGTTCCTTCTGTTAGCGCCCGCCGGCGGCAAGTTGTTCCGTCCGGATCTGCGCGCTGATCGCGGAGAGCGCGCCCTCCACCGTCAGCTTCCCCTGCATCGCCTGCGAAATGCCGTGCGCCATGATCTCCGAGTACTTCGTGTAGTCTCGCGCGTACGGTCGCTGCACCTCTGTGCGCATCATACGCTTGATCTCCCCGATCTCCGGGTATTTCGCAAGATAGGCAGGATCGTCGTAAAAAGCCTTCACCACCGGATAGTAACTGCTCTTGTCGTAGAGTACCTCTTGTGAATCTGCTCTCAGGAGATACTTGACGAACTCGATGATTTCTTTTTTCTTTGTGCTCCCGGTGGGGATCATCAGGTTCCAGCCCCCCATCACCGAAGCCGGCACGCCATCGGCCGGATGAGGCAGCGGCACTTTCTTTAAGTACTTCTCCCTGACAGGATCGACCGGCGTGCTTCGGAAATCCTCGTCGTAGCTCGTCCACCCTCGAATGAACAGTCCGTCGTGCTCAATGAAATACCGGTAGCTCGGCACTTCCGTGAATTCCGTGACTTGCGGCGGCGACAGCGCATCCCGCCCCACCATGTTCACCAGCACCCGCAGCGCTTCGTGGGCCGCATGGGTGTTGAGATTGAATCCGTGCACTGTGAAGTAGGCGGGCTCCAGGCTCAGCAGGGTCTCCATGTAGACGCAGATCAGGCCTTCGTATTCTGCCGCCGGAAAAATGTAGTACGGATTCCGCCACTGAATTCTTTCCCGCCACCGCGCGAATTCCTCCCACGTCATATCATTTTCCAATGCGTGCAGGAACTGGTCTCCGTGCGGCACCCTGGCCAGCAGGTCCGAGCGATAGTACATCACCCCCTGAACCCGGAACAGCGGCAGCGCCACCAGTTGCCCATCGCTGTAACACGAATACAGCGTCTCCGGCTCGAGCCGATCGAGTTCCTCCTTGCTGAAGTACCGTCCGAGCGGTTCGCACCAACGGGCAAAACGCTCGCTCCAGATGATGTCCACCGACAGAAGGTCGATGCCGTCCCCTTCGCCCCTGAGCGACCGTGCCAGGATCTCCTTCCGCTCATTCGTGCTGAAGTCCGAGTTGGGAAAATCGATCGGCACCACCTTCACCTTCCCCGCGTGTTCCTCGTTGTACCGGTCAATCAGTATCCTGTGCGCCTCCGTGATCCGGTCCGCGAAATAGATTTCCGTGATCCCTTTCGTCCCGCGACTGATGATGAAATAGTAGGGCACCAGGTACAACAGGGCCAGCAACACCAGGAAAGTCACGCCCCAGTGCGGCTTGATCCAGGTCAGAAAACGACGAAAGGTAGTTCTGATCACGGCGTGCGAATAGTTGATGAGTCGGGACAGGCGATGGGGGCTACAGAGGCAATTTCGGTACGAGAAGGGTCATTTGCAAGGTCGCTACCCCTTGACCTCATCAATATCATGAACGGCGAGCGTCGCGACTGCCGCGACAATAAGGGAGATTCCGCCAAGAACGATGGCATTCATCGCATCATTGCCGAGAACGGAGCGCATGAGCAGACCCAGGATCCCTGCGGCGAAAATTTGAGGAATGACAATGAAGAAATTGAATATCCCCATGTACACTCCCATTTTTTCCCGCGGCAGTGCACCGGCAAGAATGGCATACGGCATCGAGAGGATGCTCGCCCAGGCGATTCCCACGCCGACCATGGAGATCAACAGGAGGTGAGGATCGGTGATGATCGCCAGTGAACCCAATCCAGCTCCTCCCAGACCGAGACTGATCATGTGCGCAACTTTGCGGCTCGTCTTTCGCGCGAGGACGGGAATGAAAAACGCTGCAATCGCAGCAAGCCCGTTGTACACGGCGAACAGCACACCCACCCAATCCGCTCCTTCGTTGAACGCCGCTGTCGTAGGATCGGTGGCGTGAAACAGATGAGACGTCACCGCACCGGTCGTGTAAATCCACATGCAGAAGAGAGCGAACCAGGAAAAGAACTGGACGACCGCCAGCTCGACCATCGTTTTCGGCATGTGGCGGAAGTTGAGAAGAATCTCCTTCGCAGCCACACCCACGCCGCGGTGATCCGCCTTCTTCTTTCTGAACGCTTCGAGATCCTCGGGAGGGTACTCCTTTGTCTTGAAGACCGTCCACCCCACTGCACCGATGAATGCCAGCCCGCCCGCATAAAATGAGAGGGTCACGGAGAGAGGGATGGCGCCTTTGGGTGCCGTGTTCGCAACGCCAAAAATATTGGTCAAAAGGTAGGGAAACGCCGATGCGACGACCGCTCCGATACCGATGAAGAAACTTTGCGCGGCAAATCCCGTGGTGCGCTGTTCCGAGGGGAGCAGATCGGCAACCAGCGCTCTGAAAGGCTCCATCGAGACGTTGATGGACGCATCCATGATCCAGAGCATCATTGCTGCGAACCAAAGGGCGGGAGAATTCGGCATCACGAAGAGCGCCGTCGTCGCCAGCACTGCGCCGGAGAGGAAATACGGCCTCCGACGCCCCAATCGCCCCCACGTTCTGTCGCTCATGTACCCGATGATCGGCTGGATGATGAGACCGGTGGTCGGTGCTGCGATCCAGAGAATGGGAATGGCATCAATCTGAGCGCCGAGCGTCTCGAAGATCCTGCTGACGTTTGCGTTCTGCAAGGCGAACCCGAACTGAATTCCGAGAAAGCCGAAACTCATGTTCCAGATCTGGCGCGAGGAGAGTCGCGGGAGTGACACGGGCGTCCTTTCGATGTGAAGCAGAGGTCAGTACAGTCCTAGTGACCCGACGGCTGCGCTGCAGCGGCCTGCCCTCCATTCCGCGACGACTCTTTGACGACAAGCCAGAGCGCTGCCGACGCGGCAAGTGTTACCGTGCTGATGACAAAGATGATCGACTTGTCGGCCGCTTCCTTGATGATCACTCCCAGCAACAGGCTGACGATCAACTGCGGGATGACGACCGAAAGATTGAAGATCCCCATGAAGAATCCCATGCGGGACTTTTCGACCTTCTCCGTCATGATCGCAAACGGAAGGGAGACAATCGAGGCCCATCCGATGCCGAGGACCGCCATGAGGAAGTACAGCGCCATCGGGCTCGAGCCGCCGACCACGACGCCAAGGTACCCGATCGCCATGATCGCAACCGCCGCCATATGCACCTTCACGCGACCAAACCGCACCGCCAGCGGTTCGAGCACGGGGGCGGGCAGAAGGAAACCGACGGTATTAAGGATCGCGAAAGAAATCGAAATGACCTGCCCCGTCAGGACATCAGCCTCAGCCCCCTCGCCAAACGGCATCTTATACTTGATGAATGCAATGATGTAGACGAACATGGTCTGGACACCGATCCATGAGAGACCATGCGCAAGATAGATGCGCATCAGCTGGCCCCACTGCGTCCGGCCCGAAGGACTCTCCCCCTTCCCTTCGGCAGGGACTGTCGGCTGCAGCTCGCGGGGTTCCGTGATGAAAAACACGGGGACGACCGAACAGAGGAACACCATCACCACACCGAAGGAGATCAGCGCAAAATTCCCGGCGACCGCGCCGATGACGTACGCGAGCACGCCGAAAAATCCCGAAATGGTCTGCATCCACGTGTACCCCTTCGTCCGCGGCTCTCCGTCCGGAGTGACGTCCGCGATGATCGAACGCGTGGGGTTGAAACTGATGTTGATCGCGAGATCGAGCGTCAGGGCGATCACCGTGGCGACGACGATCAGACTGCCGATGCCCAACGCATCGTAGATGCGTTGGATGTTCGGCAGCGCAAGAAGCATGAGCGAAGCGAGGATCCCACCCACCACGATGAACGGCCGCCGCCTTCCGCCCCAGAACCACACCCGGTCGCTGATGAGACCGATGACGACCTGCCCGACGATTCCGGCAAGTGGACCCGCCGCCCAGACTATCCCGACCTGATGGATGTCGAGATGGAGCTGCGTCGTGAGCAGCCAGCTCAGCGCGGAGATTTGAATGGAGAGAGCAAACCCCATCGCCGTGGCCGGCAGGCTGAGCAGCGCGTAGAACGCATTGGTGCGTCGCTCCTGGAATTTTCGCATGGAGAGGTTCCTTAGTATTCGACGACCACTGATTCGCCGGGTTTCAGGGCAACGTGGAGCGTCCCTGACGCAACAGGGACCGCTTTCCCCGTCAGGAGATCGGTCAGCGACGCAGCAGTTGTGCCGAGGCGGACGTTTGTTGACTCCTGCCCTTCGCAGTTCCCGTTGGCAATCACTGCCAGCCTGGGGCCGCCCGCAGCGGGAACACGAGTGTATGCGGTCACAACCCGGTTGTCCTGCTCAAGCACCCGGAAGGTCTCACACCGCGGATCGACGACGAGCGAGTGATACCGGCAGCGCAGACCCACCACGTTCGCGACGAACTCTGTGATCTGCGAAGGTCTTGTCCAATCGTATCCGTACTCGCTGAAGAGCGGCAGCCGTTCCGACGGAAGCTGCTGCAATTCCTGACTGGTGAAATCGAGGCCGGTATTGATCGGGTACTCCTCGCCA
>DATJPR010000085.1:0-37715 GCA_035506295.1 Bacteroidota bacterium | reverse complement strand
CGGCGGGACAGTGTCGGCGTGCGATTCATTGTCCAACCCATCGGCTCGGACCGAATCATCCTGAGCGACGTCGAGCTTGCGTCGGTGATCCGCAAGTCATCCCAGCAAACGCCGTTCTACAAGAACACTCTTGAAGTCATCCCCAATGTCGGCGGCCTCTACGGCGTCGATCAACCCTGCTACTTCTACGCAGAGGTCTACAACCTGCTTCTCGGTGGTGACACCAGCGATATTGTCTTTCGGAGTTCGGTGAATGATGCGATCGGTCGCGAGAAATTCAGCCGCGACCGCGTGCGGAAGAGAATCGGGGAATCCCTGGTCCTCGTCGATCAGTTCCCCCTTACCGAACTACGGACCGGCACGTACACGCTCACCCTCACGGTGATGGATTCGTCGAAGAAAGCAAAGGCGACGAGCAGCAGGAAGTTCTTCGTCTTCAACGACAAGCTCGGAACTGATTCCACCCTGCTTGCCGGCGGGTCGACTGTTCCTCTGGCCGTGTACGCTGCGATGAGCGAGCCTGAGCTGGATCTTGAGTTCAAAGAAGCACGCTATGAAGCGTCGCAGAATGAGGCCGACCAGTACAAGCTTCTCAAGGGAGTCGAGCCGAAGCGCTCGTTCCTGAGCGCCTTCTGGCGCAGACGCGCGCCGGGGTATCGTGAGGAATATATGGCCCGCGTCGAGTACGCGAATGCAAACTTCCACAATATGGGGATGTCCGGGTATCATTCGGACAGGGGACGGGTCTATATTATGTACGGTCCCCCCGACGAGAATGAACGCCATCCGAGCGAATCGGATTCTCGCGCATATGAAATCTGGACCTATCACAATATTCAGGGGGGTGTGGAGTTCGATTTTGTCCAGCGGAATTCGACCGGAGAATACGATCTCGTGAATTCCACGGTCCGGACGGAGCTCCATGACACAAACTGGCAGCGGTTTCTCAACCCGAACTTCGACCAGAACCAAATCGTTATCCCCAGTCCGCAATATTGACGCCCGAACCATTGGATGAGTCTGCGCCTGCCAGATCGAAATTCCCATCGGCCAAAACCCCGCACGGCGCGGGGTTTTTGGCGTTAGGCGACGGAGTGAGCCCGCGATGAACGCCCCCCGACGCTATGTGAAAACGTGGATCGAGTATCTCGGGTTTCTCGTCGTCCGCGCGATTGGCGCCGTGTTGCCGTTCCGGCTTGCCGGCGGCGTGGGGAGTCTTCTCGGTTGGTTCGTGTTTCGGTGTACGCCGATCAGGAAGCGCGTCACGATGGAGAATCTCAATTTTGCATTCCCTGAACTGCCGGCGAGAGACCGTGCTCAGATCGCCAAAGGCGCCTACCGGAATTACGGGCGTGCGATTCTCGAAATGCTGTGGGAGTGGGCTGCCTCGGCGACCAGGATCCGATCCGTGATCCATCTTGTGAATCCTGAGATTGCCGTTGATGCGTTTCGGCGGGGAAACGGGGCAATAATTCTTTCGGCGCATTTCGGTTCATGGGAGTTTCTTCTCGCGACCTCATATTTTGCGCTCCAAGAGCCGATGACCGTGATCGTCCAGCGACAGCGGAACCGGAAGATCGATGCTCTCGTGGATCGCAATCGGTCCCGGTTCGACGCGCACACGGTCGATATGGGGCAGGCAATCCGCGAAGTGCTCCGGACGTTGAAGGAGAAGGGGGTCATTTTTCTATTGGGAGATCAAAGCGGGTCGAAAGAGTCCATCTTCCTCCCCTTCTTTGGAAGGCCCGCTGCCACACATCGGGGCGCCGCGGCCTTCGCGCTGAGGAGCCGCGCAGCGCTTATCATGGTGTTTCTTGTCCGGAGAGCTGACGGGACGTATGACGCACATTTTGAAGAAGTGGGCTTTGCCGATCTCAAGGAATCCAATGAGCAAAACATCATAGAACTCACGCGCCGGCACATGGCAGTGCTCGAACGGCACATCCGCGCACATCCGGATCACTGGCTCTGGATGCACAAACGGTGGAAGCACACGGCGTACTTCGAGTCCGGCTCGGTAAACCGGCAACAAGAATCCGCCCGGGCACAAGCATGATCCCTCCCAGGGTCGTCGTATTCCAGACGGCGTTTCTTGGCGACGCGCTGCTCACGATCCCTCTCGCAACTGCCCTTCGACGTGTCGCGCCGGGCACAAGCATCGCCATGGTCACGACTCCTGCGGCGGCGGACCTCCTTGAAGGGCATGCGGACATCGAGCGCGTGATCGTGTATGACAAGCATGGTCGCGATCGAGGGATCCGCGGCGCTGTCCGCGTGGTGCAGACGCTTCGCCGATGGGATGCCGGCCTGGCGCTCGTTCCCCACCGTTCGATCCGCAGCGCCCTGATCGTCCGAAGCGCCGGCATCCGTCGCCGGATCGGCTTCACGACATCGGCGGGAAGCTTTCTGTTTACCGACAAGGTGGTGTACCGCCGCTCTGCCCACGAAATCGACCGGAATCTCGATCTCCTGCTCCCCCTCGGCGTTCGGCCTGCCGAACGCGTCATGCCCGCACTCAGCGTGAACGTCGATGATGCAAAATTTGTTGATCATCTGATACTCGAACGGTTCGGGTCTCGCGTCGATGGCCTGGTCGCCGTTGCCCCGGGATCCGTTTGGGCGACGAAACGCTGGTTGCCGCAGGGATTCGCCGAGGTGTGCAAAACGTTTGTTCGCCGCGGTATGCAGGTGGCGATCATCGGTGGAGTCAGCGATCGCCAACTGTGCGAGTCCATCGCCCGCGAGGCGGGAACAGGAGTCATTTCCTTTGCGGGGGAATTGACGTTGATGCGATCCGCGGGGTTGCTCCGGAGGTCGAAGGTGGTACTCACCAATGACAGCGCTCCGGGTCACATCGCGATGGCCGTGGGCACGCCGGTCGTCGCCATTTTTGGGCCGACGGTTCCCTCGTTCGGCTTTCCCCCCATCGGACCGCGGGATAGTGTAGTGGAGGATCTCGGCTTGAGCTGCCGGCCCTGCAGTATTCACGGCGGCAAAGTCTGCCCGATCGGGACCTTCGATTGCATGAAACACGTCACCTCCGAGCGCGTTATCGCCGCCATGGACGTCATCATGAATGGTGAGCACCACGGTGCATAAACGACTGGCTCTTGCATCAGATGCTCCCGACGAGGAAATCCTCTCGATCGCAAATGAGACATTGCGCGGAGGGGGACTCGTCGTCTATCCGACCGATACCCTCTACGGCATCGGTGCCGATCCATTCAATGAACGGGCGCTCGCTCGCCTTCAATCTGCCAAACGCAGAGCCGAACAGAAGCCGATACTGCTGATCACGCATTCGCCCGATGCAGCATCGGAGGTGGTCGAGAGCTTTTCCACCGCAGCGCTTGTCCTTGCGGGGGAGTTCTGGCCGGGACCGTTGACGCTGGTGCTTCCGGCGCGCGCAGGACTTGCCCGTGCGATAACGCAGGATTCGGGAACCGTGGGTCTAAGAATACCAGCAAACAAGACGAGCCTTCTCCTGGCAGAGCTCTTCGGTAAACCGATAACGTCGACGAGTGCGAATCTGACCGGTGAATCCACCCCCGGCTCTGTCGATGCCATCGAGGAAATGCTGGGAGATGCCATAGATCTTTATCTCGACGCCGGCCCGCTGCCTCCAAGCAGGCCTTCGACCCTTGTCGATGTCACGGTACGCCCTCCGCGGATTCTCCGCGAAGGGGCATTGACTCGCGACCAATTGCTTTCTGTTCTTCCTGACATACGGTAGCCTATGATGAAGAATCGCCAGACTTCGCTTTTGTGCCCCATTGTTGTTCTCATTCTCCTCTCCTCCTCCCTCTTCGCACAGTCCGAGGCGATTGACCGGGGACAGGCGTTTCGTGACCTCTCAAACGACGCCGTCATCATGGATCTCTCCGCGCATCCTGATGACGAGGATGGCGCGACTCTTGCCCTGTACCGAATGAAGTACGGCGTGACCACCTACTCCGTGCTCTTTACACGAGGGGAAGGTGGGCAGAATGAAAAGGGCCCCGAGCTGTACGAAGATCTCGGCGTCATCCGCTCCGAGGAAACCCGGAGGGCCGGAGCAATCCTCGGAACACATGTTGTCTTCCTCGACTTCATGGATTTCGGTTTCTCCAAATCTGCGACCGAGGCGTTCCATATCTGGGGAGGGCAGATGGAGGTGCTGCGACGTCTCGTCTATGTGATCCGGAAATACAAGCCCGATGTTTTGTTCACCAATCACAACACGATCGACGGGCACGGGCATCATCAGGCCGTGGCGATCACGGCGATTGCCGCCTTTGACGCGGCAGCGGATTCGACGATGTTCCCGGAACAACTTCGCGAGCCCGGCGTCTCCCTCTGGCAGCCGAAGAAGCTCTTCTTCCGGGCGTTCGGGAGGATGGAAGGGACGGCCGACGTGTCGAACCAGATCAACGATGTCGATTCCCTCCGCGGAATGGCGTATCTCGATATTGCCTCCCAGGCGCTACGTCAGCACCGGACGCAGGGCATGGATCGGGCGAACCTCCGGGCCTTCACCCGTGGACGCAGTCTGTACAAGCTCATGCGGTCGAACAGCATCTATGAGGCAGACACCACAAGCTTCCTTTCCGGGATTGACCTCTGGCGGGATCCTTCGATCTCCTCCCTGCATGCGCTGCGACTGCAGCTTTCCTCGCTGCGTGCCGGCATGCCGATGGGAGACCTGCTCGACCACGTCCTGGTTTGTGAAAAGGCGATCGACTCGCTGACAGCTTGCTGCAGCGCATCGCCCCTCGCAGTGAGGCTGCTCTCCCACTGGAAGGACTGCCTCGAGCGCATCGTCACCTCGTCGTGCGGCATCGCGTTCTCGGCACGGCTGCGCGATAGTGTCGTGGTTCCAACTCAGGAAACGGTCTGCTATGTCTCGGCGTCGTCGTCGCTGGCGAAACTCCGGGTGAACAGCTGGCGGTTTGTGATGCCTCCGCACTGGACGTGGTTCCCTCAAAAGGAGAATCGCGAGTACACGCTGCACATCGGAGACGATGCGATGCCGACGGTGCCTCGCGCCATCTACCAATATCAATCCCTCGGCCGCGATCAGGAAATTCGGGCCGTCGTTTCGTGCACGATTGACAACCGGGTGATGAGCCTTTCGACTCCGGTGCCCTTCGATGTCGCTCCTCGTCAGACCATAAAGATCCCGGCGGCTTCGATCGCCTATGTGCCCGGGAGGACGCCGACTCCTCTCGAGATCCCGTGGGAGATCGAGAATTGGCAGCCCAGGGCATACAACGGACCGCTGGAAGTCGTGGGTGCACCCGGATGGAAGTCCACTCCTCTCACGCTCTCGATGTCGGGGGAGTATGACCGGAAGGCGGGAACGGTCCCCCTCGCGCCGCCACCGACGATCGCTGCGGGGGACTATCCGTTCCTGGTGCGGACAACGATCGCCCAGGCACCGTTCATGGTCCACGTGATCGACGCGAAGGTTCTACAAGGGGCGAAGGTCGGAATCATCGAAAGCTATGACAACACGCTGGAGTCAGCGACGAAGATCCTCGACGTTCCGTCGACACAGATCGATGATTCCACGCTCGCGCACGGCGATCTCTCACAGTATCCCACCATCATCGTTGACATCCGCGCGTATCTCGTACGCAATGTCCTGAAGAGCTCGTATCAACGGCTTCTGGATTTTGTGAAGCAGGGAGGAACGCTTATCGTGATGTACCAGCGGGATCAGGAATGGCGGCCCGAGTACGCTCCCTATCCTTTCGCCATCTCCCGGCGCCGCGTGACACATGAAGATGCCCCGATCACCGTCCTCGCGCCGAATGACCCGCTGATGACCACCCCGAACGTCATCGGCAACGCGGATTGGATGAATTGGAAACAGGAGCGTGGGCTGTATTTCCCTGCCGATGTTCCCGGGGAATATACCCGTCTGCTGTCGTGCGCCGACCCCGACGAAGAACAATTGTCCACCGGGTATCTTCGTGCGGATTACGGTTCGGGAGAGTATGTGTACACTTCCTATGTCTGGTATCGTCAGCTGAAGGAGGGAAATCCCGGGGCCTTCCGGTGTTTCGCAAACATGCTTTCCCTGCATGGGAAAGGAATGAAGCCGTGAAGGCAGGGTGGATGACCGTTGCTCTGTGCCTCGTTGCTTCAGCGTGTTCTCATGGCCCACAGAAGACGCCGCTCCTCATTTACTCCCCCCATGGGAAGGACCTTCTGTCGGCGTTTGAAACGGAGTTCGAACACGAGCATCCGACCATCGACGTCCAGTGGCTCGACATGGGCGCCCAGGACGTTTATGAACGGATCAGGACCGAACGGAACAATCCCCAGGCCGATGTCTGGTGGGGTGGCCCGATGACAACGTTCGAACGAGCCGCGCAGGAAAGCCTGCTCGAGGCGTATCGTCCGACGTGGGCGGACAAGATCCCGCCGGAGGCCAAGGGCACGGGAGATTCCTGGTACGGCACATTCTACACGCCTGAAGTCATCATGTTCAACAAGGACATGGTGGCAGACAGCGCAGCCCCCTCCGATTGGAATGAGCTTCTCGATCGCCGATGGAAGGGGAAAATCATCCTTCGTTCTCCACCAGCATCCGGGACCATGCGCGTGATATTCTGCGCGCTCGTTCAGCGAGAGATCACGAGGACGGGCGACAGCACCGCGGGTTTCCTCTGGCTCAGGAAGCTCGACAGGAACACGAAGACGTACGTCGCGGACCCGACTCAGCTCTACCTTCGGATCGCCCGCCAGGAGGCGCCGATCTCGGTGTGGGACATGCCCGATGTGGAGTTCCAAATCCACCGCAACCATGATCCGTTCGCCTATCACATGCCGGCGAGCGGAACTCCGGTTCTCGTGGAAGGCATCGCGATCGTACGCGGGTCTCCGCACCCCGAAGCCGCGCGCGCGTTCTACGAATTTGTGACGTCGAAATCGAGCATCCTCGAACAGGCGCGAAACTTCTATCGCGTCCCCGTTCGTATGGATATACCGTCCGACAGTCTTCCCTCGTGGATCACAGCGCATCCCTGGAAACGCATGCCGGTAGATTGGCGGGAGCTCTCCCAGCATGAACAATCGTGGATGCAATATTGGGACGAACATGTGAAGGGAACGGGCACATCCTTGCCGCCGGATTCCTAACCTATGGCCGGGCTCACACTTCAGAACATTCGGAAAGACTTCGGTTCCCTCCAGGCCCTCCGCGGCTTCAGCCTGACCATCGAATCCTCGGAGTTCTTTTCGGTCCTCGGTCCCTCCGGCTGCGGCAAAACCACGCTTCTCCGCCTGATCGCAGGGTTTGAGCAACCGTCCGGCGGCGCTATTCTCCTTGACGGCCGAGACATCACGGGCCTTCCCCCGCAGGATCGAAAGATCGGCATGGTGTTCCAGAACTATGCGCTGTTTCCCCACATGACGGTGGCGGAGAACGTCGCGTACGGTCTTCGCGCTCAGGGAACCGTCAAGAGAGAGATTCAACAGCGGGTCGAACGCGCAGTTGCCTCCGTCGGGCTCGAGTCTCGCGCATCAGTCCCGGTGCCTTATCTCAGCGGGGGCGAGCAACAGCGCGTTGCCCTGGCCCGGGCATTGGTGTTGGAACCGCAAGTCCTCCTTTGTGACGAGCCGCTCAGCAATCTTGACCTTGCCCTCCGCATGCAGATGCGGGAAGAGATCCGCTCGCTGCAGCGAAGGACGGGGATCACGACGATTTATGTCACCCATGATCAGACGGAGGCGATGAGCCTCTCGGACCACATCGCCGTGCTTCAGGAAGGTCGTCTGGAACAGATGGGGACTCCCGAGGAAGTGTACCGGAATCCGGTTTCATTGTTCGTCGCGGAGTTTCTCGGTTCGGCAAACATCATCGAAGGACGTTGGGACGATGACGCACGAATTTTCAGGAGCGGGGCTCTCAGCGTCACGCTTCCTGACGGGAAATCGGGAGCGAAAGGGAAGAGATCCTCGCTGGCCATAAAACCCGAAGCGATCCATCTCACTCCCGCCCTGAAGGAAGGGGTGAATGCCGGAATCCTCGAAGATCGCGAATACCTGGGATTCGTCACGACGGCAATTGTCCGGATAGGGGAGTTGCGGCTTCATGTCACATCGCTCAGCAGCGAATGGACACGCGGTTGGAAGCCGGGTGATATCGTCGGGGTTGACGTCGACTGGGATGGCTGTCGCGAATTTCCTGCGGAGTGATCATGGTGACCCGCTCACGGAATTGGCTACTCCCTGCACTGCTGATCCTCTTTTTTGCAGGGTACGTCGTGTACCCGGTTCTCTCCCTCGTCGATCAGGCGTTTTTTCCCGGCGGCTCATTTTTCGCGGCAAAGAGTGGGGGGTTCTTCGACAGGAGCACTGTGGAGGCTGTGCTCAATTCACTGCTGGTCTCCATCTTGTCGGTGCTCTTCTCCGGCGTGGTTGGTGTCGCGCTCTCCGCAACACTCACGCAATTCTCCTTTCCCTTCCGGAAATTCGTGGCGCTTTTCGCCGTTGTCCCTGTGGCACTTCCGCCTCTCGTGGGCGTTGTAGCGTTCATGTTCGTCTTCGGGGAAACAGGTTTTGTGCCGCGGTTGCTTTCCGCAATGACCGGGGCTCCGGCCTCTGCCTTCAGCATCGACGGCCTGCCGGCCATTGTTGCGGTTCACGTCTATTCCTTCAATGCATTCTTCTACCTTTTCGCGAGTGCAGCCTTTGAGCAGATGGACGGATCCCTCGTTGAGGCCGCTGCGAATCTGGGAGCGGGTCCTGCCCGGGTGTTCCGGACGGTTTTGCTCCCCCAGCTTCGTCCGGCCCTCCTGGGCGCCGGCATTCTCACGTTTCTCTCGAGCATGGCATCTTTTTCCGCGCCGCTCTTGTTTGCGGGCTCGCATAGGTACCTTACGCTTGAGATCTTCCTGACGAAAACGAACGGCGATATCGCCCTTGCATCGCGCCAGGCGATACTCCTGCTTGCCGTTTCGCTTTGCTGCTTTGTCGTGTTGAACGCGGTTGCGGGTTCGGCAATCACGCTGCGACGATCGAAAGGGGCGTCGCGCGTGGTTCGCTGGAGCGCCGGGAGGTTCGGCAGGGGGGCGTTGATCGGATTCACCATCGCTGTCGTGGGGATCGAGTTGCTCCCCCTGGCCATCATCCTGCTGGCATCTTTCGCCAGGGAGGGATCGTGGACCACGCAACTGGTTCCCCCCGAGTACTCGATGGGGAACTACACCCGTCTCTTGTCCGACGCTTCGGTATTCCAGCCGATCGTTAACAGCGTGTCGATGAGTCTCCTTGGACTCGCAGGGGCGATGCTTGTCGGAGGAAGCGCGGCCTATCTGATGGCGAAAGGTATTTTGAGGAGAATCCGACGAGGTGTTGATGTTATCCTGAGCATTCCCTATGCGATTCCCGGAACAGTCCTGGCGATCGGCTTGATCCTCGCATTCAACCGACCGACACCGTTCAGCGGGATGGCGGTCCTCGTTGGGACCTTCTGGATTCTGCCCCTCGCATACATTCTTCGCACCTATCCCTTGATGATGCGTTCCGTTTCATCGTCGCTCGATCAAATTGACGACGGAATTCTCGAGGCAGCCTCCTCTCTCGGCGCCTCATCATCCCGCCGCTTCGCAACGATCATCTTCCCGCTTGCGCTTCCCGGTCTCATCGCCGGATCGATGCTGACCTTGATCACCCTGATCGGCGAGTTTGTCGCTTCCATATTGCTTTACACGTATGCAAACCGTCCGATTGCCGTGGAGATTCTTGCCCAGATCAGGTCGTACAGTTTCGGTCAGGCGTCGGCGTATTGCATTGTGGTTCTCCTGGTCATCCTCGGCGTCGTGGGGGTGGCGGATTTGTTGCGGCGCAGAAATTGACCTTTCCCCGATTTTTCGGCGCTTTTCTTGTGTTCTTTTGCATAGTTTCGTATCTTACCATGCTAGAATTTCGCCGGAAACGAACGGCAGACGTTGAAATTCCTTCCGTTTCCTCCAGCCGAACTTCGTGGGCCTTCCGCGGCCTAACAGCGGCAAACGGCGCAACAGAGACGGTCTGCGCCCGTAGCTCAATTGGATAGAGCGTTGGCCTCCGGAGCCAAAGGTTTCGGGTTCGACTCCCGACGGGCGCACAGAACGCCATTCACCTGTTCCTTTCATCCATCTGGGGTCCTTTGAGTCCATGCTAACTCCAAAAAAGAAAATATCGAAGAGAGAGCTGAAGGAAGATGCGCTGGTCAAATCGTACGTCAAGGTCACGCAGTTGTACAACGAGAACCGGCGACTGATCAGCTATGTGACGGGTGCAGTGATCATCCTGGTCATTGCCCTGGTCGTTTATGGACGGAACAGGGCGGCGAGCAACGTCGGCGCGTCGACGGCGCTCGGAAGCGTGTACCAGCTCTTCGACAACGGGCAGTACCAGCTGGCAATCGACGGCATTCCTGAACGGAACGTCAAGGGCCTCCGATCCATCGTCGACGATTACGGCAATTCGAATGCCGGCGAAATCGCCCGCTTCTATCTCGCCAACGCCTACTACAATCTTGGGAAATATCAGGACGCCCTGGACCAGTTCAAGAAGTTCAGCCCTTCTGATGAGACGCTTGAGATTTCCCGTCTCTCAGGCATCGGGTGCTGCTACGAGGCGCTCGGCATGCGCAAGGACGCTGCGGTGTCCTTTGAAAAGGCAGCCGACAAAGACCCGAAGTCTCCCGGATGCGCGGAGAATATCAGCAATGCAGCGAGGAACTATGCGGCGGCAGGGCAGAAGGATGAGGCGCTCGTCCTCCTGAAGAAACTGAAGAAAGAGTTCCCGGCCACCAGCTACGGCAGGGACGCCGACCGGGAAATCGCCGCTCTATCGCTGTAGTCGGGATTGCAGGCGTAACCACAACTTTCTTTCCAGACGCAAAAGCCGTGATCAAGCTCCGACGATTCCTATTTATCGGCGGCGCTTTCTTGCTCCTTCTCGTCAAGTTTACGATCGACGTGATCAGCAAGAATGTCGAGCTGGAAGTGGGCGGTCTGACCCTCATCCGGGAAGCCACGGTGGCGGGCGCGTTTCTCCTGGTCGCTCTGACGATGTTCGGATCGACCAAGAGCCGGGAACAAACGCCGATGCGCCGGCTCGGCGTTCTTCTGGTGGCGTCCTATGGCATGTTGTTCATCGGCATCGCGTTCAATGCCATCGCGATCCAGGGGTTCGACCGCAAAAACCTGTCGCTGCTGCCGCTCGACTACCCCACATTGTTCCTCGGATCGATCGTTTCCGTGCTGTTCGGCATCTATTCGCTGCTCACGCTGAAGTTTCTCAAGGACCTTATTTTCTATCAGCGGCGCCGGGGGACCCAGCGGAATTTCGTCCTCCTGTTGGGCGCAATGATCTGTGCCGGCGGTTCCGTCGTGATGCTCCGGCCGCTTGACAGCAGTGTGGTGACGACGATCATTCTTGCGCTCACGGTCGTCTTTGCCATCATGAACTCGTTCCGGCTCCCGTGGATCGTCTATCTTTCCAAGCGGGAGAAGCTGATCGCGCTCGTCTACGGTTTCCTGCTCTTTTGTGCATTTACAGGGATGGATGTTGCGCTGGCGATGGATTCCAATCTCCGGCACTCTCTCCTGTACTATTCGTATCCGCTCCGCGAGTGGGTGCAGCTTTCCGTCCTTTCGGGCAATATCTACTTCGGGATGGCATTCATCTCGACGCTGTTCCATTTGCCGACGGCGGAGGCGTTCGAGCGCAAACGATCGGAAGTCACGTCGCTCCATAACCTGAGCCGGCTCATCACCCGGGTGCTCGATTTCAAGGAGCTCACGGAAACCGTGACGTCGATGACGCAGCAAGTGTGTGAGGCCAAGAGCTGCTGGCTGGAGTTGTTGACGGTCGAGGCGACGTCGGGTTCCGAGATCGAGCATGATCCCCACCAGCCAGTCGGCATACAGACCGTTGCCCGGATGAACATTTCCATGGAGGAGATCGAGCAGCTTCACGGGGGACAGGACAGTTTTCTTCGACGCGAGGTATTGGCGCGGCGCGGACCGGTGGTGGTTGACGATATTCAGCGGGACAAGCGGTTCCAACACCTGAAGAAGGTGAAAGGTCCGGTGGCGAGTATCGTGGTCATGCCGTTGATCTCGCACAGCGGGCTGATCGGTCTCTTGTACGCCACGAAGGGGACGGCGTACGGTTTCCTGAAGGACGACATCGACGTCATTGCCGCCTTCGCCGATCAGGCAGCCATCGCGCTCGAAAACTCTCGCTTGATCCACGAGTCCATTGAGCGTGAACGTCTGATCCGGGAGATGATGCTCGCGCAGGAGATGCAGCGGAAGCTTCTTCCGCAGACGGTGCCCGCGCATCCATCATTTGAAATCGACGCGCTCTCGACTCCCGCGTTCGAAGTCGGGGGGGACTACTACGACTTTGTCCATCTCAGCGAAGACAGGCTGGGAATCGTCGTCGGGGACGTCTCCGGGAAGGGGGTACCCGCGGCATTCTACATGTCTGAGGTCAAGGGGATCTTTCAGTCGCTGAGTTCGTTGTATGCGTCGCCGCGCGACCTGCTGATCCGCGCGAACGAGATCCTTGCCGGGACGGTGGATCGCCATTCCTTCGTCAGCCTCCTGTTTGCGGTGGTGGAGCTCCAGACCGGGAAAATGACGATGGCTCGCGCGGGACATTGTCCGCTCCTGTTCGCGTCCGACGAGGCCGTCGAATACATCAGGCCGGGCGGCATGGGTCTCGGGCTGAGCAAGGAGCAGGTCTTCAGTGATTCGCTTGAGGAACACACGATGGCGCTTCGCCCCGGCGATGTCTGTGTGTTCTATACCGATGGCGTGCCGGAAGCCATGCATGAGAACGAAGAATTCGGCTATGAACGTCTTCTCGCCGTTGCCCGGGATGTGCGCGCCGGCACAGCTCCCGAGATCAAGAACGCTGTTCTCTCATCGTTGCACGGATTTGTTCGAAACACGATGAATCATGATGATATTACTCTCGTTGTCCTCAAATGGAAAGGATGCGAAAGGAGTCCAGCATGAGTGATTTTAGGGTCGCTCTGAGGCAGCAGGACAGCATCAATGTCCTTGAGCTGAAGGGCTATTTGGATGCGCACACGGCACCAAAACTGGAGGAAGCCCTTCAGGGTCTTCTCAGCACTTCCCGGTATAATATCGTGATCAATTGCCGGGATCTCTCGTATATAAGTAGTGCAGGGCTGGGTGTCTTCATGGCGTTTATCGAGGAGGTTCGCAAGAACAACGGTGACATCAAGTTGACGAACATGTCCCCCAAAGTCTACAACGTGTTCGATCTTCTCGGTTTCCCGCTGCTCTACGAGATTTTCAAAGAAGAACACGAGGCCGTCACCCGGTTCTTCGACAAGGGAAAAGCGACCCCCATTACGCCACGATGAGATCATCGTCCCACGGATCGACGAGAGTGAAGACAGAGACCATTCATATAGAAAGCAGGACGGAACGGCTGAGCATTGTCCGCGAGTTTGTTTCGGACGCGGCCCGGCGCGCGGGCTTTTCGGATGAAGAGGTCGGCAAGATTGCTCTTGCTGTGGATGAGGCATGTACGAACATCATCAAGCACGCTTACAAATTCGACCCCAACCAGGATATCGCCGTCAGTGTCTCGACGGAAGACCGCTTGTTTGTCGTCCGGATCCGCGACCACGGCCGTACGTTTGACCCGTCCGGCCTCCAGCCACCCAACATGAAGGAATACCTGAGCCACTTCCGGCGCGGTGGCCTCGGCGTCCATCTGATGCGGTCGTTGATGGACAAGGTGGAATATTCCATCGTTCCGGGCACGACGAATGAAGTCCGACTCACGAAAAACCTCCCCCAGTAACACCATGCGATCTGGCAACGGCGCGCCGAAACATCCCGGCGCATCGTATGAGAGCCACTTCGACCACCAGGCCCTGTTCGAATTCAGTACGGTCATTAACTCCTCTCTGGATCCCGACTTTATCCTCAGTCATATCCTCCTGACCATCATGGGGAAGCTCCTTGCCCCGAAAGGCATGGTGTTGCAGGCGGACCCGGCTTCCCCCAGATCGTTTGTCATCGAAAAAGTCAAGGGGTTCGACAATGCCCTCCAGGGGAAGAGCGTCGATATCCCCCGGATGCCGCGCGCGCTGACGTTTCTTGGGAAGACCAAGCGACAACGGCAGCGCTGGATGGAGGAGCTCGAAAGCCTGGGGGTGAAGATTGTGCTCCCGCTCCTCATCGCACAGAAACCCATCGGCGCCCTCTGCTTCGGCGAGCGCTTCTCCGGCCGACCACTCCAGGCGAAAGAAAAGACGTATCTCCGGTCACTCGCAAATATCTCCGCGACCGCGATCGAGAAAGCCAGAACGATCGACGCGCTTCAGGTGGTGAACCGGAAGCTCGATCGCAAGATCCAGGAACTTAACACCCTGTTCGATCTCGGCAAGGAGTTCGGCTCGCTCCTCGACCCGGAGAAATTGGTCCGACTCTTTGTCTTCTCGATCCTCGGTCAAGTGGGAGTGAACCGCTACCTCGTGGCGTTGAGGGAGGGCGCGGACATGAGGGTCGTCGCATCGAAAACCGACGGTCCCGCCCCGCAGGGAGAACTCCTCACGCTTGTTTCGGGCGTCAAGAATCCCAGCCCGATTGCCAACGTTCCCGTCCGGCAATCGATGGACCCGCGCCCCGTGCTCCTGGAGCTCGGCCTGAACATCGTCGTGCCGATGCAGCTCCAGGGAGAAACCCGCGGCGTCCTGCTCCTTGGCGAGAAGCTGAATAAGGAAGCATACAAGGCCGCCGACCTCGAGTACCTTGCCTCGCTCGCCAATCTTGCGATCATTTCGCTGGAGAACGCACGGCTCTTCCAGGAGGCCCTGGAGAAACAGAAGATGGAAAACGAGCTGATGATCGCACGGGATATACAAAAGGGTCTGCTGCCGAGCGTGCTCCCGCGCCTCGAACGGCTGGACCTTGCCGCCACGAATATCAGTTCCAAACAGGTGGGCGGGGACTATTACGATGTCGTCGAGATGAGCAACGGCCGGCACATCATTGCCATCGGCGATGTTTCAGGCAAAGGCACTCCCGCCGCGCTGTTGATGGCAAATCTCCAGGCCACCATCCGCGCCCTTGTTCCGCTCGAGCTCACGCTGGGAGAACTGACCGGCCGGGTCAACGACCTGCTCTGCCAGAACACGGGCGGGAACAGGTTCGTGACGTTCTTCTGGGGGTTTGTCGACGAAGGGGCCACGCAGCTGACCTATGTCAATGCAGGTCACAATTACCCATACCTGCTGCACGCCGACGGGAGCGTCGATCGCCTCGACAAGGGCGGGATGATTCTCGGCATCATGCCGACGCTGCGCCCGTACGAGATGGCGACCGTTCCGCTGCGTGGCGGTGATCTGCTTGTGCTGTTTACCGACGGCGTCAGCGAGGCAATGAACAAGTTCTCGGAAGAATTTGGGGAAGAGCGGTTGGAAAAAGTAATCCGCGATCACGTGAACAATTCCGCGGAGGAAATCATCGCTGCCATCCATCGCGACATCCAGGACTTCACAAAAGGCGCGCCGCAGTCGGACGATATCACGATGATGGTGGTCAAAGTCGGAAGTGGGGAATCCCGTGCGAAGTGACCAGTGATCAGTGGACAGTGCCCGGTGTCGACCGTACGGCTCTCAAAGTCTCAACGTCTCACATTCTCCCATTCTCCCATTCTCCCTTTCTCCCTTTCTCCCTTTCCCCCTTTCTCCCTCTCCCGCTCCCGCACTCTCCCACTCTCCTAGCCGCTATATTGCTTCTCCCTCCCATTCTCGCTAAATTCTGTTATTGCGAAAGCCGGTCTGCCACTCTCTCACAACAACATCCCGATGCGTCCCCGAACTCTTACCCCTATCAAGCTTACGCAAGGCGGCCTCCGGAAGCAGTACGATGGATTTGTGAGGAGCTTGAGGGGACGGGCGCCGGAGACACGCGGCACGTATGAACGTGCGCTGCGAGAGTTTCTCCGGTGGTACAAGGTGGACAGGAAGTGCCGGTTTGTGAAGGACGACATTGTGAGGTACAAGAATCATCTGGTTCAGGAAAAACAGCTCTCACAAGTTTCCGTCTCCACCTACCTCACCGCTGTGCGGCAATTTTGTGACTTTCTCACCCAGCGAGGCATTCTCAGGGAAAATCCTGCACGGACGGTAGGAGGCTCAGGCAGACCGACCGCTCACTCCCGGCAGACGCTCTCCGCAGAAGAAGTCAGGGCTGTCCTTGATGCGGTGCATCCGGGCGATGAACTCGGACTTCGCGACCTGGCATTCATCAAGCTCATGGTCCTGTGCGGCCTTTCGGAAATCGAAATCATCCGCGCGAACTCCGAAGATCTCGTGCTGCGGGACGGAGAATCGACCCTGCGCGTTCAGGGGAAGGGACGGTTGACCAAGGATGCGGTGGTACAGATTCCACCAAACGTCCGCATCGTGCTGGAACAATATCTCTCCGTCCGCGGATCGCCGTCGCCCCGCGATCCGCTGTTTGCAAGCGCGGGAAACCGGACGCGTGGAGAGCGCATGACGACACGCGGCGTCCGGGAGCGCGTGAATCATTATCTCGAAGTGGCCGGCGTAAAGAAAGGCCGCCTCCGCCAGGTCACGCCGTATTCCCTGCGCCACACCGCGGCGGTGCTCATGGCGGAAGCCGGCGCGACGGCGGATGAAATCAGGGACCGGATGCGGCTAGGCAGCGTGATGACGGCACTTTTGTATCTCAACAAAGTGAAGGACGGGGAAGAAGGGAAGGGCGTTGCGAAGAAGGATCGCGCGGCAGAGAACACCACACCGTAAGAGGAATAGTCCAGACGATGGGTTACCCATTCCAAACCATTGAATCAAAGTGGCAACGTTACTGGGAGGAGCAGAAGACCTTTGCAACGCCCAGTCTGCCGAAAGGACCGAAGGCATACATTCTCGACATGTACCCTTATCCGAGCGGGGCAGGCCTACACGTCGGCCATCCGGAAGGGTACACCGCGACGGACATCCTCTGCCGGTACAAAAGGATGAAGGGGTTTTCCGTGCTCCATCCCATGGGATGGGATGCATTCGGTCTCCCCGCTGAACGCTATGCGATGCAGACGAACATTCACCCGAGAATCACGACGGAAAAGAACATCGACACGTTCCGCCGCCAGATCAAAATGCTCGGGCTGAGTTACGACTGGTCACGGGAGATCAACACCACCGACCCGGAGTACTACCGGTGGACGCAGTGGATCTTTTTGAAGATCTACAACTCCTGGTACGATATCCGCGCAGACAAAGCCCGACCGATCGAGACCCTCGTGCAGGAGCTGAACGAACGCGGCTCGATGCAGATCCCCGGGTGTGAACAGATCTCCGCCACCGACTGGAAGGCCCGATCACCGAAACAGCAGCACGACTTCCTCGCTAAATTCCGGATGGTCTACGTTGCGGAAATCCCCGTGAACTGGTGCGCCGGATTGGGGACCGTCCTTGCCAATGAAGAGGTGACGGAATGGACGGACAAGGGGTATGTGGTCGAGCGACGCCCGATGAGGCAGTGGATGATGCGCATCACCGCCTATGCGGAACGCATGCTTCGGGATTTGGAAGAGCTGGATTGGCCCACATCGACGCTTGAACAACAACGGAACTGGATCGGCAGGTCCGACGGAGCCGAAATCCGATTCCCGATGAAGCAGGCGGACCGCCATCTCACGGTCTTCACGACGCGCCCCGACACCATCTTTGGTGCGACCTATATGGTCCTGGCACCGGAGCATCCCTATGTCGATCTCTTTACGATACCGGGTCAACGTGCGGAAGTGGATGACTATCGGAACAAGGCGACGTTGAAAAGCGATCTCGACCGGGGAATCGATACCGAAAAGACCGGCGTGTTCACCGGTGGATTTGTCACCAACCCGGCGACGGGAAAGGATATTCCCGTGTGGATCGCCGATTATGTCCTGATGGGTTACGGGACCGGTGCGATCATGGCGGTACCCGGCCACGATGAACGTGATTTTGCGTTTGCGAGCAAATTCCACCTGCCGATCGTGCAGGTCGTTTCCGGGGGAAGCATCGAAAAAGAGGCGTGGACAGGGGACGGGACGGCGGTCAACTCATCCAATGCGGAGGTGTCGCTCAACGGTCTTACCACGGCAGAGGCGAAGGAGCGCATCGTCGCGTGGCTGAGCCAACACGGCCTGGGGAAGGCGGCGATTCAGTACAAGCTTCGCGACTGGTTGTTCTCGAGACAACGGTATTGGGGCGAACCGATTCCCATTATCCACTGGGACGATGGGACGATGGAGGCTGTGCCGGAGAAGGACCTGCCGCTGCTTCTTCCGGATCTGAAAAAATTCCAGCCGAGTGGGACGACGGAATCTCCTCTCACGCTGGCGCCGGAGTGGGTGGACATCGTCGATCCGAAAACCGGGAAACGCGGGCGCAGGGAAACCAATACCATGCCGCAGTGGGCCGGTTCGTGCTGGTATTATCTTCGATTCCTCGATCCCGCCAACGCAACTGCTCTCTGCGATCCAGCGGTGGAGCGTGCCTGGATGCCCGTGGATCTGTACATCGGCGGGTCCGAGCACGCCGTTCTTCACCTCATGTATGCACGCTTCTGGCACAAGGTGCTTTTTGATCTCGGCTACGTCAGCACCAGGGAGCCGTTCATGAAGCTCCGGCATCAGGGGATCATCCTGGGTGAGGATTCGCGCAAGATGTCGAAATCGCGCGGCAACGTCGTGAATCCCGACGAAGTTGTCCAGCAATACGGTGCGGATGCCATGCGGATGTTCGAGATGTTCATGGGACCGCTCGAGGAAATGAAGCCGTGGAGCACAAGGAACGTCGAAGGCGTGTCGCGCTTCCTCGGAAGAGTGTGGAGGCTGTATGCCGATGAGACGGGATCCCTGGACGCCGCCGTCCGCGAGGCGACGATGTCCGACGATGTCGAGAGGGAATTTCACACGACGGTGAAGAAAGTCGGAGAAGACATCGAGGCGTTGCGATTCAACACGGCGATCAGCCAGATGATGATCTTCGTCAACACCGTCATGCAGCATCCCGAAAGGCCCCGGCAGGTTCTCGAACCGTTCGTGAAGCTGGTCTCGCCGTTTGCGCCTCACCTCGCTGAGGAGCTCTGGGCGATTCTGGGTCATTCGACGTCGATCGCGTACGAGCCCTGGCCGTCGTACGATCCGGCGAAGCTGATTTCCACGAGCATCGAGATCGTCGTCCAGGTCAATGGGAAAGTGCGGGGAAGAATGAGCGTGCCGCGAGGGACCGCCGATGCAGATCTGGAGAGGATTGCCAGAACGGACGACAACGTGAACCGGCATCTTGACGGCAAGTCGGTCGTCAAAGCTATTGTTGTCAAAGATAAACTTGTGAACTTCGTTGTCCGGTAAGGCATGGAACGATTGTCCGCTGTGCTTACCACACTGAATGAAGAACGTAACATCGACCGGTGCCTCGGGAGCGTGCGGTGGGCGGACGAAATTGTCGTGGTTGATTCGTTCAGCTGGGACAAAACGGTCGAACGGGCCCGTACCTATACCGCCAGGATCTACCAGCACGAATATCCCGGTTCGAGCCGGCAGGTGGAACGCGCCATTCAGTACGCAGAGGGCGAGTGGGTGTTCATTATCGACGCGGACGAAGAGATGACACCGGAGCTCGCCGGAGAAATCCGCGCCATGTTGACCTCAGGAACCGAGTGCAACGGCTTCGAGATTCTCCGGAAGCCGTACGCCTTCGGGAAATGGATAGAACACGGGGGGTGGTACCCGGATTACCAGGTTCGCCTTTTCCGGAAAGGCGCCTACCACCCCGAACACCAGGAGGTCCACGGAGGGTTCAGGATTGACGGCCATCGCGGACGGATGAGCGGACTCCTGCTTCACCACACATACCCGACGATCTACTCGTACGTGGAAAAGATGAATGACTACACCTCACTTCAGGTCTCGAACAAGCTGAACGCCAAGCCCGGCATCGAAGCTCCCTGGCACAAGATCCTCCTCAGCCCACTCTCACACTTTCTCCGGATGTTCATCTCGAAGAAGGGATACAAGGACGGAATGCATGGGTTCATCCTTGCACTCCTCGATGCCACGTACTCCATGCTGTTGTATGCCAAGATCTGGGAGTACCGGGAGCGTTCCCGCGAAGGCCAGGGCGCGATTCCGCCGATCACGAATGTGCAATTGAATGCGCTGAAGCATAAGCAATGAATCTTGCCCGCAGGATACTGTTCTACGTCAGGCCGTACCGGGGGATGCTCGGTCTCTCCGTGCTCTGCTCCGTGCTCTTCTCGATATTCAGCGGACTCTCCATCTACCTGACCATCCCACTGTTGGAGACACTGTTCCAGGGACCGGAGAAGGCTGCCGGTGTCGTCAGCGCTGTTCCGTCAATTCTCCCCGGGTGGCTTGTATCGCTCAAGGTTACTCTGGCCGGCTGGTTTCAAGCGCTGGTCTTCACGGGTGATCCTTCCGCTTCTCTCCGGAACATTTGTGTGGTGATGGTTGCAGCGTTCCTGCTCAAGAACCTTGCCGCGTACTTTCAGTCCAACCTCATGGTGGATGTGGAACAGGGGTTGGTCAAAGATCTGCGGAACGACCTTTACCGGCACATTCACGAATTGCCACTCGGGTATTTTACGAATGAACGGACGGGCAACCTGATTTCGAGGGTCATGAACGACGTCCCGATTATCAACTCGGGGATTTCAGCGACCTTCCATACGCTGGTGATGCAGCCGTTGCTGATCGTGGTGTACCTCTCGATTGCCGTCATGCTCAGCTGGAAGCTGACGTTGTTGGCCTTCGTCGTATTTCCGGTGGCACTGTTGGTCATCTCCTCGGTCGGGAGGCGGGTGCATCGTGAAAGCGGTTTGATTCAGCAGAAACTTGCCGATCTGACGTCGATCCTGCAGGAGACGATTTCCGGCGTCAAGGTGGTCAAGGCGTTCGGGATGGAGGGTTTTGAGAACAAGAAGTTCGGCAATGAAGGACTGCGACTTCTCCGGACGGTCATGGGTGTTACGAAAATCCGGAACCTTGCCTCGCCTACGACAGAGTTCCTGAGCGCGGCAGCTGGAGGCGTGATCGTCTGGTACGGAGGAATGCAGGTGCTCTCCCAGGGAGCGATGAAGGGGAGCGAGTTCCTGGGGTTCCTGTTTGCCATCTTTCAGTTGATGCCGCCCATCAAGGAACTCAGCAATATCAACAACCGGTTCCAGGAAGCCACCGCGGCAGGGAAGCGCGTGTTTGAGATCCTTGACACCGAGCCGAATATCAAGAATGCGCCGGATGCCATCCGCATCGATGCATTCTCCCGGTCCATCGAGTTCCACAATGTCAGCTTCCGCTACGGAGACGGGGATCCGGTCCTCGAGCACATCGATCTCACGATCCGCAAGGGGGAGGTGGTTGCGATCGTGGGCCCGAGCGGTGCCGGCAAGTCCACGCTGGTGGATCTTGTTCCGCGCTTCTATGATCCAACGGGCGGCAGCATTACCCTGGATGAGCTCGACCTGCGTTCGATCGAGATCCGGTCGCTCAGGGACAAGATCGGCATCGTCACGCAGGAGACGATTCTCTTCAACGATACCGTCCGGAACAATATTGCCTACGGTCTCGACAATTGTCCGATCGACAAAATCATCGCGGCCGCCCGCGCGGCGAACGCCCATGCATTCATCTCCGAAATGCCTGAAGGGTATGATTCCTTGATCGGGGAACGCGGCGTCAAGATTTCCGGCGGGGAACGCCAGCGGCTCGCGCTCGCCCGCGCGATTCTGAAGAACCCGCCGATCCTGATTCTCGACGAAGCCACGTCTTCGCTCGACACCGAGTCCGAGATCCTCGTCCAGGAGGCGATCGAACGACTGATGGCAGGAAGGACGTCGATCGTCATCGCGCATCGCCTTTCCACGGTACAACACGCAGACCGCATCATCGTCGTCGAGAACGGCCGGATCGTCGAAACGGGAAAACACGCCGATCTGCTTGAGAACGAAAGCGGGCTCTATCGAAAACTCTATGATCTCCAGTTCCGACTCTGAATCGGTGGAAGCGCGATCCGCCGCTCCCGTCCTTCGCACTCCCGTCGGCGCCACCCTGCAACGCGTCATGCTGGGCGCATTCTATGTATTCCTCGCGTCAGAATTCTTCTCCATTGCCGTAAATTCGATCGCCCTCGGCGTCATGGCCATCTGTTGGGTCCTGATGATGCTCGTCGAGCGGAAGGTGTTGATAACCCGGACACCCTTCGACTGGTTCTTTCTTGCATATCTGGTTGTGCAGATCATCACCACGGTGTTTTCTCAGGATGTGGTACAGTCGATCGTATTCTCGAAACGCCTCCTCCTGATCGGGATCGTCTACTTCATCAGCACGTGGATCGTCACGGAGGCATTAGTCAAACGGACCGTTGTCGTCCTCCTGGGTGCCGGGATCGCCGTGTCTCTCATCGGCCTGGCGAAGCTGGTTCTTTCGCCGCCAGGTGAGATTGTCCGGCTCGGCATTTTCCAATTTTACATGACGACGTCAGAGCTGATGATGATTGCGTTTCTTCTGCTCCTGCCGTTTGCGGTCATGCCGCGCGTGCCAATCAAGGTTCGTATCGTGGCTGCCGTAACGCTTTTGCCTGTCATTGTCGCCCTGTATGCAACCGTGACACGCGGTCCGTTTGTGGCTGCGGTGATCGGCGCCCTGGTCATTGCGCTGATAGCGAACCGTCGACTCGTTATCGCCCTCGTCGCGGGAATTGCGATCCTGTTTATGTTTGCCTCGCCGTATGTGCTGGGGCGGCTTGAAAGCATTACGAACATTCATCATCATGACAACCAGACGCGCCTGATGTTGTGGCGGATCGGACTCGAGAGTTTCAGGGAACATCCGGTGCTTGGCGTGGGGGACACCGATCTCGGAGATTTGATCGGTCGGCACATGAGGCCTGACGATCCTATCGAGCGCCTGGGCCATATGCACAATATCGTGATGCAGTTTCTTGTGACCGAGGGAGCAGTCGGACTGACGGCGATCCTGCTGCTCTTCGTGGCCATTGTCGTTGCGGAGGCGAGGATCTTCCGGCGGGTCCAGACGCACTGGTTCCCGGCGGCGGTGAGCCTCGGCGCGATCGCGGTCTTCATCGGCTTCCAGATTGCCGGTCTCACCGATTGGACGTTCGGCGACCAGGAGGTGGTGATTCTCTTCTGGATTTCCGTCGGGTTGTCGCTTGCCGTCAACAAGGTTGTTCCTGAATTGCCAGGTTCCTGAGATGGCGACGCTCACTGTGGTAACGCTGACGTTGAACGAAGAACGGAACATCGCGGAGTGTCTGGAGACGGTCCGGTGGGCGGACCAGATCATTGTGGTGGACTCCGGCAGCACCGACAAAACCGTGCCGTTGGCACGGACGTTCACCCCGGACATCATCACGATCGCGTGGAAGGGTTACGGACACGCGCGCAACCGGGCGCTGGAACAGGCAAAAGGGGACTGGATCCTCTGGCTCGATGCGGATGAGCGCGTCACGCCGGAGCTCGGTGAAGAGATCCGGCAGGTGGTCAGGGACGATCCTCAGGACCTCTCGGGTTTTGACCTTGCACGGAGAGCGTACTTTCTCGGGAAGTGGATCCGCCACTGCGGATGGTACCCGGGGCGAATCGTCAGGCTCTTCCGGCGCGGTCGGGCGCACTTCAGCGAAACCAAGGTCCACGAGCAACTGTCGCTCGATGGATCCCCCGGTCATCTCAAGAATGATCTCCTGCACTTTACCGATGGAGACCTTGACCACTATTTCAAGAAGTTCAACACGTACACGAGTCTTGCCGCCGAGGATCTTCTCAGCAGGGGACGGTCGGCAGGTCTCACGGACCTCGTTTTTCGCCCGCCGTTCACGTTCCTTCGGATGTACATCTTTCGCCTGGGCTTTCTCGACGGGGTCCATGGATTGATACTTTGCGTTGTCTCATCAGCCTACGTATTTGTGAAGTACGCGAAGCTGTGGGACCTTGCGCGGACTTCACGTTGAAAGGAGTGCGAGCATGGAACAAAAGGAGAAGCACCGATTTCTTTTTATGCAGCTGGTGTTTTCGCTGCACTCGGCAACGATGCAGCAGCTCGGGAAGGTGAAGAATCCTCTCTCGGACAAGATTGAGCGGGATTTGCAGGGGGCCCAGGCCTCGATCGACATGCTCGACATGATCCGGGAGAAGACGAAGGGAAACCTCACGGACGATGAAGAACGATTCCTCAGCCAGATCCTGCATGAACTCCGGCTCAACTATGTGGATGAGGCGGGCAAACCAGAGCCCTCAGCGGGACACGGCGATTCTTCAACCGGTGAAAAACAGGGATGAAACTCGCAATCAGCGGGAACCTCAACAAGCCCGGGCTGCGGAAGGCCGTTGCAGCATTTGCGCGGGCTCTGGAGAATATGGGGATTGATTACGTTGTCGACCGGCGCATTGCAGAACTGCTTGCGGCCGTCGATGAGAGTATTTCGGCCGGACACGTCTGTCAAACGTCGGTTGCCTCTGCAGGCGCAGATATTCTCGTCTCATTCGGCGGCGACGGGACCATCCTGGCGGCGGCACGGGAAGTAGGAGAGCGAAGTACCCCGATCCTCGGCGTGAACCTGGGGAAGCTGGGATTCCTTGCCGAAGTGACGCCGGAGGAGCTGCCCACGGCGACGCGGGATCTTCTCGCCGGGCGGTACCGCGTCGAAGAGCGGCTGGTCCTCGAGGCAACGACCCCTTCAGCGCCGGGGAGGACGTTTCATGGAGTGAACGATGTGGTCGTGGACAAATCGCGTTCCTCGCGCGTGATCGATGTCGAAACACACATCGACGGCGACTACGCGGTGACGTACCGCGGTGACGGTCTGATCATCTCCACGCCCACCGGATCCACGGCGTATGCGCTTTCCAACGGCGGTCCGATCGTAACGCCCGCCAGTCGCGTCTTCGGCATTACCCCGATTTCTCCTCACACGCTCAGCGGCCGTCCATTGATCGTCCCGGAGACCAGTCTCATTAAAGTCATTGTGCAATCGGCAAGCGACGAAATCCTGGTGTCCATCGACGGACAGACGCAGGTGCCGCTCCGACCGCCCATCGAGCTGAATGTCAGGAAAGCCGCATTCCCCGTCCGCCTTGTCAAGCGTCCCGACAAGTCGTACTTTGACGTGCTGAGGGCGAAGCTGCACTGGGGACGGAACCCCAGGAGCCGATAATAGGCATGTGTGCTAGGAGATAGGGAGAGTGGGAGATGGGGAGAACGGGGGAGACTCGGGGACTTTGAGACGATGAGACCGTGAGCAAGCTCCTAGTCCTCAGCCCCTAGCCCCTAGTTGTTCTTTGCGCCTTCCACTATCCATGTCCTGATGCCGTTGACTTGATTGTCGTTGAGCTGGTTTGTGCTCGGCGGCATTCGCTGGCCGATGCTTCCCTGGATTCGAAGCACGAGCTCGCTTTGATCGGGCTTGCCCGCCACAACAATTCCCGGCAGCTGAAACATCAGGTTTGCATAGCTTGTCAAACGCAATGCGCTTTCATGGGCCCCGTCATCGTGGCATCCCACCAGGGAGCATGCTTGATCGAACAACGGTTGGACCTGCTTGGAATAGCTGACATTGTTCGCGGGGAAATATATATTCGAGGGGCTTTGGCCGTTGGCCAATCCCGGATTTACGTCTTTGCATCCGCCAGCGAGAAGCAGCAGGGCCCCGCCGCACAACCCGAGCATCTTCTTCACACCAATGCCTCACCGCCCTTCTTCCGATAATCACAATACAACAAACCGTACAGATACGCAGACACCATGTACACATAAAACATCGTAAACAGCACGCCGACAATTAGACCGATCAGACCGAATGCCCCCAATGCCTGGACGACAACAGCGAGGAGAGCCACGACGACCGTGCCTTCCCAGTTCGCCTTGAATGTTCTGAAGATCGCGACGAGGTCAAGCGCATCGGATATTTTCTCGCGGGCGGCAAACCGGAAGGCGATGATGGGAGTGAGCAGCGAGACGAGAACGCTGTACACTACCACGATCAGCGCAAAAACGACAAAGTACATCGAAGTGAATATCGCCATGGAGGCCGTGGGCTCTTGCACGGCCACCAGCGCCGTCAGGATCGCGATCGGTATGGCAAGCAGGATCACCGGAAGCGCATAGAGGATCCAGACCACGGCGTACTTCACACCAATAATGAGTTTCACTCCAAGGTCGGTCCAGGCGGGAAGGGGATGCTGTTCCTGTCGCATCACTCGTTGCGTCAACTGCACGAAGTAGCCCGCAAGAACGAAAATCCCCAGCCCGGTGATGCAAAGCAGCACGACAAGCGCGCCGATGGTGAATTTCATCCCCCAGTCGGGGTCTTTGAACGGAGCGCTGAAGGCGAGGCCGATGTCGCTCATTGTTGTTCCTGTCGTGGAGAGTGTGATCGGAAAACCGCAATGGAGCCACCGATGGTTGCGATAGGGCAGTGAGATGGTTGGTAAGGCATGAAAGTCGCCGAGGGCGTATGAGGATGGTGGCTGAACAAAGTACGGAGAAAGCCGGGAAATTTCAACGAGGAGCCGTGGAAACGCAAAGCCCGCGTGCGATGCGGGCCTTTGCGTTATGTGTTCGCGTGTTGCGTGTTTGGTGAAACAGCGACTGAACCCTACCGGACCCCTTTGGAGTTGAGGTACGGGCCATACGCTTTGTCCGAACCCTTGATGTGGTCCGTCAGCCAGCTTTTGAGGAAGCTCAGCGTATCGATGCTTACGGACGTCTTCCCACCTTTGAACTTTTCCTGCAGGATGCGCACACTGGTGGTCAGATTCTCATGCTCCCTTTTCTGCTTCGTGTAGGCCGGGTATTTGTGTTGCTCCATGACCTTCTCTTCCATGGTGAAGTGAGTGATCGTGTAGTCCACCAGTCCATCAAGGATCTTGCCGAGGACTTCCTTGCTCCGCCCCTCTTTCATCGCGTCGTAAAGCTCATTGATCATCCCGACGAGCTTCTGATGTTGCTGATCGAAGATCATCACATTAACCTTGAGAGAATCATCCCACTGAATAAGAGGCATAACGCCACCCTCCGTTCAAGCATTCTTGTACCTGTGAATGGTGCCATCAACGCAGCACCGACAATGCGTCAGGAGTTAGCAGATTTTGTGCCAATGAGGAAGCACAAAAAGGCTGCTCCAGCAATGCAGAGAGGCAGATTTCGGATCAAGGCTGGAGGAAGGTGGTCAGGTGGCCAAAAAAGGAAGGCGGGAATGATTACCCGTTATCGATGGGATATGGATAATCGGTAATTCGATCCCGCTCTCTGGCGTCGCCAGAGAGCGGGATCGTGGAGCTGAGGGGGATCGAACCCCTGACCTCGTGAATGCCATTCACGCGCTCTCCCAACTGAGCTACAGCCCCGGTGTTCCAACGCAACATACGAAGAATCCTTGCCAAATTCAATGATTCCGGCAGGGAATGCCCTTCGTATGATTGTGCATATCAGCGGTGGAATATGTATCATGAAAGCATTCAGGCACAACACGCGTTCTTTGCATGAAAACCCTTGCACCCTACCTCCGGCGCTACTGGAAGCTGATACTCCTCGCCCTCTTCCTGGCGGCAGTCAATATTGTCTTCTCTCTTTTAGATCCACTGATTTTCCGACAGGTCATCGATCGCTACGCGACTCGATTCCGGGAATACACCACGGGGCAGTTCTTCCAGGGTGTCTCGCTGTTGCTCCTTGCTGCCGTCGGCGTTGCGTTCGTCTCGCGGGTGGCGAAGAATTTCCAGGACTACTATATCAATGTCATCACCCAGCGCCTCGGTGCGCAGATGTATGCCGACGGCCTTGCGCATTCGCTTCGACTGCCGTATGAGAAGTTTGAAGATCAGCGCAGCGGGGAAGCGCTCGGCAAGCTTCAGAAGGTCCGCTCCGATGTCGAGCGGCTGGTTTCCGCCATGATCAACATCGTCTTCACGACGTTGATCGGCGTCATCTTTGTGATGATCTACGGGTTTTCGGTCCACTGGATCATCGTTCCTGCATTCTTCGCCACCGTTCCGGTGCTCGGTGTTCTCAGCTCTGTGCTCAGCAAGAAAATCAAAACCATCCAGCGGACGATTGTCGCCGAGACCACCGCTCTCGCCGGCGCTACGACCGAGTCGTTGCGCAACATCGAGCTTGTGAAGAGTCTCGGCCTTGCCGATCAGGAGGTACGTCGCTTGAACGCGACGACCGAGAAGATCCTTTCGCTCGAGCTGAAGAAGGTGCGTTATGTCCGGAAGCTGAGTTTCATCCAGGGGAGCTCGGTGAATTTCCTGAGGACAAGCATCCTCTTCCTCATGCTCTACCTAATTTTCGCCCAGTTGATTACGGTCGGCCAGTTCTTCTCCCTCTTCATCTATTCTTTCTTCATTTTCGGTCCGCTGCAGGAAATCGGGAACGTCGTGAATATTTATCGCGAAGCGGAGGTGTCGCTCATGACGTTTGCAGACCTTCTCAAACTACCGATCGAGACCAAACCGGCATCTCCCGTCGCCGTGGGGAAGCTCACGCGACTGGTATTCGAGCGCGTCTCCTTCCGGCATCAGTCGTCCTCGAGGCACGCGCTGGATGGCGTGTCATTCGAAGTGACCGGGGGAGAGACCATTGCCTTTGTCGGCCCGTCCGGCGCCGGAAAGAGCACGCTCGTGAAGATTCTCCTTGGGTTGTATCACCCCGAGCGCGGAGCAATTCTCTACAATGGGAACCCGGCCGAAACGATCGATCTCGACGCCTTCCGCGAGCGCATCGGCATCGTCACACAGGAGACTCAGCTCTTTGCCGGGACGATCCGCGAGAACCTTCTCTTCGTCAATCCGACTGCAAGCGATGAAGAATGTCTTGATGTGCTGCATAAAGCGGCCTGCGATCCGCTCCTGGCCCGGGCGGACAAGGGTCTCGACACGCTGATCGGCGAAGGCGGAGTGAAGGTTTCGGGTGGTGAGAAACAGCGCCTCGCCATCGCTCGCGCGCTCCTGCGCCGGCCCGATCTTCTCGTGTTCGACGAGGCAACCTCCTCTCTCGATTCCCTGACTGAACATGGGATTACCGAGACGATACGACAGGTGTCGGATAACCAGGAGGTGATCACTGTCCTCATTGCGCACAGGCTCTCCACCATCCTTCACGCGGACCGCATTTATGTTCTGGAGAAAGGAACCATCGTTGAACAGGGACGTCACGAGGAGCTCCTCGATCTCAAAGGACTGTATTATGCGATGTGGCGTCAGCAGGTGGGTGAAAATCTCGAAGGCGAGGCAGGCGCCGCTGCCGCGTGAAATGAATTCCTTGACAACCGGCAATGGACCATACTAAGGCAAAACTTCCAGGGATCGGAGCGAATCGGCTGATCCATGAGAAGAGTCCGTATCTTCTCCAGCACGCGCACAACCCGGTCGACTGGTTTCCCTGGGGTCAGGAGGCGTTTCACAAAGCGCGCTCCGAGGACAAGCCGTTGTTTCTTTCCGTGGGCTATTCCACGTGTCACTGGTGCCATGTGATGGAGCGTGAGTCGTTCGAAAACACAACCATCGCGGAAATCCTCAACGAACGATTCGTTCCCGTCAAAGTCGACCGGGAGGAGAGGCCCGACATCGACCGCATCTACATGACGGCACTTCAGGCGATGGGAGAATCCGGCGGGTGGCCGATGACGATGTTTCTCACGCCGGCGCTGAAGCCGTTCTACGGAGGAACGTATTTCCCTCCCATGCAAAAGTACGGCCGGATCGGGCTCGTGGAGCTGCTCCAGAGAATCTCCGACGTCTGGCGCATGGAACGAAGCAAAGTCGAGGAGTCTGCAGGGAACCTCGCGTTGTTTCTTCAGGATGTTTCGGGCGCCGTCCGGGGCGATGCGCTTCCCGGCAAATCGGCGCTCGATCAGTGCTACGAGCAGCTCAGGTCGACCTTCGATTCCGTGCAGGGGGGATTCGGCCACAGCGCGAAGTTTCCGCGCCCCGTCGTGCTCGAATTCCTGCTCCGCTATTACTCCAGAACAGGCGTCCCAGCTGCGCTAACCATGGTGGAGAAAACGCTTGATGCCATGGCGGACGGCGGAATATTCGATCATCTTGGCGGTGGCTTTCACCGATATGCCGTGGATCCTGAATGGCGGGTGCCGCATTTCGAGAAGATGCTCTATGACCAGGCGCAGTTGATCGACGTGTTTCTCAGCGGGTACCTGGTCACTCGGAAATCCTTATTTGCGGAAGCGGTTCGCTCGACTGCGGACTATCTTCTTCGCGACATGCGCGATAGCCAGGGGGCCTTCTATTCGGCGGAGGATGCCGACAGCCTGACGAGCTCGGATTCCGACGAGAAGGGGGAAGGGGCGTTCTATCTTTGGACAAAGAAAGAGATACTTGAGATACTGGGTGAGCACGACGGCGGGATCCTTTCGCTGAGGTATGGCGTAGACGACGAGGGCAATGCCACAGTGGATCCACAGGGAGAATTTGCGGGGAAGAACATACTCCATATTTCCGAGGATGTGGAAACCCTCTCAAAAATAGCGGGACTATCAGAAGAAGAGTTGAAGGCGCTCCTCTCCAGGGGCAAGGAGACGCTCCATGTTCAACGTTCGAAACGACCGCGCCCTTTCCGCGATGAAAAGATCCTGTCCGCATGGAATGGGCTCGTCATCGGAGCACTGGCGAGGGCCGGGAGCGTGCTGAAATCGACATCCTATGTCGATGCGGCAAAGGCGGTGGCGGATTTCGTACTGCAGAGTCTTCGGGACAAGTCCTCAGGGCGGCTTCTTCGCCGATTCCGCGACGGGCTCGCGGGCCTCGACGGCCATCTTGCAGACTATTCGTTCGTCGTCCACGGCCTTCTCGAACTCTACAGCGCAACGGGAGAATCCCGGTGGTTGTCTCCTGCGCGCGAACTGACAGAGACGATGATCGAGCTTCTCCATGACAAGGAGCATGGGGGCTTTTTTGAGACGGCGCTCGGGGACCCTACGGTCATCGCGCGGCTGAAGGAACATTATGACGGAGCCGAACCAAGCGGAAACTCCATTGCCGTTCTCAACCTCCTTCGACTTGCAGCGCTCCTTGACCGGCCGGAGTGGCGAACCATCGCGGAAAAAACTCTCGCGGCATTCTCACCTTTGCTCGCGCAGCAGCCGGTGGCCATGCCCAACATGATGTCCGCGCTCGACCAATGCCTGGGTCCTGCGTCGGAGATCGTCCTGGTCGGGCCCCGCAACGACTCGACGACGATGGCGCTCGAAAAGGAGGTTCGCATGCGGTATCTCCCACGGGCGGTCATCGTGCCGGTGTATCCCGGCAAGCAAGCGGAGCTCCGTGATCTTGCCGGCTTGATCCGCGGTCTCCCTCTCGACTCGGGCCGTCCTGCCGCATACGTCTGTGAGAATTTCGCCTGCAACCTGCCCGTGACGCGGCCGTCGGATCTGGCTGCGATCCTTGATCAACCAAAGGTGAATTGATCTGCGTGAGATATGCAGGTCAGCGGGTGGGTCGTCGAAGCGTCCAGCCGGGGAGTCTGTCTTTCAGAAGAGGGGCCTCGCGATTATCCTGGAGCAATCGTGCGGCATCTTTCGCAAAGCGTTCAGCTTGTTCCTGTTCGAGAAACCAATCCGACGAGATCACGCGCCTGCCAAGAAAGGCCTTCTTGTGAATGCGCACGATCCAAGGAGAGCCGAGCCCTTTCCCCTGATTGATCGTGATGGAGTAACCGTGAGGGGCGGTGATGGTCATGGGGTCAAGGAGAGTGATGCGAACAGTGCTGGAACATACGGAGAACCGCTATGAGATTCAAACAAGACGGAGTCTTAGGATCGCCGGGACAGGCGACGGGCGAGCCCGGGATGCGCGATATTCCAGTTACGCGGTCGATTGCGATTCCGTATGGTGCACTGAAGTTCCGATTTTCCCGATCGTCCGGACCGGGAGGACAGAACGTCAACAAAGTGGCTTCAAAGGTCGAGGTCCTTTTTGATCCGGGGAGACTGAACGGGGTGGGAGAAGAAAAGCGAGCGTACATGATCGCAAAGTTGACCCGCCGGCTCGACGACCGCGGCTTTCTTCACGTCATCGCAGACGGATCGAGGAGCCAATGGGCAAACCGCGAAGATGCGGTCTCGAGGCTGGTGGACATCCTTCGTGAAGCCATTCGGGAACCTACGCCAAGGCACCAGACGGCCGCCACGAGAGCGTCGCGGGTCCGGCGTGCATTCTCAAAGGTCAGGAGGAGCAAAATCAAGAAACTGAGGAGGCGCATCTCCGAAGAAGACTAGAATTCTCTGCCTTCCTCCTGTGCATATTTCCGATTTGCTGGAATTCTGCGTATATTACCTGTGTACCGCCTTCATTTTGTTCTCTTCGTTCATTGTTCCCCCAAGGGTCAGGAACCTTCATGCGTCTCGATACGATTCTCCATGCATTGTTGCCCAAAGATGACAAGTTCTTCGGATTGTTCGAAAGAGACGTCGAGAATCTTCTGAACGCCGCGACGTTATTCCGGGATCTAATGACTCCCGACATGTCGAAGGAGGAGCGGGCACAGAAAATCCGACGCATCGAGGAGCTCGAACATAAAGGCGACGAGATTACTCATACCATATTCTCCGAACTTGCCGGGACGTTCATCACTCCTTTTGATCGTGAAGATATTCACGAGCTGGCCTCGAAGCTGGACGACATCCTGGACTATCTCCAGGGGGCCTCGGGGAGGATCATCCTTTACAGAGTGGAACAACTAAGTGAGGACCAGCAGCAACTCGCCCTGATGATATACGATCAGGTGGTCGAGTTGCATACCGCCATTCCTTTGCTTCGCGATTTCCACCACGCCGAGAAGATGCGGGACTGCCTCGTGCGGATCAACAGTCTTGAGAATGAAGCTGATGATCTATTCGAGAGATCCATTGCACATCTCTTTGAGACGTGCACAGATCCGATTCTGCTGATCAAAACGAAGGAGATTCTCGTGAGTCTGGAAACGGCGACGGATCAGTGTGAAGACGCCGCGAACGTCATTGAGTCAATTCTGGTAAAGAACGGCTAGGCATCTTCTCCCGCTAATTATCCGGACCCCTCCGATGCTTCTTTTTGTCATAATGATCATCTTCGTCGCGCTGATCTTTGACTTTCTGAATGGATTTCATGATGCGGCGAATTCGATCGCGACAATCGTTTCGACAAGAGTCCTTACGCCGCGTTCGGCAGTCATTTGGGCTGCGTTTTTCAATCTCGTTGCCGCCATCGTGTTCGACGTCAATATCGCGAATACGATGGGCAAAGGACTGATCGAACTCTCCGTCGTGAATGAATTCGTTATTCTGGGAGGTTTGCTTGGCGCCATCGCATGGAATCTCATTACCTGGTACTATGGGCTTCCCTCCAGTTCATCGCATGCGTTGATGGGGGGATATGCAGGAGCGGCGATAGCAAAGGCGGGGTTTGGATCGATCATCTATGCCGCATGGTGGAAGACCATGTTGTTCATTGGTCTCGCACCCCTCATCGGCATGTTGTTGGGATACATGCTGCAAGTCGTCGTGCTCTGGTTTATCCGTCGCCTGTCGTACTCGCGGGTGGATAGGACGTTTCGGAGGCTGCAGCTCATATCGGCGGCCCTGTACAGTCTGGGGCATGGAACAAACGATGCGCAAAAGACCATGGGGATTATCACCGGGCTCCTCGTGACGGCAGGTCTTCTCCCTGTCTTCCATGTCCCCTTCTGGGTGGTGCTGCTTTGTCATTTTGCGATTGCCATGGGGACGCTCTTCGGAGGATGGAGGATCGTCAAAACGATGGGATCGAAAATTACCCGCCTCCGGCCGTCCGATGGTTTTTGCGCGGAAACCGCCGGAGGGATAACCCTGCTCCTTACTGCGTATTGGGGGATTGCCGTGAGCACCACGCACACGATCGCGGGCGCCATCATGGGCGTTGGTGCGACAAAGCGATTGTCGGCAGTTCGTTGGGGCGTGGCAGGGCGCATGATCTGGGCGTGGGTTTTCACCATTCCGGCTTCCGCGGTGATCGCGGCGCTCGCCTATTATGGCGTGGAAGCGGTCAGATTGCTCGTCCGTTGACTTGCTTTTTTCAATTTGATGTATTATAATCCTCTCGGTAACAGTACGCCGTTGTTGAGCTTTTGCACCCCGGTTCGGGGCGTGTTGTATGGTGTTATCCAAAAGACCGCATCAGAACCGTTGAAGCCGCGACTAGGGCAGTGTTACGTCCTGAACGCGGCTTTTCGGGTTTTCAAGGCACACCTCGCGCTGTATACCGCGTGTCCGTCATTTTCGACTCAAGTCGAGCGGATCTTTTGTTCACCATATGAAAGGCACGTCCAATGGAAACGGGCGTCGTTAAATGGTTCAACGCATCCAAGGGTTTTGGCTTCATCAAGCGCGAAACCGGCGAAGATGTGTTTGTGCACTTCAAAGCCATCGTGGGCAGCGGTTACAAGAGCCTGAACGAAGGCGACAAAGTGCAGTTCGAAGTGCAGAAAGGCCCCAAGGGCCTCCAAGCCGCGAATGTGACTGTCATCTAACGAGGACATCGCGATTGACTTGTTGCTACAATTCTTTGCACCCTATCACCTCCCAATGAGACTTTTCGGCCATCACGCGCACGTGCATCATCGCCATCATCATGGCGATGCCGCTCCGTCGTGACCTGGTCGAACGAAGGCGTGCTGATCGAGTTCAGCAACACAGAAAAGAGCCCTTCTTGGAAAACCAGGAAGGGCTTTTGGTTTTAATTATCGCTTATCAATGATAGACGAATAAGTGCGATAAAACATTCATTGTAAACAAGCTGTTATCGTCTGTCCACTGTCTACTGTCCACTGTCTACTGATATGCAACACAACAATACTATCGGACTTCCTTCGGGCTTTCGTGACATCCTCTATGATGAAGCCGCCGCCCGCCGCAAGATAGAATCGACCTTTGCCGGCGTGTTCGACGGCAACGGGTATCACGAGATCGTCCCTTCAGGCGTCGAATTTCTGGATGTGTACGCACGGGGCAATCAGAGCGTGAAGGATCTCACCTTCAAGTTCCTGGATCGGGACGATAACCTGCTTTCCCTCAGGGCGGATTTTACACCGGCGATCGCGCGGATTGTCGCTGCGGGGGCGCTCGGTGATACGATGCCTCATCGTCTCTGGTATGCCGGAAGCGTCTACCGGAAAGCGGATCTTCATCGCGGACGATTCCACGAGTTCAGGCAGATCGGCGCGGAGCTGATCGGCAAGGGATCGAAGGAAGGGGACGTTGAAATTTTGACGACTGCCCTGGCGTGCCTTGAAGCAGGCGGAATGCATGATGTCCAGCTTCATATCAATCACGCGGGGATCTTCCGCGGCCTGATCGGGAGCCTCGGGTTGGCTGGTGACGGCTTGAAGAACATCAAGACGGAGATCGATCACAAAGATATGCGCCGTGTCGCCGCCCGCCTCGAGCGACAGGGTGTGGATCTCAAAGTACGCGAACAATTGGAGGTGGTGTGTCGTTGCGTTGGAGGCAGGGAAGCGCTTGTCGCGACGTCGGGCGTGATTCACAACGATGAAACGCGGGAGGCGATCGACACGCTCCTTCAGATCTCCGACGCCCTTTCGAAGTGGTCCGATCGGGTGATTTTCGATCTCACGGAAATAGATGAAATGGAATTCTACACGGGAATCATGTTCGCATTCTTCTCTCCCCGGCTTTCCAGCGAGCTGGGGAGCGGAGGCCGCTACGATACGCTGCTGCAGGAATACGGCCGCGCGCTTCCCGCGGTCGGATTTTCGTTCGCTGTCGACGGTCTGGCGGAGCTCTTATGAACGGAAAACTACTCATTGCGCTTCCGAAGGGGCGCGTCTATGATGCGGCGCTCGCGCTTCTCGGGCGTGCATCGATCATCATCGATGCCACGGCGCAATTTTCCCGGGCGCTGATCTTCGAGGACACGGCGGAACGGTACCAGTTCGTCGCCCTCAAGCCGGTGGACATTCCCGTCTATGTCGAGTCCGGCGTGATCGACGCCGGCATTGTCGGCAGCGATATCCTTCGTGAGGCTGACAGCGACGTCAATGAGCCGCTGGATCTGCAGATCGGGAAATGCCGGCTCGCAGTGGCCGGCCCGGACGCAAAGACTGTCTCCTATCACCAGAATATCCGGGTTGCGACGAAATACCCGCGCACGGCGAGCAAGTTCTTTCAGGGAAGGAACGCGCACGTCCACATTGTCCGCCTCGAGGGTTCGGTGGAAATCGCCCCGCTCCTCGGTCTCGCGGATGTGATCGTCGACCTCGTGGAAACAGGCAGGACCCTCCGCGAGAACGGGATGAGCATCATCGAAGAGGTCGCCGGCGTCAGTTCAAAACTTATCGTCAACAGGACCGCCATGAAGATGAAGGCGGCGGCGGTGAACAGATTGATCACGGATCTCGACAAGGTCGTCTATGCGAACTCTTGACTACGAAAAGGACGCCGCGGCAATTGAGGAACTGGTGACGCGGAAACAGGACGAGCAGGGGAGCGTTGACGCGGCGGTGCAGGGAATTCTCAACGAGGTGCGCCGGAGGGGGGATGTGGCGTTGATCGAATATTCTTCCCGTTTCGATGGATGCCATCTCACTCCGGCAACGTTGCGGGTAAGCGATGAGGAGATTCGTGCGGCATATCGCCAGGTGTCATCTGCATTTCTTGTCGCCTTGCGCACCGCGCTTCGGAACGTCACAGCATTTCACAGGAGGCAACTGCCGAAGTCGTGGACGCTCAGACGTCAGGGGGCGACCATGGCACAGCGGTATTCTCCGGTCGATCGCGTGGGGATCTATGTCCCGGGAGGGAAAGGGGCATACCTCTCGACCGTGGTGATGAACGCCGTTCCCGCATCGGTGGCCGGGGTAAAGCGGATCGTGATGGTCACACCTGCTAATGCTGCCGGGACGATTGCACCTGAGGTCCTCGTAGCCGCCGCCGAATCCGGAGTGAAGGAGATCTATCGGATCGGCGGTGCCCAGGCAATTGCCGCGCTGGCCTACGGGACGGAGACGATTCCGCGGGTGGACAAGATTACGGGACCCGGAAACGCCTACGTCGCATCTGCGAAAAAGCAGGTCTTCGGCGTCGTCGGGATCGATATGATCGCGGGCCCGACGGAAGTCGTCATTGTGGCCGATGACGATGCGCCGGTTGCGTTCATCGCGGCGGACATCATCGCTCAGGCGGAACATGACGAACGTGCGACGGCGCTGTGCATCACGACCTCCCGGAAGGTGTCTCTCGAGCTTCCCGGGGAGCTGGAGCGACAGCTCTCCGACGCTCCCAGGAGGAGCATCGCGCAGGAGTCTCTCAGGAGAAACGGTGCCACGATCCTTGTCCGTTCCTTGCGGGAGGCGCAGGAGCTCGTCAACCGGATCGCGCCCGAACATCTGGAGGTCCTTGTTCGCACGCCGGCTTCCTTTGCCCGCGGCATCAGGCATGCCGGGTCGATTTTCCTCGGGAGCTGGTCCATGGAGGCATTGGGAGACTACGCTGCGGGGCCGAATCACACGCTCCCGACTTCAGGAACAGCGCGGTTCAGCTCACCATTGGGCGTGCTGGACTTCATGAAGTTCTCCAATGTCATTCATTTCAGTCGTAGCGCGTCCCGGCGGCTGGCTCCGGTTGTCTCGCTGCTTGCGAAAGCTGAGGG
>DATJPR010000084.1:0-28118 GCA_035506295.1 Bacteroidota bacterium | reverse complement strand
GGACATGTACGGACTTCACCAGCCATCGATGAGAACGAAGTTTCCGTATATTATCGTCCATAAGGATCAGCGTCGCGAGAGGAATTTCCAGTTCCGGGGCAACATTGTCTTGCAGACGGGCCCGCGTCGGTCTTTTGTCCTCCGCACGCCGCTGATCTACGATGATCCGTCATCGCCGATCATTTTTGCCCTGCAGAACTTCTCGCGCGACCCGTACAAAGGAGCGGTGACATTGCTGGATTCATCCCGTGAACTCCTCCGGGAGCCGGTAGCGCTGAAACGGAAAGATGAAATTGTGCAGGACACGCTGTATCTTCCAACGGACGACGCACGCGGCGCCGGGAGCCACGCATTCGTTGTCGATCTCTCCGGGCGAGGAGGGGAGCGTTCCGTTACGGCGCGTCGGTTCAGTGTCGGGGTGGATTCAGCATTGACCGTCGGGGTTCTATCGGGAATCGACGGTTCTCCCCTGGACGATGCGCTGAGGGTGCTTCGCCAGCATCGGGTATCGGTCTCCCTCGATCGTCCAGCGTCTTCTCTTTCTGCGATCAATGTACTTCTCGTGGACAGGGATGTGAGCACCGACGGGCGATGCGACAGCACGACGTGGAACGAGGTGGCATCATGGATTCGCGCCGGGGGGAAAGCGGTCATCTTCCCACAGCACGGACGATCGGCGAAATGGCTCGAGGATCTCTGCGGTTGCAGCTACGAGCGGATGGATCCGCTGGCGTCGGACGCGGAGATCACGGTGGAATCCCGTGAACTGGCGGCGTCTCCCAACCGTCTCGGATCGGAAGCATGGGACGGCTGGGTCGAATCGCGCGCGTTCGACGGGATCGTGGAGATCCGCCGGATGGAACCCGCGGCGAGCCTTGTTCGTTCAGGGGTGCACTCCCTCGTTGAATCGATCGCCGTTGGGAAGGGGGAGGTAACCCTCGTAGCAGCCGACCTCATCTCACAATTGGTGAACTATCATCCCGGAGCATATCGACTCCTGAGCAATCTTCTTTCATTCAGGACGGCACGATGAATCGACCCGGTCCGCTCGCAATGCTGGTCTTGCCGTTCATTCTCGTCGCCCATCCCGGCAGCACGGGGGCCCAGCCTCTCCCTATCCACGGGACATCGATCAGCGTGGACCTCGCCGGCGTGATGACTGTTGTCGACAGCCACGCTTGCACTGTCCGGCAATACGGTTCGACCGGGAAATTGATTCGGGAGATCGGCGGGCAAGGATGGGGGAACGATCAATTTGATCGGCCGGCAGGGGTGTGGGCGAAGAACGGAATCGACGTGTTCGTGGCGGACTACGGGAACCATCGTATCCAACGATTCGACAACGGCCTTGCCTACGTTTCCACACTCTACACTCGGGACAACAGCGATCCGAACAAACGGTTCGGGTATCCGACAGCGGTCACTCTCTCGCGGCTGGGAGACCTGTTCATTTGTGACGGTGAGAACAATCGCATTGCCAAAGTCGGTTCATCGAACCAGATCGATCTGACCTTCGGTGGTTACGGCGCGGGCGCGGGGAGATTGACCCAACCGATGCAGATCGATTGTGGTCCTCATGACGATGTCTACGTCCTCGATCCTCCGCGGGTCCTGGTCTTCGACACGTTTGGAAATTATCTGGGTGAACTTTCCCCGGGACTCTTCCGGCATCCCGAAGGCGTCTGCGCGGATCAATCGACCGTTGTCGTGGTCGACACGACAGGCATCTACGCCTTCGACGCGGATCAGCACGTGATCGGGCATGTGGCATTGTCCGACTCTCTTCGTTCACAGGAACTGACGGGGTGCGCGGTCACCCCTTCCGCGCTGTATCTGATCGGACCTGAAGGGCTGACGGTGGTTCCGATGGCCGATATCCTTGCTAAAGACCCGAATTCTCGCTAAGATATTTTACCATCCTGGAGAACGCAATGGCAAAAAGCCTCAACAAGGTCATGTTGATCGGAAATCTCGGCAAGGATCCGGAGGTTCGATACACGCCGGGAGGCGACCCCGTTGCCACGTTCACTCTTGCAACAAATGAAGCGTGGAAGGACAAGGAAGGGAATCTGCAGGAGCGTACGGAGTGGCACAACATCGTTGCGTGGCGTCGGCTTGCAGAGTTCTGCGGCGAGTGGCTGAAGAAGGGGAGAAAGGTGTACGTCGAGGGAAGAATCCAGACACGCTCGTATGAAGACAAGAACACGGGGCAGAAGAAGAATTTCACCGAGATCGTCAGCGACAATATTATTGTCCTCGATCCCCGGCCGACCGGGGAGGGCGGGGCTCCATCATATGGATCCGCATCGGGCGGGCATTCCCGGCAGGCGAACAGCGCTCCCGCGGAAGGCAGCAGTGATTTCGGATCGGCCGGCACGCAGCCCGGCAAGAGTGAGGGACAGCAAGACGAAGATCTTCCGTTCTGACCAGGGAGGACATCTCAGTGCGCGCGGCATGCATGATCCGGTAGAGCATGGCGCGCGTTTCCTTGTTCACAAAGTTCTCCACAAGTTGTGCAACCGCTTGCCGGACGCGTAATTGCTTGAGGTAAATTCCGTAACAATAAGAACAGTAATCGCTTAGCCCGTGGTTGTGGCGCGCGATTTGACGCGAATATCCCTCGTCGTGGACGAATTGTGGATAATTTTCTCCCGAGACGATGACACAAAAAGCAACACTTGTTCTTGAGAATGGGCTCCGCTTTGTCGGCGAAGCGTTCGGTGCAGAAGGTGAAGTGACCGGCGAAGTGGTGTTCAACACATGCCTCTCCGGATACCAGGAGATTCTCACTGACCCGTCATACACCGGTCAGATCGTGACGATGACCTATCCGTTGATCGGGAATTACGGGATCAACGAAGACGATATTGAATCCTCGAAGCCTGCCGTGGCAGGCCTCATCGTTAAGGAGTACGTCGAGAACTTCAGCAATTTTCGTGCGACGATGAGCCTGGGGAAGTGGCTGATCAAGCATGGCATCGTGGCCATCCAGGGGATCGACACACGAATGCTAACGAGAGTGCTGCGGACCGATGGCGCGATGCGCGGAGTGCTGACAACGGTGGAACGGTCCGAGGAGGAGCTTCTATCGCGCGTAAGAAATTCTCCTAAGATGATGAACCTCGATCTTGCAACCGAGGTATCCTGTGGAAATTCGTACGGGTGGCAGGAGATTGATCGAACCCCTTTTGCGCTCCAAGCTGAAGGATCGGGAGCGAACGGTGTCATCCGGCACGTCGTTGCCTACGACTATGGCATCAAGCAGAATATCCTCCGCCGTCTGGCGCGATATGGATGCAAGGTGACCGTCGTCCCTGCGGGGTATTCGGCCGCCGATGTGCTCTCGTTGAATCCGGACGGCATCTTTCTTTCCAACGGGCCCGGCGATCCGGCCGCTGTGTCGGTGGCGATCCGGAACATCAAGGAGCTCATCGGCCGCAAACCGGTCTTCGGCATCTGTCTGGGGCATCAGCTCATCGGACTCGCACTCGGCGGAAAAACGTTTAAACTCAAATTCGGTCACCGGGGCGGAAACCATCCGGTCAAAAACCTGATCACCGGGCGCATCGAGATCACATCACAAAACCACGGGTTCGCGGTCGATCCGGATTCCCTTGATCCGTCGGCGGTCGAGGTGACGCACGTCAACCTGAACGATCAAACGAACGAAGGGATCCGCCACAAAGAATTCCCTCTCTTCTCCGTCCAGTACCACCCGGAGGCTTCTCCCGGCCCTCACGACAGCGACTACCTCTTCAGGGAGTTTCTCTCGATCATGGAGAGCAACGCGCCCGCACAGTTCGCACCCGTGCTCCTCTGAGTCATGCCTGAGCGCAGGCCCCCATACTGTGCCCTCTCGACGATCTATGACCGCTGGCAGCGCTCGTATGGGATGGAATACAACCACAGTATCCTCCCGCGGCTCCGGCAGACCTTCCAGCGCTACGGGGTCACGCCGTCGCATCTCCTCGAGATCGGCTGCGGAACGGGGACGATGGCCCTCCTGCTTTCTCGTGAGGGCTGGAATGTTGTGGGGATTGATCCTGCGGAAGGGATGATTGCGGAAGCGCGGGCGAAGGCGGGGGCCGACAGTGCAAAGCTCCGATTTCTCCCGGGGGATGTTCGCACCCTTCCACTGAAGCGGGAGTTCCAGGCGGCAATTTCTCTCTACGATGTCTTCAATCATCTCGCCAGCCTCGACGATGTCGTCGCGGTATTGCGCGCGATCCATGCGGCGCTCGTGCCTGCCGGCCTGCTGGTATTCGACGTGAACAACGCTCGGGCTTATCGAAGGCTGTGGCGGAGAGATGATACGATCCGGGAGCGGGAATTCATCATGACGATCGCCAACAGCTTCGATGCGAGGGCGGGTTGCGCGATCTCCCGGGTGGGAGTGACGTTTTCCGATGGTCGGCCGGGGATAGAGGAGACCATTACCCAGAAGCTCTTCGTCAAGAAGGAACTGCAGGCAGCGCTGATGGCGACGGGCTTCCGGGTGCTGGAGTCCGTCGATTTTGCCTTTCCCTCCGCTCCGGGGGCCGGGAAGCTCAAGACGTGGTGGGTGGCTCAGACCGCCGGGCAACCAGAACGGTGATGTCGTCGGATTGCCGCGCGGCACCGACAAACGCGTGCAGTTGTTGCAGGAGTTCCGTCCGGATCGATGCGGCGCTTGTGGTCCACGTGCGGGCCACCGTCTCGCGCACGCGGTCGGTACCGAACATCGCCCCCTTCTCGTTGGTTGCCTCAGTTACCCCGTCGCTGAACACCACAAGCGTGCAACCGGGCGGAAAGGGGACGGTTTCCTCTTCAAAATGAAATCCGTCGATCACCCCGAGCATGATCCCTCCTGTCGACAGCGCCCGCTGAGAGCCGTCAGGGCCGAACAGCAGCGGCGCCTCATGACCCGCGTTGCAATACGAGAGAGTCCCCTGCCGCTGATCGATGATCCCATAAAACGCAGTGGCGAATTTGTCAGCTGCCGTGCTGTGGTAGAGGAGTCCGTTGGTGCGTGAAAGACAGTCGGTGGGCGAGAGCGTGGTCATCGACTGAGAACGTACAGCAGCCTGGAGGTTTGCCATGAGGAGCGACGCTGGGAGCCCCTTGCCGGAGACATCTGCAACACACACCGCAAAGCGATCGCCGTCCAGCCTGATGAAATCGAACGAGTCTCCCCCGACCTCCTCGGCCGGATCCATCGATGCCGCAAGATCCAATCCGGGGACCGATGGAGCGTCGCCTGGAAGGAGAGTGCGCTGAACCTCTCGCGCGGCGTGAAGGTACTTTTCCATCTTCAACTTCTCACGTTCCTGTTCATACAGCCTCGCATTCTCCACCGCGACGGCTGCGTGGACCGACATGGCGTCGATAAGCTTCTCGTCCTCCTTTCCGAACGCCCCGTCATTCTTGTTCAGGAGCTGAAACACGCCGATGATTTTCCCAGCGTTGTTCCGCATCGGCATGCAGAGCATGGATTGCGTGCGATAGCCGCTTTGCTTGTCAATCTGCGGATTGAAGCGGGGATCGAGATACGCGTCCTCGATGTTCAGCGTATCACCCGTGGCGGCGACGTATCCGGCGATCCCTTTGCCGAGGGGCAGCCTGATCTCAAGACGCTCGGAGCCTGTCAGGACACGGGACCAAAGCTCCTGGCGCTTTTCGTCCAGGAGATACACCGTTCCGCGGTCGCCATCGACCAGGCGGAGCGCCGTTTCGAGGATGCGGTCGAGGACCTCGGAAAGATCAAGGGTGGAATTCAGATGCCGGGCCGCATCGATCAGCCGACCCATCTTCTCCAGTTCCTGCTTGCCGGTCTGTCGGCATCGTGACAATTCCTGCACCACGTGGTTGTTCATGGCGCGAAGACGGACGCTCATGACTTGCAGAAGACGGAGCGTAAAGGGGTGGCTTTCGCGCAGGAGCCGTTCGAAGGTCTGTCTGTCGAGCGCATAGACCGTGCACGCTTCCGCCGCGACGACTTTTGCCGATCGCGGGCGGCCGTCGAGAAGGCCGAGTTCCCCGAAAAAATCCCCCGGGTGAAGGACCGCCAGTCTGATGTCTCCGCCGTCCCTGGTCCGCCGCAAGATGTTGACTCGGCCGACGGCAACGAGGTAGACATCATCGCCGGGGGAATTCTCTTCACAGATCACCTCGTCTGCCGCAAACCGATGCTCTTTCAGCGCGGGGAAAAGCTGCGCGAACTCCTCGTCCGAGAGTGTCTCCGCAAGAACATTGTAACGTATGTGCTCAACGCCGTGAAGATTCCTGGATCTGTCCATGGGGCAATCTCCGCACCATCAGAGTGTGAATTTACAGTGAGTACGCGTCGACACGGACCGTCTGGTTGCGATCCCGTTGGAATCCAAGCCGACGCAGCATTGCCGATTCATCAACGGCCGCGGGCCTGGCGCCGTTCCAGTACTCGATGACGATTTCCTTAAACGGTCGCGCGTTTTCGGGAAGTTTCAGCATTCCGACAAATTCTCTCATTGCCTCTTCGATCAGGGACGCGGCCGGGGCGCCGATGGTGATGATCGACGAGCCTCCTCCCTCGATGAGAAGGATGGGGCCGCCATCTGCAAAGGCGATATAGTTCCCGGGGAGCCGTGAGCAGCGGACAGGATCCTGACCGGGCCCGCGCTCAAGGTCGATTCCCGGACCGTACACGTTGGCCGGGTCGCAGGTCGGCATCAGGATGACTCTTCTCGAATCTTTCATACCCTGCCCGGCGGTGGCCGACCTCAACTCCTCGGCGGCTTCGGGGAGTGCATACTGCATTCCGGACAGCCCGGTCACGAAATAGCCGCGACGAATTTCCCCGCGCAGTTCCATCATCTGGAATGCCGGCCACAACTCCGACCAGGTGAGTGCAACCTCCCGTCCGAGAAACTCGCGGGCGAAAACGCCATAACGCAACAGGAGGCGGCGCGCCTGAGCGAACGCGCGCTGTTCCTGTGTCATCGGCTCGCCCTCGACGGCTTCGTCCTGCGTCGGAAACCATCGGCCCGACCAGCCGGGGACCTGGCGGAGCGATTTCCGGGCTCTTCCCAGGATCCGTCCGCGCGCGGGATTGTGTTTTGGATCGACAAGAAGAATCGGCTCGATGGGGCGGTCCGTCTCGCGGATCGACCGTTTCAGCGTCAACAGCTCATCAAGCGTATCGTTTGAGATCACGCCGTTCCAGAACAGCTCCGCGAGGGAGTTGTTCATCGCCTCGAGCGAAAGGCCGGTTCCCGAGCGAATGTCACTGAAAAACGAGGCGCCCTTCTGACGAACATAGTCAAAGAGTCGCATTGCGCCGGGACTCATCGGTTCTCCCTCTGCGGCGCCGAACACAAACTCTGAACCGCTCCCCCGAAACACGGGCATGGCCCGCCCGCTGGAAAGTCCGATCCAGACGATGGTGCCATCTCGCGTCAGAGAATGAAGCGCTCCGGCTTCCGACGGCGGTGTACGAGGTCGCAGGATGTCCCGGTCCCAGCATTCGATCGGGAGAGGGAGTCCCTGGAATTGATCGAGCAACGAAAGGATGTCGTGAGATGAACCGGATGGCAGGAATCCCGTCCAGCGCTGAAGGAACAGCGTAAACTGCCGCAGAGGGACAGGGGCGACTTCCTTCCGAAGAACGGAAATTGTCTGTCGCCGGATCTGATCCACGTTTGCTCTGAGGCACCATTCTTCCTCGTCTCCCCCCGCGAAATTGCCCCGGAGAATCTGCCTTCCGTCGACGATGCGATCGCGCATGTTCGTCAGCCACTCTTCCCGAAATCCGTATCGTCGGACGAACACCGACGGACGCACCGGGCCGTGTCCCTGCAAATATCGTCGGACAATCTGCTCCGCGTGACCCGCATCGTCCGGCGCCCGGTACATCTCGGCGTATTCGGCCGGGACCCATTTCTCGCGTTCACCGATGCGAATTCTCAACACCCGCTTCTCTTCTTCGAGCGACCGGACAAACTCGAGCCCGCTGCCCGACGTGCGTGCTCGGATTTCCTCTTCTTCGAGATCGCCGACTCGGAGCATGACCTGCATGAGCTCTTCTGCAGAGCGCGCTTGTGTGCCCGCGGCTTCGTGTTGCAGGCGCGCCTCGACGGCGGCAATGGCGTCGGGACGAAGAAAGGTCCCGATGGGATTCTGCGCAAGAAGATCGTCGAGCAATTGCGATTGGGCCCCGTGTGCAGGTGGTGCGGACTCCTGTGGCGCGGCGTCGCCCGCATACATCGACATTCCCAGGAAGGCAAACAGCAGCCCGGCGGCGAACGGCGAAGGGACCTCGGTCGAGACATGGCTGACACGAACAGCGCCGATCCTGATCTTCTCGACCAACGCGAGGAAGTGAGGGAGATCAAGCACGTCGTTGAGAACATCCCGGATCGTTTCCAGGACGATCGGGAAGTCTTCGTGTGTCTGCACAAGCTGCAGAAGGTCTCCCGCCCGGATTCGTTGGACCCAGAGCGGAGTCCTCTTCCCTCTGCCGGGCTTGGGCAGCAAGAGAGCACGGGCCGCGTTCTGTCGGAACTGCCCTGCAAAGAGGGGCGAGGTGTACAGCTCCTCGAGAACGATCTCCCTCGCGTTCGCAAGCGAATCGGCGGAGAAGACATCGCCGGGGAAATCCCGCTCCGCCTGCAGTCGCAGAAGAACACCATCGTCGTTGTAGATCATATCCGGGTTCACGCCGCAGCGTTCCTTAATGCGGTGTTCCAGGAGAAGTCCCAGCAGGCCGTTGATCCTGCGTCCATAGGAAGAATGGACGATCACGCGCGGATCGCCCAGCTCATCCCGCGTGTGCTCGACGATGATGGTCCGGTCGTCCGGTATCGAGCCGGTGGTCGCCTGTTGCCGGCGGAAATATTCGAGGATGTTCCAGGCCGCGTTGGCGTCGAGAGGATACTCTGATGCCAGCCAGCGGAGCGCCTCCGGATCGTCGATCTTTTCCGCCACGATACGGCGAAAAGCTCCGAGCTGCTCGCCCAGGTCGTAACTCCTTCCGATCCCTTCGCCTTTCCAGAATGGCATCCTTGCGGGTTGACCCGGCGCCGGGGCAACGATCACACGATTCGCGTCGATCGATTTCATCGCCCACACGGTGCTGCCGAGGATGAACCGGTCGCCGGGACGGCTCTCATAGATGAATTCTTCGTCGACCTCACCGACCTTGGTCTTCGCATCCTCGAGGTAGACGCCGTAATATCCCCGGTCGGCGATCGTGCCTCCGCTGGTGATCGCAAGGTGGCTTGTTCCGGGGAGCGGGCGAAGCATGTTGTTGACCGGGTCCCAGGAGATCCTCGCGCGAAGATCACCGAGAGCGTCGTCGCTGAACCGGCCGGCCAGCATCGACACCACGCTGTCGAAAAGTTTGCGGGAGAGGTTGCGATAGCAGTACGATCCCCGGAGGAGAAGAAAGAGGTCGTCCGCGTTCCACTCGTCAACCGCGACCATGGCGACGATCTGCTGGGCCAGGACGTCGAGACAATTTTCGGGAATGCGCGCCGGCTCGACGTCGTGCGCGAGGATGGCTTTCGATACCACCGATGCTTCGACCAGATCTTCGCGGTGTGTCGGGTAGATTCTTCCTTTGCTGGTCGCATGCACAAGGTGGCCGGACCGGCCTATCCTTTGCAGGCCGCGGGCGATTCCTTTCGGCGATTCGACCTGGATCACCAGGTCGATGCTCCCGATGTCGATCCCCAGCTCCAGCGATGATGTTGCCACGAGGACATGCAGCTTCCCTGATTTCAGCGCGGCCTCCATCGACTCCCTGGCCTCCCTCGACATGCTCCCGTGATATGCCTGGGCAAAAACGGTTTCGGGAGAGGCGGTGGGGAGAGATGTGCCGGCGCTCTGCACAGGCACCGCGGAAAGATTAACCGCACCCGATGATGCGCCGTCCTCGACACCCGAGGCAATGAGGTTCAGCTTCGATGCGATGCGTTCCGCGAGGCGGCGGTTGTTCACGAACACCAACGTCGTCGTATGTCGTCGGATCTCGTCGTAGAGGGATTCGAAAATGACGGGCCAGGCGCCCTCTTCCGGGAGCATCGAAAAGTCCGGAACAGGACAGACTACACGGACGTCCATCGACTTTCGGCGGCCGGCGTCGACGATGTCGACGGGCCTCGGGAAAAATTCGCCATTGTCCGAACGGGTCAGACCGCCCAGGAAGGCGGCGACGGTTTCGAGAGGGCGTTGCGTCGCCGAGAGGCCAATCCGCACAAATTCCTGATCGGCGATCGCCTGCAGTCGCTCGAGCGAGAGCGAGAGGTGGACGCCGCGCTTGTTGCCGCAGATGGAGTGGATTTCATCGACGATTACGTATTGCACCGACGTGAACAGACCGCGCTGTCTGGCGGATGTTAGCATCAGATAGAGCGACTCGGGGGTCGTGATGAGAATATCGGGCGGCTTGCGGAGCATCGCAGCGCGTTCCGAGGTCGGAGTATCGCCCGTGCGAACCGCCGCACGGAGTTCCGGGATGGCCACGCCGCGATGCCGGGCGACCTCATGAATGCCGGCGAGCGGCAGCCGCAGGTTACGTTCGATGTCGTTGTTGAGCGCTTTCAGCGGAGAAATATACAGGACACGGATTCCCGGATCGAGAGGCTCACGGGAGGATTGATCGACAAGATGATTGATGGCCCAGAGGAAGGATGCAAGCGTCTTGCCTGAACCGGTCGGGGCGAGGATGAGCGTGTTGTGTCCGGCCGCAATATGCGGCCAGCCGAGCTCCTGCGGCGGTGTCGGAGCACCATACGCGCGGAGAAACCACTCCCGGACGACGGGATGGAAATCGTCAAGAATCGAATGCTGTGCCATGAGATGCCCCCCCGCGGTCAGGAGGGCGCAATCGGGTGGACTTGAAGTATTGTACCAAGATACGAAGAAAACATCAGAGACAAACGACGCGGCATTGCAGTGTGGAAGTGATTGCCGGAGATCGGTGACGAGTTGTAAAAGATTGTCATCACGTTAGTTCGGGGCGTTCGCAGCCGTGAGAAGACGGAACATTTCCCCACACCCTCCGTACATCTACTAAGAATTTGCATCTCTCGTTCTCTTTTCCTCACAGCGTCAACCCGGAGTGGAATCATGAAGAAGAAAATCGTCATCCCCACCGTGGGGGCATGCGTCCTGATCGTCGGCGCCTTTTTCATCCTCGGGGGATCCAAAAAGACTGACGAGAAAGAAGCCTCGTCGGTGAAGGTGACGCGAGGCGAAATCGTGGAGAAAGCACTGGCCGTTGGCACGATCGAACCCGAAAACGAAATCTCGGTAAAATCGAAGGTTTCTGGAGTGGTCGGGAGGATTTTCGCCGATGCCGGCTCCTATGTGGAGGCGGGGCAGCCCTTGCTTGAAGTCCGCCCGGATCCCGCACCCCTTGAGCTCGCGGACGCGAAGCGGCAGATGCAGCTCGCCGACGTCGACCTGGTAAATCTTGAAAAAGACAAGACGCGGGAGGATTCACTCATCAGCAAACAGCTGATCTCCGCAAAAGAGTACGATGATTTTCAGCACAACTATCAGTCGGCGGAGCTCCGTATGAAAATCGCCCGCGAGCACCTGGCCCTGATGGAGAGCGGAAAGGTGAGGATCGAGAATACCGATATCGAATCGATCGTGAAAGCGCCGATCAGCGGATACGTGCTGAGCAAAGCCGTGGAAGTGGGTGATCCGGTGACCCCGTTGACCACGTATCAGGAGGGAACGGTCCTGATGAAGATGGCAAACATGTCCCGGCTGCTCTTTAAGGGGACGGTCGACGAGATCGATGTCGGCAAGCTCCGGGTGGGACAGGCCGCAGAAATCAAAATCGGTGCATTGCCGACGGACAAGATTCTCGGGTCTCTCTCGAAGATCTCGCTCAAGGCGGAGAAGAAGGAAAACGCCACAGTATTCCCGATCGAGATCGTTGTCCCTTCGAAAACGGACGTCACGCTCCGGGCCGGTTATTCGGCAAACGCGAACGTGATCATTCAGAAGAAGGACAGCGTCCTGACCGTCCCGGAACGCGTGGTGACCTTCCGCAACGATTCGTCGTTCGTGAAAGTCGCCCTGGGTGAAGGGAAAAGCGAGGAGCGTCTGATCAAGACCGGATTGAGCGATGCGGTGAATATCGAGGTGGCGAGCGGGTTGAAGGAAGGGGACGAGGTGCTCGAGAAGCCGGTGAAGAAGATCGAGTAATCGAACCCAAGCAAGGACCTCAAACGTGGACGCCATACGAACAACGCTGAGTGAGTTCATCCGGGACCTGAAGGCGCAGAAGCTCAGGACGTTCCTCACGGTCTTCGGGATCATCTGGGGGACCGTGGCGATCATCGTCCTCCTCGCCTTCGGGATGGGATTCAAGCGCCAGCTGGCCATTAGCATGCACGGGATGGGAGATCATGTCGCCGTGATGTTCCCCGGCCGCACGTCCAAGGCGTTTGAAGGCTTCGGCATCGGTCGTCCCATGTCCTTCATCGAGGACGATGCCCAACTGCTCAAGGCCCAAATCAAGGACATCGGGATGATCAGCGCGGAGTACGCGGCCACTGCGGCAATCCGCGTCGGAGACAATATCACGAACACGTCCGTGGGCGGGGTCTATCCGATCTACAGCGAAATGCGGAACGTGATCCCGGCCGCAGGCGGGCGGTTTATCAACGACCTTGACATGCGCGAACGACGGCGGGTTGCCCTGATCGGGAATGAATTGAAGAAACTCGTTTTCGGGGAGAGCGAAGCGGTCGGAAGGACTGTCTATGTCGGGCAGGTCCCGTTCCTGGTGGTCGGCGTCATGGAGAAAAAGATCCAGAACTCCTCGTACAACCGCCGCGACCAGGATCGGATTTTTATCCCGGCATCGACGTTCGCGTCGGTCTTCGGGGCGACCCATCTCCGCAATATCATCTTCACACCGGCCGATCCGAGGCGGGCGGAAGAGACCAAGGTGGAGATCCGTGAGGTGCTCGGGCGGCGGTACAAGTTTGATCCGACGGATACCGACGCCGTGTTCATCTGGGACACGGGGGAGTTCGACAAGTTTATGTTCTACTTTTTCCTCGCCTTCAATATCTTCATGGGACTGATCGGCAGCTTCACCCTCGGTGTCGCGGGCATCGGGGTGGCGAACATCATGTATATCGTAGTGCAGGAACGCATCAAGGAGATCGGCGTCAAGCGTGCGGTGGGAGCCCCGCGCAGGGCGATCATGGGGCAATTCTTCACCGAGACCTTTTTCATCATCTTCCTCGGCTCGTCGATCGGCACCGTTCTCGCAGTGTTGATCACCCAGGCACTCCAGTACGTGCCGATCAAGGAAGCGGTGGGAACGCCCGAGATTTCCTGGGTGGTCATGGCGGTGACGGCAGTCGTTCTTGCGGTGATCGGGCTTTTCGCCGGGCTGTTCCCCGCGCGTCGGGCGGCGAATCTCAACGTCGTAGAATGCCTCCGCTAGATGCGGTTCTGACCAGGGAGATCCTCTATGTGGTTTGAATTGATCCGCGATTTCCTGTTCGACATGAAGGCGCACCGTACGCGCGCAATCCTGACGCTCGTCGCCATGATGTGGGGGACGACGGCGGTGGTCCTGTTGCTGGCATTCGGCGAGGGGCTCAACACGCAGTTAATGAACGGGTTCCTCAATGCCGGGAATCGCATCATGATCCTCTATGCGGGGGAGACGGGAAAGCCTTTCGAAGGCGTTCCCAAAGGGCGCAAGATCCATCTGGTGGAAGAGGACGCGGACATGCTGAAACGCGCGATCCCCTTCATTGCCGATGTCAGCCCCGGGTACATGGGAAACGTCTCGCTGACGTACGGGAAGCGAACGCAGTCGACCACGCTGGAGGGTGTGAATCCCTCGTTCGAGGAGATGCGGCGCATGTACCCGGCTGCGCACGGCCGGTTCCTCAACGATCTCGACGTCGCGCAGGAACGTCGCGTGCTCGTCCTCGGCTCGAAGATTGCGAAAGAAGTCTTCGGGGATGATCCCCCGGTGGGTCAATCGGTGCTGGCGGACGGAATTCCGTTCACCGTTGTCGGGATCATTCAGGACAAGATCCAGACCAGCATGAACAATGGGCCGGATTCGTACAGGGCCATCATGCCGTATACGACCTACAAGTCCATGTATGGACCCATCTACGTCAATGAAATTGTTGTCAACCCCGTCGATCCCAGCAAGCAGCAGGAAGTGAAGTCGGAAATTTTCCGTGTCCTGTCACGGAAATACCATTTCGATCCCACTGATGACCGGACCTTGTTCATATGGGATTTCATTGAAGGGGAGAAGATGATCAAGAAGGTGGAGCTCGGTATCTCGATTTTCTTGGGATCCATCGGGTTCCTGACATTGCTGATCGCCGGCGTGGGCGTGGCGAATGTCATGTACGTGGTCGTGAAGGAGAGGACACACGAAATCGGTGTCAAGATGGCGCTGGGTGCGAGACGAAGTTATATCCTTGCGCAGTTCATCTTCGAGGCTCTCTCGCTTGCTTTCATCGGGGGAGCGATAGGGATTTTGTTCTCATGGTTAGTTGTCGGATTTGTGCACCTCTTCCCGTCGGACGACGGCGTCATGCAGTTTCTGGGGCGCCCATCCCTGTCAGCGACGATCATGCTGCTGACGTCGGGGATTCTCGCCGGCATAGGATTGATAGCCGGGCTCTTCCCGGCACGACGGGCGGCGAGCGTCGATCCGGTGGAATCCCTCCGTTATGAATAGCTCCTTGCTTCAAAGGTGGCGCAATTCGTACATTATTGGAGCATTCATGGTTTCCGAGGGAGCCCGTCACAATGATCCATCGAGGTTTTGCCGCACTGCTCATCGCGGCATCGGTGCTCGTTCTTACACAGGCGACATTCGCCGGCGAAGAAGCTCACCGTGACACATCATCGGTCGCGCTGAGATTCGACCCGGCGCGCGACGCAGCCGCGGATATCAAGGCGGCGGTCGCGGAAGCCGCCCGGACGCACCGTCGTGTGCTGATTGATGTGGGAGGCGAATGGTGCATCTGGTGCCACCGCCTGGATTCGTTGTATGCCACCCACCCCGATCTCTCCGCGTACCTTACGAAGCATTACGTCCTCGTCAAGGTCAACTACAGCAAGGAAAACAAGAACGAGCAGGTCCTCTCGCAGTATCCCAAGATCCCCGGCTACCCGCACTACTTCGTCCTCGACAATGACGGCAAGCTTCTGCATTCGCAGGACACCGGCGCGCTCGAGGCCGGCAAGGGACACGATCCTGTGAAGGTCCTTGCATTTCTGAAAGAGTGGGCACTCTAAAGTGGTGGTTCGTTCATTTCTCATACAAGGATGGCATTCATGATCAAAAGACTGGTGGTGGTGTGTGCTCTGGTGTTCTTCGTTGCGCTGTCCGCGGCGGCCCAGCAAACCAAAGCGCCGAATTTCAAGGCGACGTCGGCCGATGGTTCCACCGTTGAGCTGGCAAAGCTGAAGGGGAAGGTCGTGGTGGTGAACTACTGGGCAACGTGGTGTCCGCCGTGCCGCCAGGAGATCCCCGGCTTCATCGATGTGTACAAGCAATACAAGAGCAAGGGGCTCGAAATCGTCGGCGTCTCGCTCGACGAAACCGGGTGGGAGGTGGTGAAACCGTTCATCGCAAAGGCGAAGATCAACTACACGGTGGTTCTGCCGGACGATGTACTGAAATCATCCTACGGCAGCATCGAAGCGATCCCCACGACGTTTTTCGTCGACAAAAACGGGAACATCGTGGAGACGCATGTGGGATATATGGACAAGGCCACGTTTGAAGAGAAGGTGAAGGGGCTTCTGTGAAGGACGAGCAAGGAGTAGGACGTAGGAAGTAAGACGTAGGAAGAAGGCGCCAAGAAAAGACGGAGGCTGTGGTCGCGACGACTCACAGCCTCCGTTTTTCTTCCTACTTCCTACGTCCTACTTCTTACTCCTGGACATTCCTCAGCACTTACTCCATCCGCAGTTATGGCACAGCACGCACCCGCTCACGTGATCGACGGTTGAGCCGCATTCGGGGCAGGTCAACTGGCTGGAGCGAAGTTCCTCGCCTTCCGTTCGCGTCGGCGCGTGCGTCGATGCGGAGGACGCCGGGGGTGCCGCGGTCGCTTTTTGTTCGGTGTGGCCTTGCGCTCGGCTTCCCCAGAGTTCCTCGCGATTCTCGATATAGTGTTCGAGCACCTTGCCGATCGCATCCGGCGTGCTGAGGATCTGTCCGCCGTGCCCGTCCCACACGGGTGTCGGTCCGGAAATTCCCTTGAGTTGCTTCACGATCTCGCGCGGTTCAAGGCCGGTGCGGAGAGCAAGAGAGATCAGCCTGCTGATCGCCTCGGACTGGGCTGCGGCATTCCCGCCCGCCTTGCCGATCGTCGTAAAGACTTCGCACAGGCCGTTTTCGTCCTCGTTGATGGTCACATAGAGATTGCCTTCGCCGGTCCGCACGCGTTCGGTCACGCCGAACGTCCTTTGCGAACGTCGGCGCGGGCTCTTCGAAAACGTCTGTTCGGCGGACGCCTGCCTGCTCTGTTGTTCTCCTTCCTTCTTCTTCGCGTACTCCTCTGTCTGCAGGATTCCCTCACGGCTCCCTTCGCGGTACACTGTGATCCCCTTCAGGCCTGCTTTGTACGCCGTCATGTAAATGTCCGCGACGGTGTCGACGCTGACGTCTTCTGCGAGGTTGACCGTGGAAGAGATGCTGCTGTCGACGTACTTCTGGATCACCCCCTGCATTTTCACCCGGAAGTAGGGATCGATCTGGTGCGCGGTGACGACATATTCGGGCAGTTGCTCGTCATCGCCGAACAATCGTTTCACGAGCGGATGATAGACCTTGTATTCCGAGAACGTCTCACCATCATGATTCTTGACGCGGCGGCGGTAGCTCGTGCAGAAAATCGGCTCGATCCCGGAGCTGGTCTGCGCCACGATGGAGCCGGTGCCGACGGGAGGAACGGTCAATACCGTGCTGTTGCGGATCCCGTGGTGCGCGATGGCATTCCGGATGTCGTCAGGCAGCGATTCGACAAATTTGCTCTTCGAATAACCTTCCCACGCATAGAGCGGGAACGCCCCTTTTTCCTTGGCAATTTCGATCGAAGTCCTGTAGGACTCGTCGCGGATAAGCTTCATCATCTGATCCACCGCGGTGAGGGCTTCCTCGGAGTCGTAGCGGATTTTCATCATGACGAGCGCATCGGCAAGGCCCGTGATCCCGAGACCGATCCGGCGGTCGGAAGCGACGGCCTTCCGGATCTTGTCGAGAGCGTGGTTCTCCATATTATAGTCGATGATGTCGTCCATGAACCGTGTAGCGATCTGCACCACCGATTTCAGCTCGGTGAAGTTGAACCGGCCCTCTTCATCGACGAACTTGCTCAGATTGATATTGCCGAGGTTGCACGCGGTATAGGATGCCAGCGGCTGCTCTCCGCACGGGTTCGTGCTGGTCAGCGGGTTGGCGTATTCCACGTTATGATAATCGCGCATCGTGTCCCAGAAGATGATCCCGGGCTCGGCCGAAGCATGCGCATTCTTTATAATCTTGAACCAGAGGTCCTTGGCCTTGACCGTGCGATACACTTTTCCGCCCCAGCGGAGCGCGAAGTCGGTGTCCTGCATGACGGCGTGCATGAATTCATGCGTGATCAGGACGCTGATGTTGGCGTACTGGACCTTGATTTTGCGGGGGTCGTTCTTGATGGTGATGAAATGTTCGATATCGGGATGGTCCACGCGCATCGTCAGCATGAGCGCTCCGCGGCGTCCTGCCTGTGACACCGTGTTGGTACTTTCGCTGAAGAGGTTCATGAACGCCGTCGCCCCGGGCGAGTGGTCAATGGTCGCGTTGACCGGGGCTCCTTCAGGGCGGAGAGTCGAGAGGTCCGTCCCCACGCCGCCTCCCGTCCGGTACACCAGCGCGGACTCGGTAATGCACTGGTAGATTCCTTCGAGGCTGTCTTCATTGATCGGGATGACGTAACAGTTGGAGAGGGTGGGCCTCCGGCGAGCGTCTTCCCGTCCCGCCCCGTGCATGACCCTGCCACCAGGCACAAACTTGAAATCAAACAGCAAGGCGAGAAACTTCTGGTACCAGAATTCCTTGTCGGTTTCGACCGACGCGATCGCGCGTGCTATGCGGTTCCACAGATGCACCGGCCCCTTCTCCGAGGGCGCCAGGTATTTCGATCGAAGGACATCCGCGGCGAGGTCGTTGTCGCCGTAGTAGTCGCGGCAATCGAGAGCGAGATCCATAATTTGGTCATTCAGAGACCCTGCACCTCGTGCGTCGGATCCCGGAACGGCAACGGGATGCATCGGCGTCGCGTCCTTCTGGGCCATGGCACTCATCCTTCTTGGATATCACAACGATGGGACAAACGAGGAACACGCAAGTTTTCCTCCCGCCGACAGCGTTGCTGCCTGCGGGACGCGGCCAACCTTGAGAACCAGTCAAAATTCGGTGACTGAGGGGAGGGAAACTCGAAAATCGTGGGCGGGGTCCCCCTTCGTCGCCGGAACGTCATCCACTGCCTGCGGGACTACCATCGACCTCCCATGAACCCGGAACCGTCCCGCCGGTCATCTCCGAGACCTCCGACGATGCATGGGGTGCGCGTGCTGTTTTTGTTGCGACTCCGCTTGACAGATCAGCCGGTTCGCACGGCATGTGTCAGCGACCGCTTTAACGATCGGTCGATAGCGCCGAAGAATATACGATGAGCCTCAAATGAAGTCAAGTGAAATTTTCTTTGAATACCCTTAGGCCTTTCCACACAACATGTTAGCTTTCCAATTTGTTCCCCGCGTCCCGGAAATTACAGCGGTCAGAACTGGAGAGAATCGTTGCATTTCGGTTTTGCTCGGTGTATTTTTCGAGTCCTTCCCTGCGCCCATATTACATCGCTGGAGTTTTCCGATGGCAGTCCTTGTTCCCTTTTCCACAATTGCCGAGATGTTCGATCGGTTGACTGCAAAACTGCAGAATGAAGAACGCCCTGCCCTCATGGCGAAATCGGAAGGCAGCTACAGGGGGATATCGTTCAAGCAACTCCGTCAGGACGTTGAAGCGTTCGCCTGCGGGCTTGCCTCGGCCGGCATGAAGAAAGGCGACCGTCTGGCGATCATCGCCGAGAACCGTCCGGAGTGGGTGGTCGCCGACCAGGCGTGCGCGGCGCTCGGCGTGGTCACCGTCCCGGTGTATCCGACGATGAATGCGAAGCAGACCGAATACATCTTCCGTGACGCCGGCGTGCGGATCGCCGTTGTCTCCAACAGATTTCAGTACACGAAGGTTTCAAAGTTCCGTGACGCCGTACGTTCCCTGGAATTGATTGTCCTGATGTCCGATCGGTCGGAAGTGACGGATGCGCGCGTCGCAAGCTACCAGGCCATGATCGAGCGCGGCCGGCTGTTCGCCGAGGCAAATCCCGAGTACCTCGACCTCTCCCGGAAAATGGTGCGCGGGTCGGACCTGCTCACCATCATCTATACGTCCGGGACGACCGGCGAGCCCAAGGGGGTCATGCTCAGTCACCTGAACCTCGCGACGAATATCATCAGCGCTGCGTCGGTCATCGACTTCGGACCGACGGACGTGATCCTCTCGTTTCTTCCTCTCAGTCATTCGTTCGAGCGGATGGCGGGCTACTACACGGCCATGGCGTGCGGCGGCACCATCGCGTATGCGGAGAGCGTCGAAACCGTCCGCGACAACATGCTCGAGGTCCGACCGACGATCGTCACCACGGTTCCCCGCTTGTTCGAGCGCATCCATGCGCGCATTCTGAAGAAAGTGGAATCCGACCCGCCGATGAGGCGGCGGATCTTCCATTGGGCGATCCGCGTAGGCCGAGATGCCGCAAGCGCCCGCCGGCGCGGCGTCGTGAATCCTCTCCTCTCGCTGAAGCACGCCGTTGCCGACAAGCTGGTCTTTTCGAAACTGCGCGCATTGACCGGCGGCAGGATCCGATACTTTGTCTCGGGAGGCGCTGCACTCGCCCGGGAATTCGGAGAGTTCTTCGAGGCGGCGGGCCTCACGATCATCGAGGGATACGGACTGACCGAGACCTCCCCCGTTATTGCGGTGAACCGCAACGGCAACCACAAGTTCGGCAGCGTCGGCCAGCCTATCCCCGGCGTCGAAGTGAAGGTGGCGGACGATGGGGAGATCCTTGCGCGTGGTCCCAACGTGATGCAGGGGTACTGGAAACAGCCGGACGCAACGTCGCATATGATCGACCGGGAGCATTGGCTCCATACCGGCGATATCGGGATGCTGGACGCCGAGGGCTTCCTCCACATTACCGACAGGAAGAAGAACCTCTTTGTCAGCACGAACGGCAAAAACATCGCTCCCCAGCCGATCGAGAATCTGTTTCTCTCAAGCCAATATATAGAGCAATTCATGCTGATCGGCGACCGGCGGACCTACCTCACTGCGCTCATCGTTCCGGATTTCGACGCTCTCCGGGAATATGCCGATTCGAACAACATTGCCTACGACGGCAATGCCGACCTCGTCGGGCACGCCGAAATCAACGCCCTCATCGAGCGAAACATCACCACCATCCAGCGAGAACTCTCCAGCTACGAGCGCGTCCGCAAATTTACCCTTCTTGAAAAACCGTTCACGATCGAAGACGGCGAGTTGACGCCGAGTCAGAAAGTCCGGAGGAAAGTCGTGGAAGAACGGTACGCCCATCTCATCGAGAACATGTACAAGATGGGAAGAGGGTAATCGCGGTTTTTTTGACATTCAGGCCCTCATTCGTTACCTTTTGGGACATTTCTAAACTTCTTCCCCGTGGTCGGTGTTTATAAAGGTGGACGATGGAACAATATCTTCCCATCGGCGTGATGATCCTGCTTGGTGTCCTCGCGGCGGTCACCATGGTGAACCTGAGCAAATGGCTCGGACCAAGGCATGGATCGGAAGAAAAGCTCTCGACGTACGAGAGCGGGATGGAGCCGGTGCGGACGGCACGAGAGCGTTTTTCGGTCAAGTATTACCTTGTGGCGATGTTGTTCATCGTCTTCGACATTGAAATCACCTTCATGTACCCCTGGGCCGTCGAATTCCGGGTTCTGGGGGTCAATGGATTCATCGCCATGATGGTGTTCATCGCCGTGCTGCTCGTGGGGTACATTTATCTATTGAAGAAGGGAGCGTTGGAATGGCGTTAGAGAAGTTGCAGCAGGATGGCTTCCTGACGACCCGGCTGGATGAAGTGATAAATTGGGCGAGGAAGAACTCCCTCTGGCCCATGCCCATGGGGATCTCGTGCTGCGCCATCGAGATGATGGCGACGGCTTCCCCCCGGTTCGATATTTCCCGTTTCGGCTCGGAGGTGATGCGGTTCACCCCGCGCCAGTGCGATGTCATGATTGTCGCCGGAACCGTCACCTACAAGATGGCCAAGGTCGTGCGCAAGATCTATGATCAGATGCCCGACCCCAAGTGGGTGATCTCGATGGGTGCGTGCGCTTCCTCCGGCGGCATGTTCCGGTCGTATTCGGTGGTGCAGGGGATCGACCAGTTTGTTCCCGTCGATGTTTTCGTTGCAGGGTGCCCTCCCCGCCCTGAGGCGCTGCTGAACGCGTTGATCACACTTCAGCACAAGATCGAGAACGACCGCACGCTCGGCAAGTTGTTCCATGGCGAGCAGATCCACATCCCGGAAAGCTCCCTGTCATGACGAACGACGAGATCGTGGCGGCGCTGAAAGCCGCGCACCCTGACAGCGTCGTGCAGGTGACGGACTTTCGCGGGGACCTGGCCGTCACAGTCCGGAAGAGCGACATCGTCAAGGTCGCCACGTCGGTGCGCGACATCCCATCGCTGGCCTTCGATCTCGTGATCGACGTGCTGGGTGTCGACTTCAACAGGCCGGGGGACCGATTTGAAGTGGTCTACATTCTCTATTCGACCACGCACAAACGTCACCTCCGTCTGAAAGTCGCGGTGGAGGAGGAACACCCCGCAGTGCCGTCGGTGACATCGGTATGGCCCGGAGCGAACTGGCACGAGCGGGAGACTTTCGATATGTTCGGCATTCGATTCGAGGGGCACCCCGACATGCGCCGGCTCTATATGCCGGAAGAATTTGAATACTATCCTCTGCGGAAAGATTTTCCTCTGCTCGGCATTCCCGATTCACTGCCGCTTCCGCGTCGATAGTGCCAGACATCCATGAATTCTCGATCAGAAGAAACTCGGAAGAGCAAGATCCTCGCGGCGCTTGAGGACCAGGACACGTCGGTCTCCGTCGACGACCCGCTGGAGAATTCGATGGTGCTGAATATGGGCCCTCAGCACCCCGCGACGCACGGCGTCCTCCGCCTCCTGGTGAAACTCGACGGCGAAACCGTCATCGCCGCGGTCCCCGAGCTCGGCTATCTGCACCGCGGATACGAGAAGCTCGCCGAGAACATGACGTACCACGAATTCATCCCGCACACCGACCGCCTCGACTACCTTTCTCCCATCTCGAACAACGTCGCGTTTGCGATGGCAGTGGAAAAACTCGCCGGGGTCGAACTGCCTCCCCGCGCGCAATACATCCGGGTCCTCTGCTGCGAGATGGCGAGGATAGCGTCGCACCTCGTTGCGACCGGAAGCATGGCGATGGACGTGGGAGCGCTGACGGTCCTGCTGTGGACGTTCCGCGAACGCGAGAAGATCCTCGACGTGTACGACGTCCTGTGCGGCGCGCGCTTCACCACGAGCTACACGCGCATCGGAGGCATGTCGACGGATTGGACGCCGCAATGCACGACGATGCTTGAAGCGTTCCTCGCGGAGTTCGACAAAGACGTCACCGAGATCGAACAGCTCCTTCGCACGAACCGGATCTTCATCGATCGCTGTGAGGGCGTGGGATATCTTTCGCGCGACCAGATCGTCGGCCTGGGCCTGACCGGTCCGGTGCTCCGGGCGGCAGGCGTCCCGCGCGACCTGCGACGCGACAATCCCTACCTCGTGTACAACGATCTCGACTTCAATGTCGTGACGGCGACGGAGAGCGATGCTCTGGCAAGATTCTATGTCAGAATCGCGGAGATGCGGGAAAGCGCGAAGATCCTCCGGCAGGCGCTCGAGAAATTGCCCGCGGGTCCGTTCCGCGCCGACGAGCCGAAACGCGTTCTTCCGGAAAAGGGACGCACCTATACGAAGATGGAAGAGCTGATCTACGACTTCATGCTCATCAATATCGGGGTCGATCCGCCTGTCGGTGAAGTCTATTCCGCAATCGAATCCTCGAAAGGCGAGCTGGGCTTCTATATCGTGAGCGACGGCACAGGGCAGCCGTGGCGTATGAAGATCCGCTCTCCATCGATGACGAATCTCCAGGCGCTGCCATACATGGTCAAAGGCGGAATGATCTCAGATATCGTGGCAATCATCGGTAGCCTGGATCCGGTGATGGGAGAAGCGGACAAATAGGCTCCGCTTTCTTCCTACTTCCTACGTCCTACTTCCTACACGTAACAGGGAAGGTGAAGAGCTGGTATGTTGTCCGACGAGAGCAAAAAACGCATCGAGGCCTTAAAAGCCCGCTATCAGAAGCCGCAGTCCGTCATCCTCGCGGCGTTGTGGATGTGGCAGGATGAGCACGGCTGGGTTTCTGAAGAAGGTATGAAGGAAGTGGCAGGCTTGCTGGACCTCCCCTATCATGAGGTCCTTGGCGTTGTGACGTTCTATACGATGTTCAACAAACGCCCGGTCGGCAAGCACAAGATCGAAGTGTGTACGAACGTATCGTGCATGATCAAGAACAGCGACCGCATCCTGGAACACATTCAGGACAGACTGAAGATCGGCATCGGGGAGACGACTCCCGACAAGCGATTTACACTGGTCGAAGCGGAGTGCCTCGGCGCGTGCGGCGGAGCGCCGGCGATGCAGGTCGGCGATACGTATTATGAGCGCCTCGATCCGGCAAAGATCGATGCCATCCTCGATGAGTTGAAGTAGCATGGAACCGCTTCTCCTCCCAAATATCCCGGACCTTCACCGCATCGACGTCTACGAAGCGCACGGCGGGTATGCCATGCTGCGCAAGGCGATCGGCATGAAGCCCGAGGAGGTGACCGACGAGGTGAAGAAGTCGAACCTCCGCGGCCGTGGCGGCGCGTGCTTTCCGACGGGGCTGAAGTGGACCTTCATGCCGAAGACCACGAACAAGCAGAAGTATCTTTGCGTCAACGGGGATGAGAGCGAGCCCGGCACGTTCAAAGATCGTCAGATCTTTGAGCTCAACCCCCACCTGCTGGTCGAGGGAATCATCATCGCCTGTTACGCGATGGGAGTGAACATCGCGTACCTCTACATTCGCGGCGAATACAATCACTGGATCGGGCTGGTCCAGAAGGCCATCGACGACGCCTATGCCAGGGGATATATCGGCGGGAATATTCTCGGATCGTCGTTCAGCACCGAACTCTTCGTCCACCGCGGGGCCGGCGCCTATATCTGTGGCGAGGAATCCGCGTTGATGAACTCGATCGAAGGGAAACGCGGATACCCGCGCGTCAAGCCGCCGTTCCCCGCGCAGAACGGCCTCTGGGGCTGCCCGACCACCATCAACAATGTCGAGACCCTTGCCAACGTGCCGATCATTCTCCGGCTCGGATGGGAGGCATACTCGAAGATCGGCGCGCCCAAACACCCCGGTCCGATCCTGGTGGGTGTCAGCGGCCACGTCAACAAGCCCGGCGTCTATGAGATGGCGACGGGAGAGCTTCTGACCACCATCATCGATCGGTATGCAGGCGGCGTGGCCGGCGGAAAAAGGATCAAGGCGGTGATCCCCGGTGGATCGTCGACCATGATTCTTCGCGGTGAACAGATCGCCGGGGTCACGATGGACGCGGACGGCCTGAAGGCGGCCGGATCTTCGGTCGGCACCGCGGGTCTGATCGTCATGGACGAAGACACGAACCTCATCAAGGTGATCCGGCGGATCGCCGACTTCTACCATCACGAATCGTGCGGCCAATGCACCCCCTGCCGTGAGGGCACCGGCTGGATGTCGAAAATTCTCCGGCGATTCGAGGAAGGCAATGCGACGGAAGCCGACCTTGATCTCTTGCTCGATGTCGCGAACAACATCGAGGGCAATACCATCTGTGCGCTCGGCGATGCGGCCGCCTGGCCCGTGCAAAGCATGATCAAGCGCTTCCGCGATGAATTCGAGAAGTGTATGAAGCCAGCCTCCGCACCTGTGAGCGCGGGGTTGGTCGCCTAGGCCGCTGATCTCCGACCTTGTCCACCAGAAGCCTCACAGAACTGTGGGGCTTCGTCGTATTGTCGAACAGGCACCATCAGAAACATCACGCCAGAGGACTATGAGCGAGAATGTCGTTGTGCACATTACGCGCGTGGGCGAACACAACCATGACCTCCCGTTGCCCGCCTACGCGACTGAAGGTTCGGCGGGGATGGATCTCTGCGCTGCCGTGTCCGGGGACACGGAGCTGAAAGGGGGAGAGACGGCCCTGGTTCCCACGGGATTTGCGATCGCTCTTCCGCCGGGGTTCGAGGCGCAAATTCGCCCGCGCAGCGGCCTCGCGCTGAAGCACCAGGTGGGGATTCTGAACGCGCCCGGCACCATCGACGCCGACTATCGAGGAGAAGTGAAGATCATCCTGACAAATTTCGGCACCAGGCCTTTTGTCATCCATCGAGGGGATCGTATCGCGCAAATGATCGTCGCACGGTACTCGCGGGTGGCGTGGCAGGAGGAACAAGCGCTCAGCGAAACATCACGCGGGAGCGGAGGCTTCGGTCACAGCGGGACCGGCTCATCAACGATCTGATGCTTCACATTTCAATCGGAATACTCTGCCATGGGTGAAGCGACGATGAACGCCGGGACGCTGTTTCTCGTGGCGACCCCCATCGGGAACTACGACGATATTACCCTCCGCGCGCTCCAAACGTTGAAGGCGGTCGATGTCGTGGTCTATGAAGAGCGACGGGAAGGGGAACGGCTGCTGCGGCACTTCAACATCGAGCGGACGACGGAAGAGCTGAATGAACACAATGAAGCAGCGGCGACCTATCACATTCTCGAGCATCTGAAGGTCGGCCGGTCGGTCGCTCTTGTCTCCGACGGCGGCACGCCGGTTTTCTCCGATCCTGGAAGGCTGCTGGTCGAGCGGGCGATTGCAGCAGGCATTCGGATTGTGCCGGTTCCGGGGGCGTCATCGCTGCTCCCGGCATTGATCGTGTCGGGATTCTCGCTGGATCAGTTTCTGTACTACGGCTGGCTCTCTCCCAAGAAAGATCGGCGCCGCGCCGAGCTGCGGTCGCTGCTGGCCGAGCGGCGGACGATCGTCCTCATGGACACGCCGTACAGACTTGGATCGCTCCTCAACGATCTTGCCGAAACCTTCGGCGAGCGCGGGATGTGCATCGCCTACAATTTGACGATGCCTGATGAAAAGATCTACCACGGCACCGCCCAAAGCCTCGCCCGGCTTCTCGGGCAGAAGGAGGTCAAGGGGGAGTTCGTCGTGATCATCGAAGGGCGCGGGTCATCGGCCCGCCCAACAAACTGAACAGGTCGAACATGGAAACCGTATCTCACGATCAATTTATCCGGGAGCTGCTGAACCTTCGGACGTCGCGTCTGGTGTCGCTTCCCGTGAAAGCGAAGGCGGCACGTTTCATTGAGGAACTCCTCGAGCTCATGTTTCCTCACTTCTCGGACGAGGTGTTCTATGCCGAATCGCAGATCGAAGGCCAATTTCAAATCCTCCTGCGGGACCTTCGCACCGTCCTGCAACCCCTTGAACGCCAGCTCCAGTGCAGCGTCGCAGACGTGGCGGAGCAATTTGCCCGGGTCGTCCCGACTATCTACCGCGAACTGCTCCTGGACGCCGAGGCGATCCACCGCGGTGATCCAGCGGCCGAGAGCGTGGACGAAGTCATCTCGGCGTACCCGGGGTTCTATGCGATCGCCATCTATCGTATCGCCCATGAGTTCTATTCGATGAATGTCCCGATCTTTCCCCGCATCCTGACAGAGAGCGCTCACCACCGTACGGGGATCGATATTCACCCGGGCGCGGTCATCGGAAGGTCCCTCTGCATCGACCATGGAACGGGGATCGTCATCGGGGAAACGAGCGTTATCGGCGACGATGTCAAGATCTATCAGGGGGTAACGCTTGGCGCGCTGAGCGTCGACAAAACGCTTGCCTCCCACAAGCGCCACCCGACGATCGAGGACAACGTGGTCATCTATTCCAATGCGACCATCCTCGGCGGAGAGACGGTCATCGGACGCGACAGCGTCATCGGCGGCAATGTCTGGCTGACGGAAAGCGTTCCGCCGCATTCGGTGGTCTACCACAAAAGCGAAGTGCGGGTGAGGGACAAGCGGGATGAAGCGGTCGGTGTGGATTTTTCCATCTAATCACCAGTGAGGAGGAGGTCTTCAATGAGAGCAGCGTCAATTCTCGATACGGTCGGGCACACGCCCCACGTCAGGATCAACAGACTGTTTGGCAACGAGGCGGAAGTCTGGATGAAGCTCGAACGCGCCAATCCCGGCGGAAGCATCAAGGACCGCATCGGCCTGAGCATGATCGAAGACGCGGAGCGAAGAGGGATCCTGAAGAAGGAAAGCGTGATCGTCGAGCCGACTTCGGGGAACACCGGCGTTGGACTCGCAATGGTGTGCGCCGTCAAAGGGTACAAGCTTGTCCTGGTGATGCCGGAATCGATGTCGGTCGAGCGACGCAAGATCATGTCGGCGTACGGGGCGACGTTCGAATTGACCCCCAGGGAAAAGGGAATGAAGGGCGCGATCGCCCGCGCGGAGGAAATCTTGAAGGAGAACCCCAGGGCATGGATGCCTTCACAATTCGACAATCCCTCGAATATCGAGGTCCATCGACGAACCACAGCTCGAGAGATCCTGGACGATTTTCCGGAGGGGATCGACTACCTCATTACCGGTGTCGGCACGGGGGGACACATCACCGGCTGCGCGGAAGAGCTCAAGGCGAAATTCCGAAACATGAAAGTTTTCGCCGTCGAGCCTGCCGCTTCCGCAGTGATCAGCGGCGGCGCTCCGGGTCCGCATCCGTTGCAGGGGTTGGGAGCAGGCTTCATACCGAAGAACCTGCACACC
>DATJPR010000083.1:0-11670 GCA_035506295.1 Bacteroidota bacterium | reverse complement strand
CGAAGTCCTGAAGAACCTCCACACCGTGAGGGAGCTGAGGAACAGGCTGGCGTCGACGCTGAAGAGTCGCATACCCGACGTCGCCGTGCTCATCGACTACCCCGGATTCAACCTGCGTTTCGCGAAGACGCTCTCGGGGCTAGGCGTGCCGGTCATCTACTACATCAGCCCCCAGGTGTGGGCCTGGCACAAAAGCCGAGTGAAGCAAATGCGCGGCATCGTGACCAGCATGAAGGTCGTGTTTCCCTTTGAGGTGGAAATCTACCGCAGGGCCGGCATCGACGTCGAGTTTGTCGGGCACCCGATCGTCGAACGGATTTCGTGCGACACGACACGGGAGCAGTTCTTTGCCGATCACGGACTGAATCCCGCGAAGAAGGTGGTTGCCCTTCTTCCAGGGAGCAGGGTCCAGGAAATTGAAAAGATCTTTCCCGTGATGATCGACGCGGCGCGGCGTCTTGTGCAGAAGTTCGGCGTGCAGGCAGCAGTCGGGGTCGCGCCAAATCTGGGGCTCGAGGTTCTGGGGAAATATCCGCTGAAAGATCACGGCATCGTCCCCGTCGAGCATGCCACCTACGACCTGATGCATCACGCCGATGTGGCCATTGTGACCTCGGGGACAGCAACGCTGGAGACGGGATGGTTCGGGACTCCGATGGTGATCGTCTACAAGACATCGCCCCTCACGTACCAGATCGGGAGGATGCTGATCGATGTTCCGAACATCGGTCTGGCGAACATTGTGGCCGGGAAACAGGTTGCCCCCGAGCTCATCCAGGGCGATCTCACGCCCTCCAGACTTTTTGACGAAGTTTCATCGCTCGTCGCAGACGAGGTGAAGGCGCAGAAGATGCGGCAGGATCTCGGGATCATCCGGGAAAGGCTCGGCGGACCGGGCGCTTCGGAAAAGGTCGCCCAATCGGTTCTCTCTTTCGTCCGGGCGGCGTGATCCGGTGGATAAATGAAATGGCAGACGGTACCACCATACGGCACAGAGTCGTTGTTCGATCCGTCGCGGCGGCGCGTTGGCTGACGTTGATGGCGCTTGCAAGCGGACTGTTTGCCTCGTGCGGATCGTCGGGCAACACCAGCGGAGATGCCGGACTTTCGACTGCAGCGTTGCGCGATGAGTTGTTTCGTGAAGGTCACCACCTGTATCTGGTGCACAGCTATGACAGCGCCGACGTCGTTCTTCGCAAGGCGTTGAACATCGACTCCTCGTCCGTGGACGTCCTCACAGATCTGGGAATGCTGCACTACGATATGGCAATGGAGGACAATGAGGGCGCCGCCCAGGCCCGTAACCGCAATCTCAGGGAATCCAGTGGTTACCTCAGCCGTCTTGATGCCCTGGGGACATCCGACGAATCCGTCTATGAGCGGTTGTGCCAAATCTCCGTCACGCTCGGCGACGACCGAGGTTTCTTGAAGTACGCGAAGAGGAGCGCCGAGCGGTTCCCGTTTGAGCGGCAGTACTATAATCTCGGGCTTGCCTACTTCGGCGTCGCGGATTACCAGAATGTGGTGCGGACACAGAAGGAAGCGATCGACAGGTTCAAGCAGTCCGCTTATCTCGGCGGGTACTACCGGCAGCTCGGCCGTGCCTATATGAAGATCGACAGGGATCAGACTGCTCAGCGGTCACTGGAGGCCGGACTCAGTGCCGTCGATGATCGACTTGCAGCACTGAAGGCGACGCATGGGGCAACAGGCGACGCGGTCAAGAGACTGACCGAAGACCGGACAGCAATCCTTCAACTGCTCCGCCGGTTGTATCAGGTCTATCACTTCGACGACAAGCTGAAAAGCGTGGAACGCCGGCTGAGCGAAGCCGGTGCGCTCCCATGAGCAGCATGCGGCCGCACCCAGCGCTTCTCCCGCTGGCGTGGGTGTACGGCGGGATGATGGCGGTCCGGAACAGATGTTACGATGCGGGAATTTTCACGAGCAGCAAAGTTGTCGCGCCGGTGATTTCCGTGGGGAACCTCACTGCGGGTGGAACGGGGAAAACGCCTCTCGTGGATGAGATCGTCGGACGGCTGGAGGCAGCCGGGAGGAAAGTCGGCATCATCAGCAGGGGATACGGGCGCGAATCGAAAGGACCCGTCGTCGTGGCGCGCGGCGACGGCAACGTGGTTGGAGCGAATCAAGCAGGGGATGAAGCCGCAATGCTTGCGGGGCGCCACAGGAACGCAGTCGTCATCGTGGCCGAACGAAGGAAAGTTGCCGCGGAGATCGCGGTCGGCGAGCTCGGAGCAGATGTTCTTGTTATGGATGATGGTTACCAGCACCGGTCGTTGAGGCGGGACCTCGATATCCTCGTTGTCGATGGAAGGCGCGACCTCCTCCATGAGGCCATGCTCCCTGCGGGTTACCGGCGTGAGCCGCTCGGGGGAATCCGGCGTGCAGGTCTTCTGGCCGTGTCGAAGCTGGACACGGTGGAGGAAGTCAGCACGGTGGCACGGGCGCTGAGGGAATGGAGTAGTGCACCGGTGTTCGGGTTTCGCGCAGCCTTTGAAAGCGCTCTCGATCTCCGGACGGGCAAGACGTTCGACCTTCAAGCTGGAGAGCAGGCGTACGTGATGAGCGGCATCGGCGACCCGGAGGGGTTCAGGGCGACCGTTCGAGAGGCGGGTTGCCGTGTGGTGGGAGGAACGGCATTCGGTGATCACCATCGCTACACGGCGGCGGATCTCGAATCGGTGGTCGGTAGGGCACACGCAATGGGCGCCGGCCTGATCGCTACCACGGAGAAGGATGCGATGCGTCTGACAGGCGATTGGGCGCGTGAATTCGTCGCACAGAGCATCGTGCCACACGTCGTATTTCGCATGAAGATCGAGATCTTCGAGGGGGAACAAGAATTGCAGCGGGCGATCATGAGAGTGCTCAAAGGAACTGGACCGCTATGCTGATCGGCCTTACCGACCCCATGAGGGACCGCTCGACGCTCGAGTCGTATGCGGAGTGGCTCAAGCGTGGCGGCGAAGACGTCGACATCGTTCTGTTGTCGTGCAGTCTGCAAAATGTGCGATTGCTGGCTCATTGCGATGCCCTGGTGCTCTCGGGTGGTGGCGACGTTCATCCCGAGTCGTACGGTCAGGCCGGCGCCGTCGACCTTTGCAAAGAGGTGAATGAAGCTCGAGATGCGTTTGAACTCAAACTCGTAGAGCGCGCCCGCGCGCACCGTTTGCCGATTCTCGGCATCTGTCGCGGCGCCCAACTGTTGAATGTGGCGTTCGGGGGAACCCTCATCCCGGACATCGAGAAGGCGGGATTCCGAGGACATCGCGTCGGCAATGCCGTGCAAAGGCTTCATCCCGTCAGCGTCGAGAAGGGCTCGTTCCTTGCGTCGGTGCTGGGAACGGTGAGGGGAGACGCGAACACGTTTCACCACCAGTCGGTGGATCAGCCCGGACTTGGCCTTCGTGCTTCCGCCCGGGCGCATGACGGGGTGATAGAATGTGTGGAATTGGACCGGACGGACGGTCAGCCATTTCTCCTCGGCGTGCAGTGGCACCCGGAACGGCTGAAAGACGACAACAACCCCTTCTCACGGGCGCTCCTCGAGAAGTTCATCGCGGAAGCACGGGGTTGAACAGACAAGAGTGTTGGAACCAGAGAGCGACAAACACACAATCAAGACACATCACACACTGAAGGACTACTATGCAGAAAGACGTTTATTTCTTCGGGAAGGGGAAGAGCGACGGTAGGGCCGACATGAAAAACCTCCTTGGCGGCAAGGGGGCGAACCTGGCGGAGATGGCGTTGTTGGGCATTCCCGTGCCCGCAGGTTTCACCATCACTACCGAAGTGTGCACCTATTTCTATCAACACAAGCAGTCTTATCCAGCCACGCTGAAGAAGGACGTGGAGGCGGCGTTGAAGAAAGTGGAAGGGATCATGGGAATGAAGTTCGGCGATCCCAAGAATCCGCTTCTGGTTTCGGTCCGCTCCGGCGCGCGCAAGTCCATGCCCGGCATGATGGAGACGGTGCTGAATGTCGGTCTCTGCACCGCCACCATCCCCGGCCTGATCGCCAAGACCAACAATGATCGTTTTGTGTGGGATGCCTATCGACGGCTGATCATGATGTATTCCGACGTGGTGATGGAGAAGGCCGCGGGGATCGAGCCGGGAGAGGGAAGAGGCATTCGCGTGCAGCTCGACAAGATGCTTGGCGAACTCAAGAAGGCAAAGGGGTACAAAACCGATGCGGACATCCCGGCTGACGAACTGAAGGACCTGTGCGACAAATTCAAGGCGCGTGTCCGTGAGGTCCTCGGGAAGGATTTCCCCGATGATCCCAAAGAGCAGTTGTGGGGCGGGATCGGCGCGGTGTTCTCCTCCTGGAACGGCAAGCGGGCGGTTTCCTACCGCCGCATCGAGCATATCCCCGACGAGTGGGGCACGGCGGTCAACGTTCAGGCGATGGTCTTCGGGAACATGGGCGAGACGTCCGCGACGGGGGTGGCGTTCAGCCGCAACCCTGCGACCGGCGAGAACAAGTTCTATGGTGAGTGGCTGACCAACGCGCAGGGCGAGGATGTTGTCGCGGGTATCCGGACTCCGTTCCCGCTCAACGAAGCGACCAAGGGCGACCAGACACGCGAACTTCCTTCGCTCGAGACTGCGATGGCGAAAGTGTACCAGGATCTTGACAAGATTCGCGTCAGACTGGAGAAGCACTTCAAAGACATGCAGGACATCGAGTTCACGATTCAGGAGGGCCGTCTCTGGATGCTGCAGTGCCGGATCGGGAAGCGCACCGGGACAGCGGCGCTCAACATGGCCATGGACATGCTGCACGAGCGATTGATCGACGAGAAGGAAGCCGTGAAGCGCGTGTCGCCCGACCAGCTTGATGAACTGCTGCATCCCATCGTCGATCCCGCAGCGGAAAAAACGTCGGCGGCGATGGCAGTCGGTCTTCCCGCGGGCCCCGGCGGGGCAAACGGGCAGATCGTGTTCACCGCGAATGACGCCGTTGAATGGGCGAAGAGCGGCAAGAAGGTCATCCTCGTCCGCGAAGAGACGAATCCCGAAGACGTCGAAGGGATGCGTGCAGCGGAGGGGATCCTGACGGCCCGCGGCGGCATGACAAGCCACGCGGCCCTGGTCGCGCGCGGTTGGGGCAAATGCTGCATCGTTGGGTGCAGTGCGCTCCACATCGACGTGCACGCCAAGACCATGACCGTGGACGGCAAAACGTACCGTGAAGGGGATCAGATCACCTTGAACGGCACGCGCGGCCGCGTGTACGCAGGCAAGCTGCCCATGGTGAGCTCCACGGAGAATCCGCGGTTTGTCGCGTACATGAAGATCGTCGACAAGTTCCGGACGATCGGCGTGCGCACAAACGCGGACACGCCGGACGACGCCCTCAAGGCGCGCAGCTTCGGCGCAGAAGGGATCGGCCTCTTCCGGACGGAGCACATGTTCTACGGGAAGAATTCGGAACAGCCGCTCTTCCTCCTCCGCAAGATGATCGTGGCATCCACGGAAGCGGAGCGGAGAGCCGCGCTGAACGAGCTCTATCCGTTCGTGAAGAAGGACATCAAGGACACGATGGCGGTCATGGACGGCCTTCCGGTGACGGTCCGGCTGCTGGATCCGCCGCTGCACGAATTTGTCCCGCAGCGTGCCGACGAGCGCGCAAAGCTCGCGCAATCGCTCGGCATTTCGGCCGACGAGTTCTCCAAGCGCGCGGAAGCGCTGCACGAGAACAACCCGATGATGGGGCATCGCGGCGTTCGCCTGGGCATCACCTACCCGGAGATCACCGAGATGCAGGTCAGGGCGATCTTCGAGTCCGCGGTGGAGCTTGTGAAGGAAGGAAAGAAGGCGTTGCCGGAGATCATGGTGCCGGTGGTCGGTTCAAAGTCCGAACTGGTGCACCAGCGTGCGATCGTGGATGCGATCTACGCCGAAGTCTGCGCGAAGTACGGCGTGAAGAGCATCGACTACCTCTACGGGACGATGATCGAAGTGCCGCGGGCTGCCATCACGGCGGACAAGATCGCGGAATCGGCGGAGTTCTTCTCGTTCGGCACCAACGACCTGACGCAGATGGGCTTCGGCTTCTCGCGTGACGATATCGGCGGATTCGTGCCGGACTACGTGGAGAAGAAAGTCCTTCCGGTGGATCCGTTCCAGGTCCTGGACCAGGAAGGGGTCGGTCAGCTCATCCAGATCGCGATCGAAAAGGGACGCAGCACGCGCCCGAAACTGAAGATCGGGATCTGCGGCGAGCACGGTGGTGAGCCTTCCTCGGTGGGATTCTGCTACCGGGTCGGGATGAACTACGTGTCGTGTTCCCCGTTCCGCGTGCCGATCGCACGGCTGGCTGCCGCGCAGGCGGCGCTTGCCGGCGGTGCGCCGGCGGCGAAGAAGGCCGCTCCGAAGCGCGCTGCCAAACCGGCACGCAAAGCGGCAAAGAAGTCGGCGGCAAAACGCCGCCGCTGAAGCAGCATTCCGCTGAGGGGACGTTGATCTCAGCTGGATCCTTTCTCGCGCTGTGTCCATGCCGGCGGCATGCCGGCATGGACCGTGCGGGATCTCCGCAGGGGCGGTTCCGCGACGGCCTTCACGGCCACACGTCAATCGCCCGCGGTCGGAAACCTGAGAAGCGTCGACGGCAGGCGGAGAGTCACGCGAACACCATCGCGATTCTTAACAAGGAGTCCTCCCATGAAGTTGTCTGATTTTCGGTACCCGCTCCCGAGGAATCTCATTGCAAAGTATCCGGCGAACCCGCGCGACAGCGCCCGGCTGATGGTCATCAACAGGAACGACGGAACCATCTCGGGCATCAAGTTCTCCGAGATCACCCAGTTCTTCAAGAAAGGGGATTGCCTGGTGATCAACGAGACGAGAGTCTTTCCCGCCCGCCTCATGGGCCGGAAGGAAAAAACCAACGCGCGGATCGAAGTGTTTCTCCTCCGCGAATTGAACAAGGAAGAAAATATCTGGGACGTGATCGTCGACCCCGCGAGGAAAGTGCGGATCGGGAACAAGATCTTCTTCGATGAGGGACGCCTCTGGTGCGAAGTCATCGACAATACGACGTCGCGCGGCCGGACGGTGCGGTTCAATATCGCCGGCGACTTCTTCAAGATCATCGAACGGATCGGGAGAATGCCGCTTCCGTATTACATCAAACGGGAAGCGACGGAGAAGGACAAGGAGACCTACCAGACCGTGTTTGCGGAGCGGCTCGGCGCCGTTGCAGCGCCGACCGCCGGGCTGCATTTCACGAAGAAACTCCTGGCGACGCTGAAGCGCAAGGGCGTGAAAATCGTCCCCGTGATCCTGCATATCGGCCTCGGTTCCTTCCGCCCGGTCGAAGTCGAAGACCTCACCAAACACAAAATGGATTCGGAATACTACGAGATCCCCGACGAGACGGCGAACGTGGTCAACAAGACGATCGACACGCGCGGTAACGTGTTCATCTGCGGCACCAGCACCTGCCGGGCGGTCGAGTCCAGCGTGACGACGGACGGCCATCTGAAGCCCAACAGAGGATGGACCGACAAATTCATCTTCCCTCCCTACGATTTCAAGATCACGGACAAGCTGATCACAAACTTCCATATGCCTGAATCGACCCTGTTGATGCTGGCGTCGGCGTTCGGGGGGCGCGATCTCGTGATGAAAGCATACAAGAAGGCGATCAAGGAAGGATACCGCTTTTTCAGTTATGGCGACGCGACCCTGTTGCTGTAGGTTCTCACCACCTGACGGGCACGTATGAAGATTGTGATCCTCGTGGCGGTCAACCTCGCCACGATCGGCGTATTTGCCTGGGTTCTCCGGAAAAAGAACCTCCTGGCGTATTTCGGCGAAGGGCGCTGGTGGCTGACGTGGCTTTCCATTGCCGTGATTACGCTGATGGACGAGTTGACGTCGATCTTCTACGCGCCCAGCGAGGCCTACCGCTTCATCGGCGCGCATGCGATCGCCTTTATCGCCGTCACGTCGCTCCTCATGAGGTTCCTGTCCACCCGGATGACCGAGATCGCCGAGATCCTCGAGCATCATGGGATCCGTGGCGGCGGCGTCTATTCCTTTTCCTACCTGGTTCTCGGTCCGACCTTGTCCTTCGTCGCCGTCGCCTCCATCATGGTGGACTACGTGCTGACGGCGTGTATCTCCACCGTCAGCGCGGTCGAAAACGGCCTGACGCTCACCCCGCTCTCAGACGCGGCGAAGTTTTTCATTGAGCTGGGAATCGTGTGGGCGATCGCGGGGCTGAACATCCTCGGGGTGAAAGAGAACGCGCGGGTGACCTTCGGGATTTTCTTCGGCGTCGCCCTCGTCCTCATGACGTTCCTGGCGTCAGCGCTGCTGGGCTCGAATGCGCAGTCGTGGACCCAGATCGGCAAGAGCTTCACGGACGTCGGCTATGCAAGCGCCTCGCAGGGATTCTTCGGCGGCTACGGCCTTCTCATCGTCGGCATCGCGAGCTGTATCCTGGCATATTCGGGCATCGAGTCCGTGGTGCAAACGGCGGGCCTGGTCAAGTCCTGGCGCGATATCGGGAGAGCGTACATCTTCCTGGCCGTCACGATCGGTATCTTCACGCCGCTCATCTCTGCACTCGTCCTCGCCTCGGGCATGAACATCCACGAGCACGAGACGGACTTGCTGACGGTGTTCGCCGTCAATCTGAACGGCATCCCGTTCGGTGTCGTCGTCGGTGTCACCGCGAGCGTCGCCCTGATCATGGCCGTGAACACGGCATTCGTGGCGTCGAGCGAGCTCCTCGAGCGCGTCGCCCATCGGTACAGTTTCCATTGGATCATCAAGACCAACGCCCGGCAGTCGCTGTACCGGATCCACCTCATGAGCGCGGTCTTTTATTCCATCATCATCATTCTCACGGGCGGCAGTCAGAAGATCCTCGCGGAAATGTATGCGCTCGGACTCGTGGCGAGCTTTACGATCAACATGGGAAGCCTTCTCTACTATCGATACTTCACCGGGACGAAGGAAATCCGTGACTACCATACCTCACGGGTCGGGACGTTCATTATCTTCATTATCCTGCTCTCGTCGCTGATCTATCTTTCCATCTCCAAGCCGTATGGGCTGGCACTCTGGACCGCGTCCACGGTCTTTTTCCTGCTGGTCGGCATCCGCGTTGCTCGCCATCGTGCCCCCGAGAATGTCCAGCGGGCGCAGACCGACAGCCCGCTCCAGATGGTCTTCGCGTTGGGGGAGAACGCCGCCGACGCGCCTTTGCATGTGTACTTCAAACGGCCGTTCGAGACGGGAAGCACGCCGGACCCTGCCGCCGCCTATGTCAGTTTCTATTCCCCCCGGGCCGGCATTCCTGAAAGGATGGCGCCGAATCACTACCGGTTCGCAAATGCAGGCTCGCTGTTTGACGCCATCACCGGTCTCCTCCTCGTGCTGCGATACGAGCTCCCCGACCGAAAAATTATCGTGCACTTCGGCTGGCCGCTTTCTTCGTGGCTCGACCGCTTTTCCATCGGTGTGATGGTGTACAGCATGATACGTCTGCCGAAAGAATTCCCGGAATTCTCCTTCCTGATCGAATACTTCGGGCGCCGCGACATCCCGGCCTCAACATCATGAACGCAGAAGTGAAACATGCTCTTCGTACGGCCGTGATCATTCCGGCCGGAGGACGGGGGACAAGGGTCGGGGGAAAAATACCGAAGCAATTCACGCGCATCGGAGAGGAATCGATTCTTGAACGGACCCTTCGCGCTTTCCACAGGCATCCCCTTGTCGTGGAAATCATCGTCGCCTGCTCGCTGGAGCACCGCAATCGTGTAGGCCGGAGCCTAGAGCAGTTGCGGAAGGGAATCCTGACGGCGACTGCTCCCGGCGGCCCGGACCGCCAGACGTCGGTCTGGAACGCGATGCAGGCGATCCGGTCCGAGGCGGAGATCGTTCTCATCCACGACGCGGTCCGGCCGTTCGTGACCCGGGATTTGATCTCAGGTGTCATCGAAGCCGCGGGACGATATGGTGCTGCGGTCGCCGCGATTCCCGCGCGAGATACTCTCCTGCGTCAGGGATCGGGTGGGATGATCGATGGCGTGATCGACAGGACCTCCTGTTGGCTTGCCCAGACGCCGCAGGCGTTTCGTCGGGAGTTGATCCTCCGCGCCTTCCGTTCGGCACAGAGATCGGACTTCCACGGAACTGACGACGCCTCGCTGGTGCTCCGTCTGCATCATGAGGTAAAAGTCGTCCAGGGACTCGATGGAAACGGCAAGATCACGACGCCACACGATCTGGCCATTGCTCGTTTGCTCGCCGTAACCCGGAAACCTCGCCGGTAAATTGCCGATTCTTAGAGAATCCTGCGAGTCGCTCTGTGCTCCTGCCGTTTTTCGCGCGAATTCATCGAAGCGAGGTTCGGATGCAGGCTTGCTATTGGTTGGGTCAATTTGTAGCTTTATAGACGTTTCTTTTTTCAACATGAGGCATAAATGCTTCCCGTTGCTATCATTGCTGTCCTGAGCTATCTCATCGGGTCCATTCCGACGAGCATCATTGTCGGACGGTTGCGCGGGATCGACATCCGGCAGCACGGCAGTGGAAACGCGGGGGGGACGAACGTCATTCGCGTTCTCGGCTGGAAGCTCGGCGTTGCCGTTATCCTCATGGACATGGCAAAGGGCTTGCTCTCGACCATGATCATCGCCCGAATGATGTACGGGTCGATTCCTTTTGAGAACAAGACTCCGTTTGATGACTTCACTGTCGTTCAGATTATCGCCGGATGTGCCGCGATCCTCGGACACGTGTGGACGCTGTTCGCCGGATTCCGTGGCGGCAAGGGTATTGCCACGGCCGGCGGCATGCTGATAGGGATTGCACCTGTGGAGGTGGCGGTCTCCTTCGGCGTCTTCGCAATCGTTCTGCTTGCCTCTCACTACGTGTCGCTCGGGTCGTTGAGCGCGGCAGTCGCATTTCCTCTGACGATGTTCTGCCGGCAGAATTTCTTCTTCGTGGAAATCGAGGGGTACCACACGCTGATTTTCTTCAGCATTGCGATATCACTCCTGATTGTGTATACGCACCGGTCAAATATTCAACGACTCCTCAAAGGAACGGAAAATCGCATGCGTTTCTCACGCAGGCGAGACACTCCTTCGATCGCCGGTAGCTGAACTCCGACCGCTGAACTTTCGCATCCATGCATGTGTCTGTTCTGGGGGCTGGTTCCTGGGGAACCACCCTTGCCATCCTGCTCGCGGAACATCATCACGACGTGACGCTCTGGAGCTTCTCGCCGTCGCAGGCAGAGCAGATGCAGTCCACTCGTTTCAACCCCGAATTCCTTCCGGATATTGAAATCCCTTCGCGCATTGAAATCACCGCCGACCTCCACCATGCGGTCCGCGGGTGCGAGCTGATCGTCGCCGCCGTCCCATCGCAGTACCTGCGAAGCGTCGTCGAACCGCTGAAGGACCTTGACTTTTCGCGGACCGTGTTTGTGAACGTCGCCAAGGGGATTGAAAATGGGACGCTGATGACCATGTCGGAGGTCCTCGGCCAGGTTGTCCCGCGCCTGCCCCCCGATCAGATCGTGACGCTTTCAGGGCCGAGCCATGCGGAGGAGGTCAGCAAGCGCGTCCCGACGACGGTCGTCGCCGCCTCGACAAACCTCGGCACGGCCCGCCT
>DATJPR010000082.1:0-10890 GCA_035506295.1 Bacteroidota bacterium | reverse complement strand
GAGGGCAACGAGATCAATGTCGTCAAATCCGGCCGGCGTCGTTCTCTCGATGCGTACGACGATCCTCGCTCCGCTGCTCCCCAGGCATTGTGCACCGTGCAGAACAGTATCATTGACGTCGAACTCCAATCCCGCCTGCTTGTCCCCCTCTGTTCCTTTGATGTGATCGTCCCAATGCGATGACGGATCCTCGCCCACGCCTACCCATCGGTCGCCGGGGCGAAGCTGATACGCAAGCCCCACCGAGGAGTGGGGGAATGCGCCCTGGAGGAACCCGAGGAATCGACGAAGGAGATCCGGCAATGGGGCGTTCCTGGGAAGGGAGTCAAGATCCTGCCGGAGCGTATCGGCGAGGCGGGCAACGTCGTCTGCGAGTCTGCGGTCCTGCATCGTCATGCTGCGATCAGTCGTGGTCCACGAGAGAACGAATGGCATCGTCCACGGTCGGGACCTTGCCGGCGAACTTGAACAACCCCATGATGGTCAGCATCTTTTCCACCGCCGGGTCGAGATCGGTGAACACCAGCCGTCCGCCGGCGTCCTGAAGCTGTTCGAGGATTTCGATAAGAAACGACATGCCGATGGAATTCACGACCTTTGACCGGGCGAGGTTGATCACCACCCGGCGGACCCCCTGAGCGAAGTGCTTCGAAAATTCCGCGGCGATGGCTTCTCCCCCCACGTTGTTCACGTACCCCGCAGTCGTTATGACCAGGCATCCTTCCCGGACCTCAGAGGTCACACTGAAGGGTTGTTCCATGCATACGCCTTTATCACGAAAGATGTTTGGTGATGGTGATCTTCGTCCCGTGCTTGTTGGACTCGATCTTCAGGTCATCGGACAGCTCACGCATGAGCTTCAGCCCCCAGCCTCGTTTGTTCTTGGACCCGAGTTTTTGCGTAATGTCGGGATCTTCGACCTCCGACGGCTCGAACCCCTCGCCGTAGTCTCGTACGAAGATCACCAGCTCGTCGGATGCAAGATGGAATTCCACCCGGACGGAGGGTCCCTTGTCGCCGGAATGTTCGAGGGCGTTGACGACCGCCTCGGTGACGAGAATCTTCGCGTCACCGATGTTCTCTGCGCTGATGGCCATGTGTCGCGCCAGACGCTCGAGCCCCTCGACGGCGACCAGCTCGATGTCGGGGATCTTCGGGAGTGTCATTTTCAGCATCACGGTGTCGGGCATGGCTGACCTTTATGTGGATTGCTCTTTGCGGCGGATGACCATGATTGTGACATCGTCCTCCTGCGCGGCGCCCGTCATCCATGACTCGCCTGCCTGTACGAGCCGCTGGATCACCTCGCCGGGGGCAGAGGAGGCGCACGCTTTAAACGTCTCCTCCACGCGGAGGTAGTCGAACATTTCGCCGGCGGCATTCTTCTGCTCCGGCAGGCCGTCGGAAAGCAGGAGGAGCACATCGTCGGGATCCAGCGTTCCGGTGAACAGGACATACGGAAAATTCTTCATGGCCCCGAGCGGCATCCCTTTCAGCAGGATCTCCTCGATCGACTGGTCCCGGGCGCGGTAGAGGTAGACCGGCGGCATGCCTGCGCTGGACAAAGATACGGAATTCCCCTTGAGCCGCACAAGCGTCAATGCCATGAAAAGTCGGCCGAGGCGTATCTGCTTGATCGCATTGCTGCAATGCGCGAAAAACGTGAGGATGTCGAACCGCGCCGCATCGGAGAGGAAAAGGCCCTTCATAAGGGTCACGATCGTCCCCGCCTGCATGCCGTGCCCGGTGGCGTCGCCAAAGGCGACATGGAGGTAGCCGTCCCCGTCGAGATGGAAGTCGTAGTAGTCCCCACCAACCTCAGTGGCCGTTTTCATAAAGACGGCTATGTCGTAATCCGGACGTACCGGGACATCCTTCGGCAGCAGCGAAAGTTGAAGATTCCTGGCGTCCTCCAGCTCCTTGGTCTGCCGCTCGTTCTCCGCCTCGAGCGCGCGCTTTTCCGCTTCCGCCGCCTTCGCCCGGAGCTCGGATTCCCGCACCTGCGTCTTTTGCTCGCGGCGTTTGATTTCGAACCGTCGGATGCCGTAAAAGACGGCCAGGATCATGAACCCGTACGAACCGTACGCCCACCGGGTTTTCCACCAGGGAGGGATGACGACAATCCGCAGCGAGTTTCCCGCATTGTTCCAGATCCCGTCGTTGTTCGATCCGCGCACGCGCAACGTGTATTCTCCGCCATCCAGGTTGGTGAACGTCGCGCGTCTGTCGCTCCCCAGCTGAATCCAGCTGTCGCTGTATCCTTCCAGTTTGTAGGCGTAGAGATTCTTGAAATTGTTATAAAAGCTCAGCGCGGAGAATTCCACATTGACGACGTTGTCCTTGTAGGAGAGTATGATCTCCCTGCGCGCATCGATGCCCCGCCCGGCGATCGGCTTGCCTTCCTTTACGGAGGTGTTGTACCGCGTGAACGACGTGAACACCACGGGGGGGACATAAGGATTGACGCGTACACTGTCCGGCTGAAACCGGTTGAACCCATTGCTTCCGCCGAAATACATTTCTCCGGTCCGGGGATCTCTGGCATACGCGCCCTGGTTGAATTCATTCCCCTGAAGTCCGTCGTTCTCATCGTAATTCTGGAACGTTTGGGCGTTCGGATCGAATTTGGAGATCCCCTTGTTGGTGCTCAACCAGAGATTGCCGTGGCTGTCTTCGAGAAGCCCGAGAATGACATCATTCGGGAGACCGTTCTGCACTCTGTAGCGGGTGAACGATCCGTTGCGACGATCGAGCTTGTTCAGTCCGCCGGTGGTCCCGACCCAGATCGTTCCGCTGTGGTCTTCAAGAAGCGTGACGACGATGTCATCGCTCAACGACGACGGGTTCGCATCGTCATGGCGGTAATGCGTGAATGTGCCTGTCGCAGGGTCGAAGCGATCGAGTCCTCCGCCGTACGTGCCCACCCAGAGCGTGCCTTCGTGGTCCTTGAGCAGCGCCCACACGCCCTGCCCGCCGAGGCTCCCCGGTGCCGAATCGCTGTGGAGGTAGTTCGTGAACCTCCGGGTGGATGGATCGAGGCGACACAATCCTCCGCCGTACGTCCCGACCCACACCGTGCCACCGGAATCTTCGCAGAGAGCGTACACTCTGTTGTCACTGAGACTCGAAGGATTCAGAGGATCATGGTGAAGGTGGGAGAACGTCTTCGTTGTCCGGTCGTAGCAGTCCAATCCTCCGCTCACAAGGCCGATCCACAAATTCCCCGCGTGGTCCTCAAGCAGGCACTCCACGTTGTTGTCTGCGATCGAGCGGGGCAGGGCAGGATCGTGCGTATGATGCGTGAAAACATCCGTGCGAACGTCCAGCTCATCCAGGCCAAGGCGGGTGCCGATCCACACGGTTCCTTCCCTGTCGACGTATGCTGCGGAAATGCCGTTGTCGAGGAGGCTCGAAGAATTGTCCGGGTCGTGCTGGTAGTGGTAGAAAGTGCTCAGTTCGGGCTGAAAGAAATCGGCGCCATGATTGCCGGTTCCCACCCAGATCATTCCGGAGCGGTCCTGATACAAGGAGAGGATTCTGTCGTCACTCAATGCCTTCGGGTCCGTGTTCGACCGGCGGTAGTGTGTGAAGGTGCCGGTCGAGCGGTCGTATCTGTTCAGTCCTCCTCGAAACGTCCCGACCCACAGCGTTCCCGTGCGATCTTCCATGATCGGCCAGACCCAGCTGTCACTGAGCGTCGCCTTGTTCGATTCGTCATGCCTGAAATGCACGAAGGATTCCGTCGTCGGATCAAATTTGTCCAGTCCCTCGTGTGTGCCGACCCAGATTGCCCCCGTGTGATCGCCGAACACTGAGTATACCCGATCGTCTGCCAGGCTTCCCGGATCGCCGGCCGAGTGACGAAAGCTCTTGATCGACCCATCGGCGCGGTTTGTGCGCAACAGCCCCTTGCCGATGGACCCCGACCACACGAACCCCGCCGGGTCTTCATAGGTCGAGTGGATGGAACTGGTGGGAATTCTGGAGAGATTCACGCTCGCCGCCGGAACCCGTTCGAACGTCTCCGTCACGCGGTCAAAGCGATTGAGGATATTCGGTTCGTTCAGTGTGCCGATCCAGAGTGTGTTGGTCGAGTCCTCGGCGATCGAGACGATGAAATTGTCGCCGAGGCTCGTGGAGTCCGCAGGGTCATGCTTGAATGCTTTGACGGAGTAGCCGTCAAACCTGTTCAGCCCGTCCTGTGTGCCAAGCCAGATAAATCCTTCGTGGTCCTGGAAAATGCACATGACGGCACTCTGGGAAAGTCCTTCTTTCGTCGTGAGATGGGAGAAGTTGAAAAGATGCTGGGCGGGTGCCGTGAGGGGAAGAGAGCAACAGAGCAGGAAGGCAACGAGGATCCGTTTCCCTGCGCGCCCGGCAGTTGATCTCACGTGAGCCGAGCTCCACGGTCGCGCGATGCCCGGCACAGATCGAATCATGCAATCTTCCTGGTGCGTGGTGAGAGAAAGCACGTTCGGGCTCCGCCCGGAAATCGGGGAGCCCGAACATGCACGCGTCAATATCAACGAGACTTACTTAAGGAATATCATCTTCTTCGTTTGAATGAACGGGGCGGTCTGTCCACCTGCTGCCGGCCGGGCCTCGATGCGATAGAAGTAAACGCCCGTGCTGACCGTTTCGCCGTGGTCGTTTTGTCCGTTCCAGAGAACGTTGTACGCGCCGGCCTTTTGCGCATCCCGAACGAGTGTCCGCACCGCCTGCCCGAGCACATCGTAGATGACGAGCGACACCTGCCCGTCCTCAGGTAACTGGTACCTGATTATCGTCGTCGGGTTGAACGGATTGGGGTAGTTCTGCTCCAGGGCAAACGATGTCGGGATGTCGCCCGGCTGCACGGTTTCATCGGACGATTCTTTCTTGAGGCCCGTGAAGGCCGACGCGAGCGAAACCTGGACGCGTCTTCCCATGATCACGTTGCCCGCAACGAAAGCGCCGGTCGCCGTGCTTCCATCGAGAATGGAAATCGTTCCGTTCGGCGCGTAGAAGTTGGCGGAGACCGTGGCCGACGGGCCGAGGAGCGCGGCCAATCCATAGGTCGGATCATCGGTGTCCCAACCGGTAACATAGATGACGAACTGCGAGGCGCTCACTCCGCTCCCGGGCGCCGGTCCAACGACTGCACCGACGAATCCGACGATCCATTTCGCGAGACGCAGAGTCGTCGACGAGCTTACGAAAAGCCGGGCATTGACGCCGAGGAAGACCTGCGAAGCATCGTACGTCCCGCCGCTCAGGACGAGAGTGCCGTTCTGGCCGACGGTAATATACCGGTACTGGCCGGGTGCGAGCGTCACCGTTGCTCCGGCGGCGACCGTCACATCGGTCTTCCCCGGCTTCGCTGTCTGAAACGGCGGCAGCGCGCTGATGACGGGAAGGGCGAGCGGGGTGGAAAGCGATCCTGTGATGGTCCCGTTGTTCGTCAGGGAGTTGTAGAAGACGTTGCTCGAGACCTTGGCCCCGCTCACGACGAAAATGCGATTCGCCTTCAAGGAATACAGCGGCGGAGTCGAGACGCGCGTGCCGACGGTCAACTCGATCTTCGGGAATCCGGTCGACCGAACATTGTTCACCACGACACTGCCCGAAATCACCTGCGAGCTGTCGACAAGCCAAACGCTGTTCGTGCCGACGATGACGGCATCCGGCGAGAACGGCGCTGCGACGTAGACAGATTGCGTCGACTGGCGGAAGAAGCTGTCCTGGGCAGCGGCGATGAAGCCGCTTGCCCGTATGGAAATCGTATAGCTCCCTACGGTCAACGTATTCGCAAAGCCGCCGGTGTAGATCCCGTTGTTGCCTTCAGTCAGCGCGATCGTCTGTTTCGTCCCACCCGGCGGGGTGATATCGGCCTGGACGAGCGCGCCGGTGACGGGTCCGCCTCCAACGACGTGTTCGCTTCCCGACGTCTGACCGCCCTGCGAAAGGGAGACCATGATGCCGATGTTGTCTCCTTGTTTGAAATTCGACTTGGTATAGGAGACGCCCATCGTGACATCGGCCGCCGCAATGATGGAAAGGTGGAGTGTTTCCGGATTCGGGGGCTGAGGCGTGGTGTTGGCGCCTTCCACGTGGAGAGTCCATGCCCCGCCTTCCGGATGATCGATCTTGTAGAAAGTGTACGTCGATCCTGCAAAGAACTGAACGCCGGGATACTTGTAGAGCGTGGCCGGGACAATGGTATCGCCGGACGGGCTTATCAGACCGAGCACGAACGTGCTCCCCTGCCAGTTGAGTCCGGGAAGGATCGTGGCGACGCCGGGATCAACAGCACCTTGCCAATTCAGGCCGCCCTGCCAGTTCAGACCGCCTTGCCAGTTGAGGCCTCCCTGCCAGTTCAGGCCGGTGGCGTTTGAGGCGAACGTCGTATCCGCGATCAGTTGCAGGCCGGTGATTTTGTTCCACATCTGGTTGACAATCTGACTGATGGTCGTGTCCGCGGCGAGATAGTATGCCCCGGCCGTCGTATCTGCGAGCATGCTGTTCAGGTTCTGACCGGTGCTCCCCGGAAAACCCATCGTGAAGAGATGTTCTCCTGCACCACGGAGCGACGGCGCGAGCGAAAGCGCAATCGGCGATCCGGACTCTTCGCCTGCGCTGAAGAGAATGATCGCGCGGGAGTTGGTGGACGGCGAAGCCGTCACTTGCGCGAGGGCGGTCTGCAGCCCCTGCCCGATGGCGCTCGTCCCTCCGGCACTCATTGCTCCGATCGCATTGCTAAGAGGAGCTCGGGACGCGCTGTCAGTGACTGTAGTCAGCGGATAGATCACCGTACCCGGGAGCTGAACAACGCCCACGCGATCGCCCGGGCGTAGCTGCTGGAGAAGCTCCTGCGCGCTGTTCTTGGACGGAGTGAACCCGTCGTATGTTGTCGCGAAGTTCGTCGACCCATCGAAGACCAGCACGAGGTCCACATGGCTCGCGGGGATGTGGCTATAGATGTAGGCGATGCCCGCGGTGTCGGGCGCGTGCAGCGTCCGCTTCGATGTCTCGCCGTTCTTGATGAACCCGTACATGGTCACGGTGTCATTCGCGTTCCCCATGAAGGGGACGTACTGCGGATACCCGGGATTGTAGATGTCACCCAGGCCTCCGAAGTGTCCGAATTCATGCGTGGCGACGTTCTGAACGTCCTTGATGCCGGCGGTGTCCGCCGGGCTGTTGACATTCGCGAAAGAGAAGTCCTCGGCATTGAATGCCACGTCGACGTCCGTGAGCTCGCCGTTGAGACTATTGTAGCGGACGCGGGTCACGGCGATAATGCTGGGATCAACACCGATCGAATCTGCCCAATGGCTCGTTACCCAAACAATATTATTGAGGCCGTCCGGGAGACCTCCCCAATGGTTCGACGGGCTCGTGCCGCCTGACGCATATTTCACCTGCGGGAGACGATTCCAGGTGGCGAAGGACGAATCGATCACGGGGTCAAACGCAGCCGGCACAGCGGTGCTGACCGTGTACGTCCCCTTCCCCTCCGGCCAGTGCAACGGTATGCCGGAAAGCGTGGTATTCACGACATAGTGATCTCCATAGATGCGCGGCGACACGCCGATGAGAATATCAAGAGCGAATTCAGACGTGTTATTCGCCGTGTCTGTCGCGGTTGCCGTAAGAATGTGCCCCGGGACCAGCGGGATCGGCGAGGTGTACGCAAAGGTTGCGTTCCCCAGAGAATCTGTCCTGACCGTGATGGAACCCAGCACGGACTCTGCGCCGCCAAAGCCAGACGGATCAGGCGAAGCATCCTGGAAGAACTGGATCTGCGAAAGGGTGTTCGGCCAGCTGACGATGGATCCGCGCACGAGCGACGATTCGGGGGACGCCGTGTAGAGGATGGGATAGTTCTGCGCGTTGTTAATCGAGTCGGACAGCGCTGGATAGGTGTCGGGGACCGGATGCTTTGGAACCATGTTCGCGGTTACGCCGTCTCCGCCCAGATCGATGCCGAGGCCGCCGTTGCCGTAAATAAGATTCGAGAAGAAGGCATTGTGAGCCGGTTCAGGATTCCCCCGCCGCACGACAATTCCCGATCCGCCGTTGTGCACGATGACGTTTCCGGCGTTGGGGGACATGCCGCCAATCGTGTTATTGGAACCGAGGACGACGATCCCGTTGCCGGGGAAGTTATCGATCAACAATCCCTGAACGGTAACGCCGGAAAGGAGCGTGAGCCCGTCGGCGCTGGCGCCGGCGTTCTTGCCACTGATCTCAATGAGAGGCGTGCCGGAATAGCCGGGCTGCGTGGTACCGTCTACGATAACGACATCAGTGAATGCTGGAAGAGGGGAAAGCGGCGCAAGCGTCTGCGATCCCGATCCGGGCACATTGAACCTCAGCGTATCGGGGCCGGGATTGGCATTTGCCGAGAGAATCGCGTCCCGGACGGTGCCCGTTCCTGTATCCGCGAAGGAAGAGACCGTGAAGACATTCGGCAGGAAACTCACACCGATGGAGTGGTTCGTCGATACGGCCGAAAACGTGTACGAGGTCACCGGGCCGACGGACGAACCGTCGACATAGACCGCGGCGACATGGAACGCCGCCATCGGCGTGAACACAAACGTCGGCGATGATCCGTACGGAGCCGGGACTGCTCCGGCCGGGGAGATGGAGCCATTCGGGCCGGCAGCCGTCGTGATGATCATCGTATCGACCCCGAAGGTCACCCCGATCGTATGGTTCGAAGCCACGGGGGGGAAAGTGTACGCGACGGAAGAATCCACCGGCGCGCCGTCCACCAGGAGAGAAACCACATGGTTGTGCGCTGCGGGCGCCAGCAGGTATCGGGGCGTGGCTCCGTACGGGACGAGCAATGCGCCGTTCGGCGAAATCGTGCCATTCCCCGCCGAGGAGGAAGTGATCGTATACCCATCGATCGCAAACGTTGCACTGATGGTATGGTTGGCGGAGACGGGGGCAAACGTGTACGATGCGTTCTTGCCCGTGTAGGCGCCGTCAACGAAAACGCTGTCGATGTGGTAATGAAGATTCGGCGTGAAGGTGAACGTCGGGGTGGATCCATACTGCGCCGTCACGATCCCGTTCGGGCTGATTGATCCATTTGCGCTCGCCGAAGCCGTGACCGTGTAGGTGTCGATCGCGAACTTCACCTGGAGTGTATGATTCGCCGCGACCGGAGGAAACGTATACGAAGCCGGAGCACCGACAAAGGCGCCATCGACGAGCACGCTGTCGACGTGATAGTGAACGCTCGGGGTGAAAGTGAACTGGGGAGAAGACCCCGGGGACACACTTACGGACCCGGAGGGGAATATCGAACCATTAGGACCCGCCGAGGCCGTGATCGTGTAGCTGACGTCGCCGGTCACCTGCATGTCAAGATAGTTCTTCGAACTCTCCCAGAACCCGTGAACCGCAAGGAGATTGTTGCCCGACGGTGAAAGGAGACTATCCGGAACCGAGAAGACGAAATTGTCTTGCGAAGCGCAGCTGTTGTGTTCCTTGAGCCCTCTCGAGATATCTTTGCCGTTGAAAAAGACCTGCACTTCGTTGTCGAGCGCGACACCGACCTTCACGTTCCGGGCGCTCGGCGGAAGCAGGATCTGCCGGCGGAGAAGGACGTCTCGAGAGGAAGGCCAGAGGATCTTGACATGCACGGTGTCATTCAACGGGCACGGCGGCGAAGAGGTGTTGTTTAGCGTCCCCACGGCTGTCGATCCTACGGACCATGAGGCGTCGTTGAAGGATGGAAGCATGAACGCCGAACACGTTGCGTCTTTCGATTTCACCACCAGGTATTTGTAGCCGGGGGCCTGATAGGGGAGGAGAATCTGATTAAGCTGACTGAACGCAAATGCCGGGAGAAGAAGGACTGCTGGAATGAGGAATCGTAGCCATCGTCGCATCGGGAACTCCGTCGAAATTGTTGACGTATCATGTCCATCACTCACACCATCACCGAGCGAATGGCACTACTGTTTCAATGGGTGCGCCTCGATGGCGCTCCGGAGCTGCGAGGCAAACTCGTCGACACTCAGGCGATCCGAGACCATCGCCCTCCCCGTGAGTTCGTCTTTCGCGACGGTAAACTTTCCCAGAAGTCCGCCGGCGACGCGGTAGGAGCCTTGCACTGACCGTTGAGCGAAGACCACGACGTCCTCATCTCTGCGGAACACCGGAATGTCGCTGTACATCTCGCCCACGCCGTCGAGTTCTCCGCCGGGGACGAGCAGGGTAAGCGTGGATCCTGCGGAGGTTCCCTTGACATTCTGGGATACGGCGATGGTCACCTGCGTCCTGATCCGCGAATGAGTTTCATCCCATTGAGGGACGAGTGAGGACACGTGACCGACGGCGACGACGTCCGCCTGACGGGCAAGGTCGTCGGTCGTCATGCTGACATTCTGGGACCGGGCCGGGGAAAGCCCGAAGGTGAGGAGAGCTCCGAGGACAAGAAGCTGCAAACGGAGAGTGACGAATAAACGTCTCATGTGGCAACTCCAAGAGGTGAATGGAACATCGACCGATTCTGGTGGCGCGGCACCGGCGGTGGGAATGCGATCCTAGAGTAGTGCGAAGTGACGGAGGTTCCTGAACCGGGAGAGGACATGGAAGAGGATCCTGGAAACTAGGTGCACAGAACCACGGAAAGCCTGTTGAAATGAGCGTTCATCGATTTGATATCATGCCGGCGGTCAGCTTGGCATGGGTCAACGATGAGTGGATCGAAAAGGTGACCTTCCAACCAAGAATGTGAGACCAAGGTTCCATTGAGGATTAGGATCGGCCGCCAAGTCTTCTCGCATCTGATTCACCCACGCCGGATCCTTCACTATTTCTGAAAGTATTCGCAACAATCCATCGTAAACTTGACTAAGCCATCACCCCGGGCTAGTTTGGTGGCATGAA
>DATJPR010000081.1:0-33535 GCA_035506295.1 Bacteroidota bacterium | reverse complement strand
GCGGCGGCCGAGGAAATGCGCCGGCGCGTGCTGGGATTCTTGAAAGAGGCCGCCCTCGGAACGATGACGGCGCCCCGCGGCAATCACCCCCTGCAGTCCGTCGTCTCGGGGAGCGCAGACGAAATTCGGCGTCGCGCGACGGATCTGCTGGACACGATCTTCGCCCGTTATGACGAGTTTCAGGTGCGCACGATCGACAGCTTTGTCGCCAGGGCGTTCAAGGCATCGGCGCTCGAAGCAGGTCTGCCTCCCGACTATGATCTGGTGAAGCTCCAGCTTCCGCTGATTAAGGCGGCATTCGACCATTATGTCCGGGATGCGTCAAGGCGCCCGGACGGAGCACGGGCTCTGCAACATCTCGTCGATCTTCTGGAAGCTTCCTCCAGTTCTTCCTCCTTCGACTGGTACCCCTTCGTGAAAATCGTGCAAGGCGCCGCCGAAGTCCTTCGGCAGATCGCTGCACGGCCCGCCGATCTCGATACGACGGATCCGGTCCCCGCTTTTGAAGATACCTTGAAGCGGATACGCTCCGTCGCAGTCGAGCTTCAACACGCGATCGAGGAGAGCGGGTTCAAGCCTCGAAGCATCGTCATGACCGACATCGAGCGGATCATCTCCGGTGACTGGCGGAAGGCGCTCAGGGAACCGCCGCGGGAAGGGGCGTTGACCAAAAGCAATGAGGTCACGAACGCCAATCAGTCACAGCACGAGAACATCGGCCGTCTTTTCGATCAGTTCAACGCCGAGAGGGCGTCGCTTGCCCTGCGGGACGCCGAGACCTACTTCTGGCCTTTTGTGAAGGCCCTCTCGGTGGTTTCGGAGTCCATCGATGCAACGAAGCGCGCGCGGGGGATGTATTCCATCGACGACGTGAACCGCTTGCTCTGGAAATCCGTGGCCGGCGGCTCCGCGCCGGCGATCTATGTCACCCTCGGAACCCGGCTCTATCATTACCTGATCGACGAATTCCAGGATACCTCGCCGATCCAGTGGGCGGCACTGAAAATCCTCATCGAGAATGCCTGTGCCGAGGATGGGACGCTCTATGCGGTTGGCGACACAAAGCAATCGATTTATTCTTTCCGGGGGGCTGACTGGCAAATCATGCATCGCCTTCTTGCCGGCGAAGAGACCATCGATCTTCAGTCCTGCCTCACGGCCTCCCTCGATACGAACTATCGGAGTGATGGAGCGATTGTCTCCTTCGTGGAACAGGTGTTCCGCAATGCCGAGGCAAATCCAGAACTTGCCGAGGTGACGCGGCTCACGGGGCTCGATCGGTGCGCGCAGAATACGATCGAGGAAAAGTCGGAAAAAGGTTACGTCGAGGTGAACAGGATTTCCAGGGGCGATGAAGATCATCCCGAGCAGGGTATTGTCGTCGATCTCGTGAAGAGTGCGCGGGCCAGAAACCACCCGCTTGGGTCCGTCGCCATCCTTGCGCAGACGAACGCGCAGGTCCTCGATATCGGAGGGTGGCTGAACTCCGCTGGGATTCCCTTCCTCTCGTACAGCAATCTTGACCTGCGGAAGCGCCCGATCATCATGGAGATCGTAAGCCTGATAGCCTGGCTGGATTCACCCCTTGATGACCTTGCCTTCGCTTCGTTCGTGATGGGAGAGTTGTTTTCCCGGTTTGCCGATCAGAGACATCCCACCTCGACCGGTGATGGTCCCGTCATCCGCCGGTTTCTCGCCGAGGCACGTGCCAGGAAGCAGCGGCCGCTCTATACGGCGTTCCGCGCGCGTTTTCCCGATCTCTGGGAGACCGACTTCGCTCCGCTGCTCGCGCGTGTCGGGTACCTACCCGCATATGATATCCTGTGCGAGATTTCCAAGACCTACGATCTCTTTGCGCTGGCACCGGAAGACCAGACGTCCCTGGCCGGGCTGCTTGATGCCGTGAAAGATCTCGAAGCAGAAGGAGCCGCGAGTCTCAAAGACCTTCTCCGGGTGGCGCTCGCTGAGGAGGGGGAAGAAGAAGACGAAGCGTGGAGCCTGTCGTCGCAAAAGAAGGCCGACGCCGTAACGGTGATGACCATTCACAAGGCAAAAGGGCTGCAGTTCCCCGTGTTGATCGTGCTCTTGTCCGACGGGAGGTGGCCATCGGACTCGATGAAGCTCGTCGAGCGCGATGGAAAGATCTCCTTCCTGCATATTCCCCAAAAGAGTGCCCCCTTTCACCCACAGCTCCAACAGACTTTTGACCACGACCTTCTGCTCCAGCGTGCCGACGCACTGAATCGCTTGTATGTCGCGTTGACCAGGGCCGAGCATGAATTGTACGTGGTATTGATCGAAGGGGAGGAACGAAAATTCCCTTCGTTGGTGATCCCTGATGCGGGAGACCCCTCGGCGAGACCGGTACACGCGGCATCGTCTCCCTCGCCCGGGGGCGCTGCGGAGCTGCTCCCTTCGATGCACACGCTTCGCACGAGAGAAGAACCACTGCATACCGAACGGATCGGTTTCCAGGAAACGCGCAGGGGCGATCTTCTTCATCGGATCCTCTCCCGCATCGAATTCATCGACGGCGATCCCGCCGCTGTGATTGCCGGGATCGTGGAGCAGGAACCCTGGATATCCCAGGAACAGCCTGGCACCGTCTCGACGCTTATTTCATTCCTTCGCACGGCAGAAATCGTTCCGCTCTTCACGCGACAGGGGGGATGGCGGGTGATGAATGAGAAGGAGTTCCTGAGCAGAACAGGCACGGTCCAACGCATGGACAGGGTCATGGTCGGCGAGCGGGATGTCGTCCTCGTCGACTACAAGACCGGCGGTGAGGGCTCCCAGTCGGCGCACCGTGAACAGGTCGGGCGCTATCTTGACATCCTGTCGGATGTCTACCCTGGAAAGACCCTGCGGGGGATCATTGCGTACGTGGATCGGCGTCGTATCGTCACCGTCGGACTGGATCCGGAGAAGGGAGCAAGACCATGAGCTCCGTCCGGGTCCTATCCCCTCGCGACAGCCTCATCGATGCCGTGCTGGAACTGCTGCCGACAACATCTGATGACTATTCTTCCTCCCTGATCCTGTTTCAGGGAAAGAGACCGGCACATTTTCTGCGGAAGGCGCTCGCTCTCCGCCGTGGGAAGGCGTGTATCCCGCCAAAGATCTTCTCGCTGGAGAGTTTCGTTGACTACTGCTACCGTGATCTGCTGGGGTTGGACGCGGCCGATATCTCACCCCTCGACGCCATGGGGTTGCTTTTTGAAGAACATTGTTCGATGCAGGAAAGAATTGGCGGGGAGAGCTTCCTTAGGTTGGAATCGTTTTATCCTTTGGGCTTGAGGATATTGGATGCGCTGGAAGAATTGCGACTCCATCGTGTCGCCCCGTCGGCACTCCGCGCCGCTCTGCCGCTGAGCGATTTCCCGTCTGCCGATCGACTCGCAGCGCTCTACGATGCATTCTATCGCCGCCTCGAAGCGGAAGGTTCTGTATCGTACGCGATGAAGGCCGGCGTGGTAGCGGATCGCATCTCGGAGATCGCAGAGAAATCATTGGAGAATGCCCTTGTGGCAGGATTCTTCTCTTTCACCCCGGTGGAGCAGACCGTCATCATGGGTCTCGCCGCCCGTGAAGGCGCGACATTCCTCTTTCAAAATGGCCCCGGGCTCAAGCATCGGATGGATGCGCTCGGCATGGCGTCGACGGAGGAACTTCCGCATTTCGAAATGCCGGAAGTGCAGTTCGTTCGCGCACAAGGAACCCACGGCGAGATCTTCGGCCTCAACCGTCTCTTGATAACGCCGTCGGATGCCCCACCCATGGATGAACGCACAGTGATTGTTCTTCCGTCGGCGGACGCTCTTTTCCCGGTCATGGAGTGGACGCTACCGCTGATCCCTGAGGGAAATTTCAACGTGTCTCTGGGATATCCGGCCCAGCGAACTCCCACGTATGGATTTCTCGAAAGCCTCGTGCATCTCCTGGACACGCGCGAGGGGGATCAATTCTATGTGCCGGATTACCTCCGCTTTGTCCTCCATCCGTATACAAAGAACCTCCTGATCAATGGTCACCCCGAGCCGAACCGGATTCTCTTCCATGAAATCGAATTCCTCCTCGCCGGACGCGCGGGGAATCCGTTTATCTCTCTGGAATTCCTTGAACAGAATACTGCACTCCTGACAACTGTCGCCGAGCAATCCAAGGAATATGATCCGGCGCTCTCAGCTGAAATGGTGGCCGAACACCTCAGATCGGTCCATGATCTTTTCCTCCGACGCACCGTTCGGGCCGGGACGCTCGGTGCCTGCGCGGAATCCCTCCGCGATATCTTGACGTTTGTTGATGACCACAGCGCGGCCAGGCAGCACACCCTGTTCCGCAGATTTGTCGCCGAAATGATGGAGGCGCTGGATGCGCTACGCAGTTCAAAGCTCGGAGCGTACACGGAAACGGAACACTCTTCCTACGGGCGTCTCGTCCTCCACGCTCTGCAGCGCGTTCATATTCCATTCCCGGGGACTCCCGTCCAGGGGCTTCAAGTGCTCGGCCTTCTCGAAACGCGCAATCTCAGGTTCGATCACGTTGTGGTTTTGGATGTGAATGATGAAGTTCTTCCCGGATCGCCCGACGTCGATCCTATGCTGCCGGTTGCCGTGCGCGCGGCCCTCAAGCTTCCCTTGCCGTTCGAGCGTCAGGAAGCCATCGATCACTATTTCACCGTTCTCCTGGCAGGTGCCCGCAAGGCGACGTTGTTCTACAAGGAGGGTGTAGCCGACCGCAGGAGCAGGTTCATCGAACGGATGATCTGGTCCGGAGAGAAACAACAGAACGCTCAGAACGCCGTCGACCCGGCGATTCGCGTCTCGATGGAGGTGAGTGCCGCAAATCGGACGCCCGTCGCGCTTGCGAAGACATCCGAGGATATGCGCCTGCTCCGCACGATGAATTTCAGCGCGACGGCGCTGGATGCGTACCTTCGCTGTCAGCTGCAATTCTATTATGCCAATGTCCTCGGCCTGCGTGAACGTCCCGAGGCCGATCCGGAGATCGACCCGAGAGGAATCGGGACAATCCTGCATGAAGTGATGAGTGCTCTTGATATCAGGTCCCTTGGAACAACGATCCCGGCAGGACAGGACCGGAGTGAGGATCTTGCCGGGGCGCTCGACAGGATTTTTGCAGAACGATTTGGACCGAACCCGTCCATCCCTCTTGTGTTGATGAAGACCCAGATGCAGAAGCAGATCGCTCGCTATCTCCGTTGGTATTCGCAGGCAGTGTTGTCTGCTGGGCCAGTCGCACTGGAAGGCGTTGAGGTGCCGTTGACCGGCAAGTTCGACGGAGTGCGACTTTCCGGACGGGCAGATCGAATTGAGCGTCGCGGTCCGCGTCGGGTGATCATCGATTTCAAGAAAGGCGCAAAAAGCGAGTTCTACCGCGCGGAGGTCGACAAACTTGATCCAGACGACCGGGAAACCTGGTCGGAGGCCATGCGATCGGTTCAACTACCGTTCTATCTTCTGATGTCGGTCGGCGATCAGGATGATGTCGATACCGTGGATCCGGTGTATGTGTTCCTCGGCTCGCTGCGCGATGACATGTTTGAAATCCCCCTGTTCGCGGAAGGCACGGATAGACGTCAGGCGTGGTCGAAGATCACGGGCACCTTCTCACGGTTGTTCCATGAAATTCTTGACTCCGAGCAACCGTTTCGTCCGCCGGCGGATCTCGGCAAAGTTTGCCCTGACTGTGCCTTCCGTGTGGTGTGTGGGACGGGATGGGTGGAAGGCAGGGGTTAGGGGCCAGGGGCGAAATTGTGGAGATTATTAGACAACTGATTCCAATTTCGGAGCAGGTTTCCCAGCCTCGGGAATTTTGTATTCATAAGATTCCTTGGCCTTGTAATTTGTACATTCAGTGGAAATCGCATCCCCGATTTTCCGCTTGATTCCATCCGCAGGTCGAAGTTTCCCCCTCATCCTTACATTCTCAGCTCGTTTGCCGATGGCACGCACTTTGGTGATATCCAAACATCGGAAATTCTGTAAACTATCAATGTAAGGATGGTCAGCGTGTCACGGCGGGAACAGCGTTTGGAAGATAGTCCGGAGAGGAAACGCGGCAAATGGGGCGGCAGGGAAATTGATCCTCTTCTGGATGAGATGAAAAGAGCACAAAGCGAGCTGGAAAACACTCTGCTCAAAATCTCACGGCATTACAGCCGGCTTGACGAGCCGGAGGTGGCTGCAAAGTACATGGAACGCCTTGTTCGCGTTACAGAAGACTCCGAGAAGAAGGCGTTCTGCCTTCTTTCGTTGGGTCAACTCATGGAACAATGCGGCGAATACGAGACAGCGCTGGGACATTACAAGCAAGCGCTCCTGCTGGAGCCGGGGAACGAGTGCTCCTGGTACTTCATCCACAACAACATGGGTTGCTGCCTCAACCATCTCGAAGAGTTTGAAGACGCCGAGCGATATTGCCGCGACGCCATTCTCATTGACCCTGCCCGCTACAACGCCTTTATCAATCTGGGTGTATCGCTGGAAGCCCAGGAGCGGTTTCTCGAGGCTACGCAATCGTTCCTCAGCGCCTTGCAAGCCGATGCCGAGGACATGGAATTGATTGTGCACATCGAGGAGCTGGTTGACGAGCACGACGAAATCGCCGATCAGATCCAGGGAATTCGCGAAACCCTCTCAGTGTATCGTCAGAGCGCAGAGGACCAGGAGTTGCGGGGACTAACAACCTGAAGTCACGTTCTTTGGAGGACTGTCGTACCGGAGTGCTTTCCTGAGGTCACTGCACAACCTTCCTCGTCGATCCGCGGCGATTGCAGTTAATCCCGAAATCCAATACATTTTTGCTCATACAATGGATGATCGAGGATACGATGCCCGTTCGCCGTGGTTCAGCTGAATGGCAGGGAACTTTGAAGGAGGGAAAAGGCGCGCTACGTGTAGGCAACGATACGTCGGGAAAAGACTTCACTTATTCATCGCGGTTTCAGGAGAGGGAGGGGAGCAGTCCGGAAGAGTTGATCGGAGCGGCTCACGCAGGGTGTTTCTCGATGGCCTTGGCCCATGTGCTTTCTGGCGCAGGGCACGTCCCTGAGCGCATTCACACGACAGGGAAAGTCTCGCTCGAAGAGAAGGACGGAGGGTACACGATTTCCTCCATTACCCTGGAGTGCGAAGCAAGTGTCCCGGGTCTCGGCTTGCAGGATTTTAGGAAGTTTGCTGAATCCGCGAAGAAGAACTGCCCGGTTTCGCGTGCGTTGAAGGGTATCGAAATCCGTCTCGAGGTCCGGCTCGTCTGAGTGGTTTTTTTTCCGCGTCCTCCCAGGTTTACCGCTCCGTTCACGTCACTCCCTCCGCCCGGATTGAATCTTTCTCGCATTTGGGTTATTTTTGTCCATATCTCATCCGAACAGTTCAGTTCTTCCCCATCGCACCCGATAGCCCCAGGCGGCGTGATCGACACGGCGTCCATACATCACACTACGCGACCTGCGGACTACAGGCGTTGTGCTCCGGAGGCTGAGGCCGCGCCGGTGTCCGTGCTCTCCCTGATTCCTTCCGGGTTTTCAATCCTTTCCGGTCGATGCTTCCTGCACGCACAGCAGCCCTCCCCCGGCGACGAAGCGGAGTGTTGACCATGATGCCCAAAAGACTTGCCACGAAACTCATTCTCTCCCTCACGGTGATTATCGTCGTGGTGGAGGGCGTGTCGAGCTATGTCCGGGTTCGGGAGCAGGAACGTCAGGTCCTCCAGGCGATGATCCTCGGCGCGGATCAACTTTCGAACAGCATCACGGGGGCGACCTGGCAAGCGATGCTGGCTGACAACAGGGAAGCGGCGTACGAGGTCATGAAGAGGATCGCCGAGAAGCAGGGGATCGAACGCATCCGGATCTTCAACAAGGAAGGGCGGGTGATGTTTTCGACCACGCCCAATGACGAGAAGTCGGTGGACAAACGCGCGGAAGCCTGCGCTCTCTGCCACGCATCACTCGAGCCGCTCGTCCGCGTCGACGCCCCGAACCGGGCGAGAATCGTCAAGTCGGCGTCCGGCGACCGAAAGCTGGCCATGATCACCCCGATCTACAATGAGCCGGCCTGCAGTCAGGCAGAATGTCACGCCCACCCCGAGCCGCAGACCGTTCTTGGCGTCCTTGATGTCTCGCTCGATCTTCGCCCCGTCGACGCCGAGATCATGGCGTTGGAGCGCCAGGCCGTCGAGGTGACCGTGCTGAGCATTGTCCTCATCGGCGCGCTGATCTTTATCTTCACGAGCCGCTTCGTGAGCAGACCGATCCGGAGATTGATTGCCGGGACGCGCGCGGTCGCAGCGATGCAGCTGGACACGCCGATCGTTATCGACACGTCGCAAGAGCTCGGGGAGCTCTCTCACTCGTTCAATGTCATGCGTGAACGGCTGATGAGCGCTATGAACGATTTAAACAAGCTCACGGCGGATCTGGAGACGAAGGTCGAGCAGCGCACGCAGCAACTGAAAGCCGCGCACCAGAAGCTCCTCCAGACGGACCGTCTGGCCTCCCTCGGCCAACTCTCCGCAAGCGTGGCGCACGAAATCAACAACCCCCTCTCAGGCGTACTGAACCTGTCCATGCTGATGCAGCGGATCCTGAAGGACGACGGCATTCCGCATGAACGGATCCCGGAGTATCGCAAGTACCTGTCGCAGGTGGTGAACGAGACCTCGCGGGTAGGAAGAATCGTCTCGGACCTCCTCGCGTTCTCGCGACGATCGAAGCCGCAGACGACCATGGCCGACCTGAACAGTATCATTCGGACGACCGTGTCGCTGGTCTCGCACAAGCTCTCGCTCTCGAACGTCGTCGTCAACGAGTCGCTCCAGGAAGACCTGCCGCCACTGCGGTGCGACAGCTCCCAGATTCAGCAGGTGGTCATGAACCTGGTGATGAATGCCGCGGAGGCGACGTCGGTCAAAGAAGGCGGCTGCGTGAAGGTGCGGACAGGCGCCAGCGAAGACCGCTCCTCCATCGTCATGGAAGTGCAGGACGACGGCGAGGGAATTCCTCCGGAAAACCTGGAGAAGATTTTCGATCCGTTCTTTACGACGAAAGGAGAGGGGAAAGGCGTGGGCCTGGGGCTTGCCGTCGTCTATGGCGTCATCAACGCTCACGGAGGGGACATCGAGGTCGAAAGCATCGTCGGCAAGGGCACGACGTTCAAGGTCATTCTTCCTCTCGGAGGGAAGAGTGACCCGGCGACCTCGGCGCCGATTCTTGAGACAGGGCTGCTCGTGTGAGAACCCTCTATGTCCGGCCCGTGGGCTCGGTGAGCCCGGCGGTCACCGATGCCATTGCAGGGCTGGTCCAGGAGGAGTATCAGGTCGACGCGGTCGTGCTTCCGGAGGTCCCGGTCCCGGACGATTCCTTTGATGCGGGGAGGAAGCAGTACAGCTCGAGCGCGATCATGCAAATGCTCGTCGCGCAATGCCCGGAGGATGCATTGAGGCTGTTCGGCATCACCGAGTGCGATCTGTTTATTCCCATGCTGAGTTTCGTGTTCGGTCAGGCCCAACTTCGCGGTCGTGTGGCGCTCCTTTCCATCGCCCGGCTGAGGCAGGAATTCTACGGTTTGCCGGGTGGGGAGGAGCTGTTGATGGAGCGGATTCACAAAGAAACGTTGCACGAGCTCGGACACACGTTCGGCCTGCTGCACTGTCTCGACAAGGGATGCCCGATGGCGCTCTCGACGACGGTCCAGCTTCTGGACGCCAAGAGCACCGACTATTGCCCAAGCTGTTCCACCTTGCTTCGCGGCGCGCTCGCGCCCGGACGAATGGAGAACCGACGATGACGACACACTGGCCTATTCTCGTGATCGATGACGAAGAAGTCATGCGGGAATCGCTCGCCGCCTGGCTCAGGGAGGATGGGTACCTCGTGGACACCGCCGCGTCGGGTCGGGACGGGATCGCCCTGGCGAAGCAAAAAGACTTCGCGATCTATTTCGTCGATCTGAAAATGCCGGGCGGCATCGACGGGATTGAGACGATGCTGGAAATCCGGAAGATGCATCCCGATGCATCGATCATCATCATCACGGCTTATGCCACGGTCGACACGGCGATCACGGCGATGAAAGAAGGGGCGCAGGAATATATTGTGAAGCCGTGCAACCCGGAGGAAATTTCCCTTCTCGTCGGACGCATCATCAAGGTGAAGAACCTCCAGCGCGAGAACCTCATTCTCCGGAAGAAGCTCAGCAAGCAATACAGCTTCCAGGATATTCTGAGCAAGAATGCGAAGATGCAGGAAATCTTCCAGCTCATTCGCGACGTGTCGAGTCTGCGGAGCACGGTGCTGATTCAGGGTGACAGCGGAACCGGCAAAGAGCTCATCGCCCGCGCAATCCACAATTCGGGAGACCGGGCGTCCAAGCCGTTCATCGGCGTCTCGTGCGCGGCCCTCGCCGAGACCCTCCTGGAGTCGGAGCTCTTCGGTCACGAAAGGGGAGCCTTCACCGGCGCCACCGTTCAGAAAAAGGGTAAGTTTGAGCTGGCGGATCAGGGGACACTGTTCCTGGACGAGATCGGCGACATCGCCCCAAAACTGCAACTCGACCTTCTGCGGGTGCTTCAGGAGAAAAGCTTCTACCGCGTCGGCGGCTCGGAAGAAATCGCGGTCGACGTCAGGGTGATCGCCGCGACCAACGTCGATCTCGAAAAGGCCGTCAGTGAAGGGCGGTTCCGCGAGGACCTGTACTACCGGCTCAATGTGATCACGATCCGCATCCCGCCGCTCAGGGAACGACCGGAAGACATTCCCTTGCTCGTCCACCATTTCATGGAGGATATCTCGCATGAGCTCGGGAAGGAAGTCCAGGAGATCACGGACGACACGATGAAACTCCTCATGGATCATTCCTGGCCGGGAAATGTCCGTGAGCTCCGCAACGCGATCGAGCGTGGCATTGTCACCTGCCGCACGCGCGTTCTTACGCCGGAGGACCTCAACTTTCTCAAGGGTCCGGCTCCGAACGGCGCGGGGCAGCCCGAGTTTGCCATCCCCTCCAACATGAGCCTTGATGACCTGGAGCGCCAGGCGATCGTCTCGACGCTGCAGCGGACGCAGGGGAACATCAAAGAAGCCGCCTCCGTTCTGGGGATCGACCGGTCGACGCTCTACGACCGGTTGAAAAAGTACGGCATCCGCCGTTAGTGGTTCACGCGGCGGACCACTGCCGGTTCCGCCGCCGCGTTCCCACCCTTCCGATTTCTGTCATTTCATAGCGCCCTTCCGTATATTTCCCACCATCCTGTTTCGACTCTCACATGCCATCCATTCGAATTCTTCATACCGCAGACAATCATCTCGGGCTCCAGTTCACGAGCCGGAGGTATCCGGACGAACTTCGCCGGCGCCTGATCAATGAACGTTTCGAGGCGCTCGAGCGCGCGGTGAACGTGGCCAACCAGCGACAGGCACACCTCTTTGCGGTGGCCGGCGATCTCTTCGATAGTGTCGCGGTCAGCAAGCGAGATATCGATCGGGCGGTATCCATCCTCCACTCGTTCAACGGCAGCCACGCCATTGTACTTCCCGGCAATCATGATTTTTACGAGCCCGGCGATGCCAAGCTCTGGGGGAAGTTCCGCCAGGCTTTTGGCGAGGGAAATCTGGTCTTGCTCGATCGGCCGGAACCGGTCCGGCTCTCGGTTGAGGACCGCGACATTGTGCTGTTTCCCGGCCCGTGCATGTCGAAGACGTCGGCCGACAATGCGATCGGGTGGATTGCCGTCGCGGAGAAGAATGCCGCTGCACTGAACATCGGGATTGCGCACGGCTGCGTCGTCGGGATCTCGCCCGACGCCGACGACCGGTATTTCAAAATGACGGAGGAGGAGCTCCGCGCGGCCGGCGTCCGATTCTGGCTCCTCGGGCACACGCATCTCCGCTTCCCGCGGGAACCCTTGACCCGCAATCCGCAATTCCTGATTCCGGCAACGCACACACCGGACGGGTTCGATTGTGACCATGAAGGATATGTGTGGTCGATCGAGGTTGACGAGGATGGGGACGTTCATGCAGAATCAATCCGGACCGGCGGGTTTCGCTTCCACGACTGGTCGCGGAGGCTTGTTGACCCCGGCGACCTCGAGCGGATTGCGAAGGAATGCTCGACGCTTGACGGACCGCGAACCCTGATGAAACTTGCCCTCGATGGACGGATTGCGGAAGAGGATTTCCCGTCGATCGAGCAACTGAGAGAGCGCCTCGAACAATCACTCGCATACGTCGAGCTCGACACGGATGGCATCGGTGTCAGGGTCGATCGGGAATACGTTGAACGCCACTTTACCGCGGGGTCCCTGCCTTCCCGGCTCCTTCTCGCCCTCGCGTCGTCGGGCGATGATCTTGCCCTCCATCTGGCGCACGAGCTCATCCGGGAGGCGAAACAATGATCGTCCGCCGCCTGATGCTGAATCCGTTTGCCGGTGGAGCCGATCGCGTGATCGATTTCGGACGCGGACTGAACGTTGTCCTCGGCCCGAACGAGGCCGGGAAATCGACGATTTCTTCCGCCCTCCGGAGCGTGCTCTTTGCCCGCGGCCCGATGACCGTCAACCGGTTCAAGCACGAAGTCCAGCCGTTTCTTCCTGTGGGTCGTGGCGACACCGCCCGGGTTGCTCTTGAGTTCACGGGCGCCGGCAAGCTGTATCGCATGGAGCGAATGTGGGCTGCGCCAAAGACAGTAACGTCCAGACTACAGTTCGACGACGGCAGCGAGCTGGCCGATGAGGAGAAGATTCAACAGAAGATTGAGGAAGCCCTCGGCTTCTCCCAGGGAACCTATGATTATGTGATGTGTGTAAGTCAGGCGCAGCTCTCAAGAACCATCGATCAGCTGCGCGGAGACGCCGACGGGTCTGCGGGCGGATTCGCCGATGCGCTCCGCCGATCGTTGTATGCGTCCGACGGCGTGGCGGTAGACCAGCTGAAGGCGCAAGCGGAGAAACAGGTCTCTGACTATTTTGGCCGCTGGGACCGTGCGGCGAGCCGCCCGGAGAAAGGACGCGGCCTTGAGGAGCGGTGGGAAAAAGGAGCAGGCTTTGTCGTCAACGCCTGGTACGACTATCAGGAGGCCGAGAAAGCGTTCCGGGAAGCCGACGTGTATGAGAAGGCCATCGACGAATTCGTTGCGAAGGAGAGAACGCATCGGGAGCGACGCGATGGGTTCCAGCGCACGGTCGAGGATTTCACTCCGCTGGTCGCCGATGTCCGGCGACGGTCAGAGATCGCAGCAGCGCTGCGGGAATGCACACGGGATTTGGAGGAGCTAAAGGCTGTCCTTGAGCAGTGGCCTCTAGCTGAGGCGCAGCTTGCCACCACCACGGACACAATCTCGTCGCTCCTCGCCCGACACGAAGCATTAAAAGCGGAACTCCAGGCGGCGAAAGAGCGCGTCCGCCAGGATGCTTTGCGGTCGAGATTTTCGCATGCCGAAGCCCTCCACAGCCGGATGAAGGAGGAAGAAGCACGTCTCGCAAATCTTCCTCGCATCACGGAAACACAGCTTGCGGCGGTCAACGCCGAGCATGCCGCTTTGCAGAGTCTTGAGATTCGAATCGCCGCGAGGAAGTTCGCCGTACGATTTGCCGCCAAAGCGTCCATCGACCTTACGGTGAAGGGCGAGCCGGTCCATCTGGCACCAGGGCAAGAGTACTCGGCAGTCGTGCCCGGAAGGCTTTCCCTGGCACATAAAGAATGGAATCTCGAAGTCTGGTCTTCGGAAGAAAACGCTGAAACCCTGGAGCAGCAGCATGCGGAGACATCGAAACGCCTGGAGAAGCTGCTCCATGACGTAGGAGCGAAGAGCTTCGACGAAGCCACGGCTCTCTGGCGGTCTGTTGCAGAACAGGGTGCGCGCGTAAACGAGAGCCGCGCTGCCCTCGCCGCGGACCTCCGCAAAGAATCGTACGAAGACCTTCTTCGTCAGATCCAGGAACTTCCGGAGGCCAGGCCCGGGAGAGATGAATCGGCGATCAACGACGAGATCAACGAGGTCACAGGGGACGGGAAGGTGAAGCGCGTCGTCCAGAAATCGCTCCAGGACCAGTGTGACGCCTGGGTCAGGAAATTCGGTCGACGTGAGGATGCGCTTTCGCTCTTCGGTTCGCGAAAAGCCGAAGAGGAGCGCCTCCGGGAGAGTCTGCGTCAATGCCGCCCGATGCCACAGGGCTTTCAGGATCCCGAGGCGTTTCTGACCGCGTTCGAGGCCGCGCAGAACGGTCTTCGTGATGCAGAGCGAGCGCTGAACGACACGGAGAAGGCCAGACTCGAATACGAGAAGCACGCGCCCCCTCAGTCGCGCGAGGAATTGCAGGAAGAACGTGATACGCGCAAGCGTGAGTTCGACCGGACATTGCGTCATGGGAATGCCTATGGAAGAATTCAGGAGGAATTGCGCCGGATCCTTCAGGTTCTCGACAAAGACATTTTTGAGCCCTACCACCGCCGGGTCAGAGAATTGCTGGGGGTGTTGACAAATCATCGCCATGAGTCGTTGTTGATGAACGGTCCGCTTCCTGAACGCCTCGGCTCCTCCGATAAACAACTTGCCCTGATGCAGCTTTCCGTGGGCACGCTTGATGTCCTGGCACTCGCCGTTCGTATGGCGATGGCGGAGGCGCATCTCCGGCCGGACGACGGATTCGTTGTTCTGGACGATCCCCTGGTGAACCTCGATCCCGTCCGACAGGCCGCAGCGGCGCATTGTCTCCGGGAGCTCTCGCTGCGGCATCAGGTCATCGTCTTTACCTGCCATCCGACGCACGCCGATCTGCTCGGCGGGGACCGGGTGGACCTTGAAAAGTCCCCTGCCACGGCCATCGGCGCCGCCTGAAAACCCTCCGAAACGCGGAGACTCCATCGCGGAATGTTGTCGATTCCGTCACGCCGTACCATGCCCGATTCTTCGGACCATCGGGTGACTTGCGGAAACGGTTTCTACGTTCGATATTACGGATGATGTGCGGATTGATGAGTTGGGGGTTTCAGCGGAACATCGCTGTTGACGTGAGCGGGTGCATCGATCATGGCGCTGCCTGAATTGCCGACATCTGACGGGCTCGAGAATCTTCGCGATCAACTTTCTCAGGAGCCGGACAATCTTTCTCTCCGCGCGAAGTATTTCTGGTCGCTCCACCAGCGGGCGAAATCCCTCATTGAAGAGAATGCCGTTCCGCTCGCCGCTTCTTGTGCATTGGAGATGGGGCGCTGTTTCATCGCCACGGACAAGGCGGCAAACGCGATGGGATGGCTCGTGCACCGCGTTCTCAGAGCGTGGAAGGAGGATCCCCGCCGTCATCAACTCGCCGAAGAAGACTTCTCGGCATTGACCCAGGTCTATCTGCAGACGATACCGTTCGTGCCGGGGCCGGACAAGATGCATTCGGCCATCTTGTGGGTGACATCCCAGGTGCAGGGCGAAGAAGGATGGCGATGGTTTGTGCAGCTGACCAGGGCGATCGGCACGGAACGAATGCAGGCGGAGGACTTCGAGGGGAAGGAAGTGAACGGGTACCCGCTGCCAAGCCTTGCAGAACGCGTGGTTCTCGCGGCGGCAAAGATCGTCGTTCAGAACCGGGATGTCGACGATGGCGAGTGGGCGCTGTCGCTGGTCGAAGGACTTCTGGCAAAGAAGCCGCAAAGCCTCTGGCTGAAATTTCAGCGGGGGAGATTGCTGATCCTGCTCGGAAGAGTCGCCGAGGCGCAGGAATTCGTTCGCCCGGTCGTCGTTGCGAAGAGGGCGGAATTCTGGGCGTGGGCCGTGCTGGGAGAGTCGTTCATCGGGAGCGATGACAACAAGGCGGTGGCCTGCTTCTGCAAAGTGATCACCTTGAAGGACGATGAAGTCTTCCTGCTCGGGATCCGGGAGCTCCTCGCAAAAGCCTTGCTCAATCTGGGTCGGGCGTCCGAGGCAAAGGCCGAAATCGCCCGTGCGCTAATGGTCCGCAGAAGCAAAAACCTCAGGATCCCTCAACGTCTGCTCGCATGCGAGACGGAGGCATGGTTCACTTCGTCAACCGCCGCCGACAACGCAGCGCTCTATCTCGATGAGGCCCGGAAAGCCGACGATTTGCTCTTCGAGGGAGATCCGACCTATGTCGGGATTGTCACGAACATCGACCAGAAGTCGCGGAGTTGTTTCATCACGTTTCGTCTCGATGGCAGCGCGCGCTACCGGTATCACCGATCACCATGGGAGAAAAACCTTCCGGAACCCGGGACCGCCGTCCTGGTCAGAATCAGGGAACTCCCTTCCGAGCAGCAATCCCGGTTCGAGGCGGTCTCCATGCAGCCGACAACGGAAACCCCCGACCGATCTTTCGCCCGTGAATTTTCCGGATCCCTCAAGCTCATTACGAAGGCGGACAAGGACCCCATCGGCTTCGTCTCCGACATCTTCATTCCCGGCGCTCTGCTGAAGCTGAGTCCTTTCCCGAGCGGCGCTCTTCTCAAGGGGACTGCCGTCAAGGAAATGAACCGTGCACGCGGGGAGCACGGATGGAGAGCCGTCCGTGTATCGCTCGTCGAGACGAAAAAAGAGTTCGCTGCACCTCCTCCTCCGCCCCCGCCGCCTGAAACTCCGTCCACCCCTCCTCCGGAGGCGCCTTCTTCAACGGAAGGGGACGGATCACCCCACATCGGCGAGCCCGCCTGACCCCCCGTCGCACGCACCACGCGAACTCACGAACGGTCCTGCGTGTTTATGAAATGCATGCGGGGGTTGTGATGAAAGCGATGATTTTGTGTCTGGCCGCGTGGCTGAGCGCCACGGATTTCGACTGCCCGGGAACTCCTGCCGCTTTTTCGGGCTCCAATCCAGCGGCGTTGGAAGGACGGGCAGATAGCGTCAGAGTTCTGGACTGGTCGACAAAGGAGTTCGTGATGGTGCCGAAAGTTCACAAGTCGGAAAAGGAATGGCGTCAGAAGCTCACGCCCGAACAATACTACGTCACCCGCGAAAAGGGGACCGAACGCGCCTTCAGCGGGAAGTACTGGAACAACCACGAGAAGGGAATCTATCGTTGCGTCTGCTGCGGCAACGACCTGTTTTCCTCCGACACCAAGTTCGAATCCGGCACGGGATGGCCAAGCTTCTATCAGCCGGTCGCCGCGGCGAACGTCACGCTGGAAGGCGACAATTCCCTCATGGTGGAGCGGACCGAGGTGGTCTGCAGTCGATGTGGTGCGCATCTTGGTCATGTCTTCGATGACGGTCCCGCTCCGACCGGACTCCGGTACTGCATGAACTCCGCATCGCTTGCCTTTGAGAAATTGAAATGAGCCGATTTGCTTGTCGCCCCACTTTCGAGTATCTTTTCTCGTAGCCTGAACGTCGAAGCCTCTCATCGGATTCACTTTCCTCTTATTGTCCGTCCAGTTTTTCTTGAACGTGAGCGCTAGCCCGGGCAGAACTGCGGGACGACCCGCACGAATTCTCCTGTTTTCCTCGCAGTTTCAGCCCTTCGTGGCCGACGACCAGAGAATTCTGGCGCGCCACTACGACTTGGAGACCTTCATCTCCAGCGGACCCCTCGCGCTTCTGGGGCTGCTGCGCCGCATCCGGAACAGCGATGTTGTCGTCACCTGGTTCGGTTCGGTCTACTCCGGATTCAATACCCTGCTCGCACATCTCGCGCACAAGCCGTCGATCATCGTCCTCGGCGGCGTGGACGCATCGAAGCACAAGAGCATCGGATACGGCATCTGGCTCTCACCATGGAAAGTCCCGTTCGTGCGCTATGCGTTTCGCCATGCGGATCTTCTCCTGCCCGTCGATCCCTCGCTCGCGGAGTCGGCAAAGCGTCTGGCCGGGTACGACGGCTCGAACCTGCACTACCTGCCGACGGGATACAGCCCCGAGGAATGGCCCCTTGGAGAAGGTGTGCGCGAAAATGTTGTGCTCACGGTTGCGAAGTGCGACAATGTCGGCCGGCTGAGAGTGAAAGGCGTCGATGTGCTCCTTGCAGCGGCGCGGGAAATGGCTGATGTGAAATTCCGCGTCATCGGAGTCGTTCCGCGCGTTCTCGATGCGCTGCGTGAACGGCCCACCGCCAACGTGGAGATTCTCCCCCCCATGGCGCGGGACAGGCTTGCCGCGGAGTACGGAAGGGCAAAGGTTTACTGTCAGCCCTCGTTCTCGGAGGGACTGCCGAACACGCTGTGCGAAGCCATGCTGTGTGGATGCATTCCCGTTGGTACGGCGGTTGGCGGGATCCCCACCGCGATCGGCGAAGCGGGATTCCTCGCACCGCGTGGAGACCTGAAGAAACTTACCGGCGCCATCCGGGAGGCACTCGCTTCGCCGGCGGATCGAGGGCTTGCCGCTCGCGCGAGGATCGCCGCTGAATTCAGCGTGGAGAGGAGGGAGCGGGGACTTTGCGCCGTCATTGATTCTCTCGTGGACTGGAAATCATGAAGGCTCTGCCTCGGAACCTCCTGTCCGCCACTGGGGCGGATGCGGGCAGCCGCGTGCTCGGGTTCCTTGTCACCGCTTACCTGGCCCGCGTGCTCGGGCCTTCATCATTCGGGCTTATCAGCATCGGGCTCTCGATCCTTGGTTACGCCTTTCTGTTTTCCGGCCCGGGGCTGAATGTCTTCGGGACGCGCCATGTCGCATCCGGATCAACCGCACAAGGAATTCGCCCCGGGGAAATCGTCTTCCTCCGAACAGCGCTCGGTTTTCTGATGGCGATTCTCTTTGCGGGCGGGTCGCTCTTTGCGTTCGGATGGTCGAGGGACTGGGCCACGATCGCCCTGTTCGTCGTCGCCACCATTCCCATGGCTGCCGCGCCGGACTGGTTCCTTCAGGGGAAAAGTGCCATCGGTCAACTCGCCGTGGCGCGCCTTTCGATGTACGTCGCGTACCTGGTGTTGGTCGTCCTTCTCGTCCATCAACCATCCGACGCGCCGTGGAGTGCCGTGGCGTACGCCGGCGGATCCTGCGCCATGGCCGTCGTTGCGTTGCTCTTCATGCGCGGCTGGGAGCCCCACACGATGCTCATCCTCACGCCGTCGAGGGCGTGGACGATTGTACGGGAAAGTCTCCCGCTGGGGATATCCTCCCTCCTGGCGCAGACCATTGTGAATGCCCCCGTCCTGATCGTCGGGGGTATTCTCTCGACGACGGAGGCCGGGTTCTTTGGTTCCGCGATGAAGCTCGTCTTCTTCGCGCTGATGCTCGATCGCGTCTTCTATCTGCTTTTTCTCCCGGCGGCTTCGCGATGGGCATCGAAGCCCGAACAATTTCACATGATTGTGGCGATGGGTCTGAAGGTGGTGCTCCTGATCGCCATCCCCGTCACACTGTTTGCCATGGCCTATGCGCGGACGCTGACGGTGATGGTCTATGGCGACGGGTACACCGCTGCCGCCCCCATCGTCGCCGCTGCGATGCCGTACTTTGCATTGACGGTCGTGAACACGGTCATGATGACGGTCCTCTATGCAACGCATCAGGAGAAGGCGTTCATGGCGACCCTCGCGTATGGCACCACCATCCTTGTGGTGTTGTGTGTCGGATTGACCTGGACGGTGGGGACGATCGGAGGAGGCGTTGCACTCTCTCTTGGCGAACTCGCGATGGTCGTCGGATTGACGTGGCGTGTGCGCACGCTTACCGGCATGCGTCTTGACAGGATCCTGTATGCCTATCTCGTCGCCGCAGGGGTGACCATGATTGTCTTCTGGCTCGCCGCCGGATTGCCGACAGGCGTTCAGGCGATTGCCGGGCTCGCAGCGTTCTTCATCACGCTCATAGCGGTGAAGGGCGTCACCCCGGGGGACATCCATTTCTTGCGGCAGAGGCTGACATGAGACTCCAGTGCGCACAGGTCTATGGCTCCGAAGCCTGGAGACAGGTGCTTCTGCAGTGTGGCGTGCCGATGACGGCGGGGCACGGCGCCGGGATCGACGCATCTCACGCCAGCGTCCTGATCGTCGACGGGAGACTCAGCAAGGAAGACGGAGAGGAAGTGCATGAGTATCTCCTGCGCGGCGGCGCTGTCATCGGATCGGCATCCGACCTCGCTCCCGCCATCGGGATGACCGTACGGAGAGCATACGTCCGGTACCTTGTCGACGATCGAGACGTGCGCTGGTGCGACCTCCTGGACCTCGAGACGCATTGCGATATTCCCCGGGAAGCCAACATCCTGCGCACGGAGCAGGGCGTTGCATCGGTCTTCGCCGGCGCCATCGGCGGAGGGTGGGCGGTTCTTCTTCCCTTTGATCTCCAGCATGTGTGGGAGCAGTATTCACGAAGCTATCGCCAGTTCCCGTCCAGGTACGATCGACTTCCCTTCGAATTGGTCTCCTCTGTTCCGCGCGCTGACCTCACAATGCTGGTCGGTAAGGCCCTTGAGTTTCTTCACCACCGGCAAGGTTTGCCGTATGCACGGCTCTGGCCGTTCCCGGGCGGAGCGCCGTCGGTTTTCGGCGTCCGGCTGGATACCGACAAAGCCAATCGAACGGAGATCGACGACTATGTGAATTGTTCGCGGACGACCGGGGTGCCGTTTACCTGGTTCGTCGACACTGGGAGTCACGCCGGATTTCTCGATTGCTTCGGAGCGATGGGAGACCAGGAGATCGGCGTACACTGTCAACGTCATGTGGTGTATCGTTCGGTGGACGATTTCCGGACGGACATCCGGCTTGCGCGAACCAGGCTGCAGAGGATCGGCCTTCAACCGACGGCGTACGCGGCGCCATTCGGGGAGTGGTCGACGGAACTCGGTGAAGCAATCGACGATTCCCAGCTGGCGTATTCTTCGGAGTTCACGCTGGGCTATGACGGACTTCCCTTTGTGTATCGGACCCGGTCCAAGGGGTACCTGACGCCGCAGATCCCTGTGCACCCGGTCAGCACCGGAGCACTCCGCCGCGCGGGATATACCCGCGACCGCATGGTCTCGTACTATTCTTCCGTGCTTCGCCGAAAGTTGGCGCGGCAAGAGCCGTGTCTCCTCTTCGACCACCCCGTCCACCGCAATCACGAGGTCGTCAAGAATGTCGTCATAAATGCGCGGGCACACGGTGTGTTGCCGATGCGCCTGGGGGACTATGCGCGCTGGTGGCAGACGCGCAACGCCGTTCTGGATGCTCTCTCCCTGGATTGGGATCACGGGACATTGACAAGCTCATGCCCCGACCCCGGCGTGATCGACCCATCGGTGTTCTTGAGAGTCACAACGCCGACGGGTTCTTCACTTCAGCCGATCGGAAGCCGGTTCACGGTCGGAAACCTCGGGGAAAGGCAACAAGTGGACGATGCGTTCTCGCTGGACGATATCCGGCGATCCAGGGAGTTCGATCTTCGCACCGCGTTCGGCATCGCCACGATGATGCTCCAGAGGAGGCTCCGTCAATGAATGTCGTGATCGCGGGGTATCAGGCCGTCTCCATCCTTCACGGTGGACCCAACACGCAGATCCGGAATACTGCGAAACACCTGGCGTCGTACGACGTCTCGGTCCGGTTCTTCGACCCCTGGTCGACCTTCACGCCGAAGGATGTCGATCTCTTTCACCTGTTTGCGGCCAATCTGGGGACCTACCATCTTGCGCGTGAGATCCACGCGTTGGGTATTCCCCTTGCGGTTTCGCCGATCGTCTACAGCAACCACAGCCCGCGCTTCATTGCCGGCATGTTGCGTCTCGGGCGGCTCGTGCAGAAAACGGGCCTCGGACTCTGGTCAGACTATATTTTCACCGCCGACATTTTGCGCTGGGCACATCTTGTTCTCCCGAATTCAAAGGCCGAAGGTGAACTCGTGGAACAAGGGTTCCATGCACATCACGGGACGATCTCGCTGATTCCCAACGGCGTCGACGAACGGTTCGGAGAAGCGGACCCTACGCTCTTCAAGAAGACGTACGGGCTCGAGGGATTTGTCTTGAACGTCGGCCACATCGGCCATGGACGCAAGAATGTGCTGAACCTGATCAAGGCGCTTGCGGGCATCGATTATCCGGCCGTCATCATCGGCCGGATCATTCGCGGTCCGTACGGCGATGCCTGCGTGCGGGAGGCGGCGAAGCACAAGCATATCCTCCTGATCGACGGACTTGACAACGGCTCACCCATGCTCGCGTCCGCGTACGCGGCGTGCGATGTTTTTGCACTTCCTTCACTGTTCGAGACCCCGGGTATTGCTGCCCTTGAGGCGGGCCTTGCCGGTGCGAAGATCGTGATTACCCCGTATGGAGGGACGCGCGAGTACTTCGGAGAGATGGCAACCTATGTGGAGCCCGGATCGGTGGCGTCGATCCGGCGGGGTATCCAATCCGCCTTACAGGACAAGCGATCCGCGGCGCTCAGCCAGCACATCCGCCGCAACTACCTCTGGCCGAGAGTGGCCGAACTCACGGCGGCTGCGTATCGAGCAGCGTTGGGACGTTCCTGATGGCCGATCCTTTCGTTGTGGTCCGCCGATCTGTTGACAGGCGGGGGTTATCGGGTGTCTACATGTTGCTCCTCCTTCAGCAGGCCCTCTCCAGTGGTACCCACATCGTCGCGAAGCTCATCGCGGTGCGGATGGATCCCTTCGCCCTCACCCTGGTCCGGTCCATCATCTCCGCGGTCATCATGGGAGGGATCCTTCTTGCCCGCGGAGGGTTTCCCCGCATAGCCCCCGAGGATCGACGTCTCGTTCTCTTCCTGTCGTTCATCGCCATCCCGGTCAACCAGTTTTTCTTTCTCTTCGGTATGCGGTACACCATCCCGTCGAACGCCGCGCTCTTGTATGCCACCACGCCGATTCTCGTCCTCCTGTTCTCCCGGATGTTCCTCGGGGAGAAGCTTACCGGCAGAAAGATCATCGGGGTGGTGATAGGATTCGTCGGTATCGTGATCGTGATATTCGAGCGGGGGATCAGCGCCAGCATGCAATTTCTGTTCGGCAATCTCCTGATGGTGGTGGCCGTGATCGCCTGGGCGTTCTACAGCGTGTTCGGCAAACGCCTGGTCGCGCGCTACGGCGCCGTCAGTGCGAGCTCGGTCACCCTGATTGTCGGGACCGTGCTCTTCCTGCCCATCGGCCTTTGGCCGTCGCTCTCGTTCCCGTTCGGGTCTCTCACGATGGGCGAATGGGGACAGATACTCTATCTCGCCATCATTACCTCGGTGGTGTCGTACTTTCTCTGGTACTTTGCTCTGGGGAGAATTGAAGCGGGAAAGGCCGCTCTGTTCTCGAACCTCCAGCCCATCTTGACGACGATCATGATGGTGCTGCTCCTGGGGCAGGGGATCACGGCGGCGTTTGTGCTGGGAGGGACGATTGCGCTGATCGGCGTCATCATCGCACAATTCGGCTGATCGGTTCGCGGGATCATAAGACACAGGCCACTGACCACCGATCACCTCGCCAGGGGACGAGTGAGACGGTCGCGGGGGAGCTTGACATTCTATAAAATTATTTCTATATTTGTCGAAATAGTTTTATGAGGAATGATATGGCACCCGAAGCTGATGTTGAAGAACTTCTTCTCTTTTTCAAGGCCCTCGCGGACCCGAACCGCCTGCGAATCGTTGGCCTTCTCGCCTCGCAGCCGCACACGGTCGAAGAGCTGGCGGCAATACTCCATCTCGGCGCCCCCACGGTGTCGCACCACCTCTCGCGGCTCGCCAAAGCAAGACTGGTTGACGCCCGCGCCGAGGGGTATTACAGCAGTTACCGCCTGCGGCACGAGCAGCTCTCGACCATGGCAAAGCGGATGCTCAAAAAAGACGAGCTGCCGCAGCTTGCCTCGGACCTCGACCTTTCGAGCTACGACAAGAAGGTCCTTTCCGCATTTCTGTCAAAGGACGGCCGCATTAAGGCCTTCCCGATGCAGGAAAAGAAATTGCATGTCATTACGCGGTATGTCCTTTCCTCCTTCGAAGTCGGACGTCGCTACACGGAGAAGGAAGTCAACCATATCCTCAAGCGCTACAGCGATGACACTGCCCTGTTGCGCAGAGCGCTCGTGGATTACGGGTACATGGAGAGGGAAGGCGGAGGTGGGCTATATTGGCGTAGTTACGGCAGGGATGGCAAAGAGTAGGAAGGGGGAAGTAGGAAGGAGGAAGAAAGTTGGGGCGAGATGAGTAGGCAGTACGCAGTAAGCAGCAGGCAGAAATCGGTTGGCTGAGAACGATTCAAGATTTGACACAGCACGGGTGCGACAGCATGTTGTCTCGCTGCCGCACCCGTTTATTCTTACGCTCTCACGGTCTCCCCGGTGGCCGGTGACCAGTGGTCAGTGACCAGTGTCGTTCGCGTGCCACTCAATGTCCCGCGCTCTCCCCCTCTCCCAACAGCTCCTCCGCGTTCTATCCCTCTAGGAATACTTCCCCCCACACGCTGTCCCAATCTGCCGCCGGATAGCGCTTCGGAAGGTCGTCCATCAGTTCGCCGCCGTCGGCAAGTGCCGGACCCGCTTGTCCTCCGAGGAGGAGCTGCAGCCGTTCGAGCTCGCGCATGCGCCACGCTTCTTCCTCGCGCCCGTTGAGTAGCTGCGTCGTCGTGTCTTTCCCTTCCTCCACCTTCACCTTCAGCACCCAGTCATCATCTCCCGTTCCCTGCTCCACCACGATGCCATCGAGCGGCGATAAGACCCGAACATCCATGCCGCTTCTCCGCATGGACCAACCCTTGCCATTCACGCGGAGCCTGCTTCCGGGGGCAGGAAGTGCGATCGACTCCGGCGTGCCGAAAAGCTTCTTCCCGATCTCGTCAAGCCCGATGCGATACGATCCATCGGCGTCCCGCTCCACCCAGGTGTGTCCCCGGTGATAAAGCCGGCCGCCGTTCTCTTGAACGCTTTCTGCCTGGACCAGCGTCGGGTGCAGCGTGCAAACCCGGCAGTCGAATCCGTTCGGACATGTCCTCTGCTTCAGTTCGCCGGTCAATTCGTGGCGGCAGACCCGCAGCGATACCGGAAGGTCATGAAAGTCCTCCTTCCATTGGATCGATTCCTGCTTTCCCTGTCGGACGTCGCGCATTGACCGCAACGCAGCCAGAGTGACGGTGGAAACGATGATCAACGCCACGGTGAAGAAGATACCGAGAAATATGATGTTCCCTGCATCCCAGGTAAATCCGTATACGCCCGGAAACATTGCTCTCTCCTTTGTTCGTCGATGGTGATTGCGATCCGCTACACCGCGAGTTTCTGAGGAATGGAGGCCGGCACATCGGCATTGAGCTCGCGTTCCTGCGGAAATAGTTTCAAATAGCGGAACGAAACCGAATACGTGATAACTCCATAGGCTATGACAGCAAGAAACACCGCGACTTCCTGCCAGCTCGGCAGATAGCTCATGAACGCGTCGAACGGCAGCGTCGGCAATGCCAGTGTCTGAATGGTCATGACGAATCTGTTCAGCATGATTCCCGTGCAGACGAATGCCGCCGCGGCGATGATCCACCGGGGGTTCTGCTGTACGCGCTTCATCAAGAGCATCAGGGCCGGGATCAGTCCGAACACCACGATCTCCGCGAACAAGATCCATGTGCCGAACGGCTGCCACAAGAAGTAGTCCACCGCCGGGACTCCCGCATTCGGAGACGTCCGGTTGATCCACACGAGCGTATCGATCGTCTTGAACAGCACATAGACGAGCAGGAGGCTGCCGGAGATCTTGCCGAGGAGCCGCAAAACGTCGGGCTTCACCAGTCTTTTCCGCGAAAGAGCCGACACCATCGAAGTCGTAAGAATGATGAAGCTTGGACCTGCTGCTGCCGCCGAAAGAATGAACAGGAAGAACGTCGACGGCCAGATGCCGAATGCCTCACGGAAGGCGAACGGGTGGCCGCGAAGCACGCCGTACAATCCTCCAAGCGACCCCTGATGAAAGAACGACAGAAACGTCCCCACCGCGGCGAACACCACCACCACCTTGTGGAGCTCGAATTCGAACACGAGGAAGGACGGAATCTGCTTCAACTTCCGGTTCCTCAGAACAATCGGCGCGTATTCGACGGCGAGGACCGTCAAGTAACAGGTGATGCAAAACGTCACCTCGGTCAGCATCGAATGCACATTGGGGTGCCAGAAGGTAAACCATGCACGCAGGGGCTGGCCGACGTCGACCATCAGCACGGCGACAGCGCCGCTGTAGCAGATGAACCCGAGAACGACGGCGCTGTTGATGACGGCCGACAGCTCCTTCTTGCGCATGATATAGAGCAGAAAGCCGGTGAAGAATGCGCCTGCGCCGAGTGCGATGACTGTCAGATCGAGAAAGATCCAGAGTCCGAACGCGAACCGGTTGTCCATGTTCGTCTGGTTCAAGCCTTTGGCGAGGCAGAGATAGGTGCCGTACAGTCCGAACGCAAGCACTCCCACCCAGGGAAGCAGCCAGCGAATGAACTGACCGGTCGAGCTGCGACGGAGACCGCGCACGATGAGTTGCTTATCCATGGATGCGCTCCTTCGCAGATGTCGGAACGCTTCCGCCGGCGGCTTCGCGAATCCAGCGCTCCCGCGAATGATAATAGACTTTCGGTTCCGTCCCGAGGTTTTCCAGGAGCCGGAAGCTTCCTTTGGATTCTGTCGCCTTCTTCACGTCAGAAGACGGATCGGAAAGCTCGCCGAAGGTGATCGCGTTCGTCGGACATGCTTCAACGCATGCCGGTTGATACTCTCCCGGCTGCAGATCGCGACGTCCCTCGAGAGCGGCTTTTGCTTTCGCCGCGTGGTACCGGCTGTGACAGAAGTTACACTTCTCCACGACGCCGCGCATGCGAGTCGACACGTCGGGATTGAGCGTCTTCTCCATCCCCTCCGGCCACACGGGATCCCACCAGTTGAAGTAGCGTGCGTGGTACGGGCAGGCAGTCATGCAGTACCTGCATCCGAGACATCGGACAGGGATCTGGGCGACGATGCCCGTCGCGCGATCGTATTCGACGGCTTTCTGTGGGCAAACCGACTCACACGGCGTGTGATGGTCGCATTGCTGGCACAGGACGGGAACGAACGCCGCACGCGATGCCGGGAACGGCTCGTCGTTCTCGATGCGGTAGACGCGGATCCAGGTGGTGCCGGTCCGGTCTCCCGCCCCCTGGTGTGCCGGAGCGATGTTGTTTTCGACCGCGCACGCGACCATGCATGCTCCACAGCCGGTGCAGCGATCGATGTCGATCGACATTCCATAACGAACTTCTTTTGCAGTGGCATCCATGTCAGGCTCTCCCCAGTGTCGCAGGCGTCAGTCGCCAGGTTTTCTGATTGTCGGAACAGCATCCGGGAATCGATCCGCCCCCGCCGGGGCTTTGATTGATCGCTTCCGGATCCGGGCCGACAGGGAAGAGGGCAATGCCCGGCATGACGGTGGCGTCGATATGCGCCACCGCCGATGCTGAAGAACCTGCTGTCGTTACCGTGATTGCTTCGCCGTCCTTGATCCCCGCGTCGTCCATCGTGACGGGATTCACGAAGACATTCGCGCCGAAGGGGCGCAGTGTCGATTCCTGGAAAAGTTTCGAAAGCACCGGCGAAGTCTCCCCGGTGCCGGCGGTTCCTTTGGTCGCGCACGGGACGAGGATGATCGATCCCTTCTTGCCGGCACGGGCCCCGGGAACTCTGTTCTCTTCAACCGTCGGAGGGGCGGTGTACGGCGGGTTGAGGGAGGCAAGCAACGCCGGCGTTGGCGACTTCGTATCGTCGAACCATGCACCGCCGTTCCCCAACTGTTCAAACAGTGCATCAGCGCTCGCGATATCCTTCACTGCAACACGAGTCGACCCGGTTTGGACAGCGCCTCGCTTCTGATCGTAAAGCATTTTCACATGGTCTTTGATCACATCGAGTGGAGCCGCCCCGTCGATGCCGGCACCTGTCCCCAAGGAGAGCCGCCGTATGACGTCGGCGGCGGTGATTGTTCCTTCAGGTGCGGCCATCAACGGAGCAGAAAGCGCAAAGCCGGTTTGTGGGGCATCAACGGGCGCGGGGACGTCTTCCCACTGTTCGAGCGGTGCCGACGTCGGGATGACGATATCGGCGTGCCTCGCGAGTCCGGCATCAAAAGGAGAGAGGCTCACAACGAGGGCATTGACGGGTTTCAATTTCCGATCGATAACAGGCCACGGGAGCCAGCACCCGTCTTCGGCAGCGTCCACCAGCAATATGTCAATGGAATGGTCAGTGACGTCGGTAAGGGAGACCGGGGGAGCAAGTGTGCCCTTCGCCATCGACTCCCATGGTGACGTCGTGCGGGTCAGGATGCCACCTGGTGTTCCGACGGAACCCAGAGCGACATTCAACGCGACCGTTGCGCGTTGGAGCAGTTCGTCGTACGGACCGGCTCCCGCATCGCCGCCGGCCAGGACGATCGTCGGTTTCTTTTCCACCATCATCCGGGCAACGGAGACGATCTTCGCCGGTTCGATGCCGGTGGCGTTGCCGACGCTCTCCGGATCGAACGCATTCACGAGAGAGAGGCCTGTCGTCGCATCCCCGCCTCCCAGGAGTGCGGCTGCGGATTTCTTCCCGGCTTCGCCGATCGCACCATCGCGTACCAGCAGGTTGAGCAGAGACAGGGCGATGGCCTTTTCTGTTCCCGGGAAGGCCGGCAGCCACGTGTCCGCAAACATTGCCGTCCGGGAATACCGGTGTTCGATTTGAATGACGGTCGGCGTGCCGTTCGCCCGCTTTGCCTCGAGAAGACGGACCATACGGCCCGGAGAGCCCCAGCAGTCAAACAGCGGCGTGCCGAAGCTGACGATACACGAAGCGTGCTCAAAGTCATAGCCGACGTCGGGAGATCCCTTCAGACACTTCTGCAGCGCCGCGAGAGAACCAAATTCTGTTGCGGGCGGAGTCAGATACAGTCCGCCCGGCAGGGACCCGAGCCATTGACGATACCTGAAGGAGATGATCCTTCCCGGCCGGCGATCGAGAACTGCCACGACCGCGTTCCGGCCGAGCCTCTGCGAAACGGCTTCGATTGCCTGGTCGAGCGTCAAGGAGTTCGATTCGATGACGCCGTGGCCGGGTGTGCGCCGGATCGGCGCCCAAGTCCTCAAGGGATGAAATGCAAGATGATGGGCTGCGAGTCCAGCGGCGCACAGGGTGCCGAAGCCGAACGGATGCCCTTCCACTCCGGCAAGGGAGACGGGCATGCCGTCGATGCAACGTGCGCGGATTCCGCATCCCGCACCGCAGAGCGTGCACGCCGACAGTTTCTGTGTCGCCTCTCCCCGCGAAGGCTGCGGGATCCAAGGCCAGTTCTGCGTCCATATCGCCGAGTCGTCAAGCACCTTCCACGGGATGGGCGTAAAGAACACCCCGGCGGCCGAGCCTGCGGCGATGCGGAGCAGATCGCGTCGTGTGAGTTTCATGAGAGATCCGTATTCCTACTTGTGGCAATCGAGACAGCTTTCATGGACACCCCGCTCCTGATGGCAGTGCGAACAATCGTCCATCTTCATCCCTTCCCATTCATGCGACTTCAATCCCGAAATGTTTGGTCCCCAGATGGCCCGGCTGTACCCGCTGATGCGATTGCGCTCGAACGGGGGAAGGCCGTCTGACGATCCATGCGGACCGTGGCAACGCTCGCAGGGGATCGCGGCGAGTTTCACATGTTGCACGTGGGCGAAATAGGCGTTCTGCGGCTGCCGCGCGTACACCAGCCATGGGATCGGCTTGTTCTTTGCAACATATTGTTCCACCAGAATTTTTTCTTCCGGGGATTCCCCGACCTGCGTGCTGTGGCATCCTGCGCATTTGTCCAGCGCCGGAATCCCCGCGAAGGTCCCGTCCGCGCGAAAGCTGTGGCAGTCTTCGCAGGACAGCCCCACTTTTTCTCCCGTATGAATTTTATGACTGAACTGAATGGGCTGCGCCGTTTTTTCATAGAGCATTGCGGGGAAGGCGATCCATCCGATCGCAAGCATGACCGCGCAACCCGCGCCGAACATGATGATACCTCGGTACTTCACGCTAACTCCTTTTGCTCGCATAGGGTGAAAAGAATTCATTGAACAGCTGCAGCGCCTCGTCGCGCGGGAGCAGCTTCATGACGTCCGGGCCGACGGTCCCTCCGTCGTTCAGCACCTGCATGCCGAGGGCTTCCTGCCTGCCGGCATACTCGTGGACGAGCGCCGAGATACGCTGCAGGTCCTCCCGCGCCCGGTCCCGCGCCGTCTGCGCGTCCATGATGCACGGGTCGGACGTCAGGGATTTCTGATCGAATGGACTCGCATCGATGCCTTCGAACACCCAGCCAAGCCCGTAGGGGTCCCGCACGCACCGTGAAGGGTTCACCCGGAGGTTGCTGTTGAATCCGTTCGCCCTGATGTTCAAAGGGAAGACGACCTGATAGTCCTGCCCGAAGACCGAGAAGACAGCCGCCGGGTGACCGACTCCTTTTTGCGGGAGGAAGGTTACTCCGTCGATGTCTCCAAAGACTCTTGCAAGGAGGGCATCGATCCCGATTTGAAACGAGTTGTCGTCATGCAGATCGATCCAGAGATGGTTCCTGGTGTAGAGAAGATGGTCGGGGATTGCGACGTCACCCTCACGCTCCGCGCGCTCGGTTCTTCCTCCCAGTGGTCTTGCCACGGAGAGAAACACGTCGCAGTACCGGTGCCTGCTGCCGCCGCAGCGTGAAGCGAGCGAATCGGTGTAGGGAATATACTTGGCGACCGGCGCAGCGGAACAATATTGGACCAGGGATTCCTGGAGAAAGGGACAGCGGTTGAGCGAAGGGAGCTCCTCGTGGAGCTGCTTCACCGCTGCGCAGTGGATGTACTCGGCGGTGACACAGCGCTCATCGCTCGCGCTCGCGGCCGACCGCACAATCTGTTTCCTGATGGTCGAAGCCTGGCACGACTTCACCTGCGCTTCACGAAGAAATGGACACCTCATGGTTCGCTCCGATGATGACGTGGAATTTTCCTGGAATGCAAATCCCCGAGCACATGATATGTAGGATCCGGTTTTGCCATGAGGAGACGCCTTGCGCGTTCGGATCTATGATGCTTTCTCGTTCTTCTTTTCGCCGGGAGAGCCGGCGTTCTTCTTGTCGACCCGCTCCCCGCCATCCGCCATCGTCACGCCGAGCATCGGGACGACAAATGCATGGTCGTCCGCCGGGACGGCGAGTCTGGTGCGTCGTGCCGCGAGCCGTACCTTCAGGTCCAGGAACAGACCGCGTCCCAGGACGACGAGGCATACAAGCGTCACGAGGCCAAGGGCGATATTCGTGGCCGTCAGCCAGAAGGTGTCGAAATCATTCGTAATCACGGTTGTAGTCCTTTCGAGAGGAAATATCTCAGTAGGAATTCTCCGCACTCTGCGGATTCGCACCACATGAAGAGCATTTTGTGTGCCCGACGGAGATCGACACTGTGAGGAGATCGCCAACCCTTTCGGTATCAAGAGGTTAAGAAATGTGGTGCCGGATCGAGTCCGGAGGAGTCAGTGTCGGAGTGTGGGAATTGACGACTTCCGTGTCGGATTCAGCCACACGACCCCGACAGCCAGGCGTCTGAAATGTGCCATGAAATCGTTTGCATTTTCAGAATTCAAGTCGTACCATGAATGAACTTTTCTCTCGTCCATCTGTCTCCATAAGCCGAACCGGCAACACTTCTCTCCTTCAATACTTCCGGCAGAGATCAATGTCTACCATACACTTGTCCTTCGTCGATTGGCTGATCATCGCCATTTACTTTGGCTTCGTTCTCGGGATCGGGTTCTATCTGAAGCGGTACACCAAGAGTCAAGAGGACTTCTTCATGGCGGGGAGGAAGAACAGCTCCTGGGTCGCCGGGCTTGCGTTTCTCTCTGCCAACCTGGGAGCGCTTGAATTGCTCGGGATGACAGGAAACACGTTCAAATACGGGATGTACGTCGCTCACTTCTACTGGATCGGTGCCATCCCGGCGATGCTGTTTCTCGGCGTGTTCATGATGCCGTTTTATTTCAGCAGCAAAATCCATTCGGTGCCGGGGTATTTGCGATTGCGGTTCGACGAGCGTACACGGGTCTTGAACGGTATTGCTTTCGCGGTCATGACGCTCCTCGTTTCCGGGATCAACCTTTATGCGATGGCTCTCGTCCTTCATACATTTCTTGGATGGCACTGGGATCTCAGCATGTGGGTCTCCGCAGCAACGGTGGGCGTGTACGTGACGCTGAGCGGCTTGATGTCTGCCATCTTCACGGAGATCATCCAGTTCTTCCTTATATGGTTCGGACTGTTTCTCGTGGCGGCCCTTGGACTTGCCGACGTCGGTGGGTTCCACAAGCTCATGTCAGAAGTACCGCCCGCCTTCGGAACGCTCTGGTCGACCTCCGGCAACCCGGCAAACAACGGCATGATGGTGTCGTGGGCGGGTATCATTCTGGGTTTGGGGTTTGTGCTCTCCTTCGGCTACTGGACCACGGACTTCCTTGTGGTTCAGCGTGCGTTCTCGGCGAAGGATCTTCGGTCTGCGCGGATGACCCCGATTACGGCATCGTTCTTCAAGATGGGCGTCCCGTTCCTGGTGATCATCCCCGGACTCGTTGCGCTCGTGCTCTCCCAGAACCCGGCGTCCGGATTCTCCCTGCTCCACGATGGAGGTCAAATCAATTATGATTCAGCGCTGCCGCTTTTGATCGCCCGGTACTATCCGAACGGCCTCATCGGTCTCGGGGTGACCGCGCTCCTTGCGGGATTCATGGCGGGTCAGGCGGGCAATATCAGCGCGTTCAACACCGTCTGGACGTACGACATCTACCATTCGATCATCAGGAAGGACGCCTCCGACAGCAATCTACTCTGGATGGGGAGAGTTGCCACTGTCGTCGGGATCTTCCTGAGCCTGATCACCGCATACTGGGCGAAGAGTTTCCCGAGCATCATGGATTACATGCAGGCGATCTTCTCCTGGGTCAATGCGCCGCTCTTTGCGACCATGCTCCTCGGCATGTTCGTTCGCTGGATCACTCCGGCCGGGGCATTCTGGGGGCTTCTCGCCGGCATGGTCTCCTCGGTCACTCTCTTCCTCGCAGTCAAGTTCCAGTGGATCGACCCTGCATCGATCACGATGTCGTCCGCGGCAAGCGACATGTCGGCAAACTTCTGGCGCGCCTGGTGGGCCTGGCTGATTTGCTTCGGTTCGACGATCATTATCAGTCTGTTCACGAAGAAGAAACCTGACGAGGAACTCGTCGGACTTGTCAAGGGCCTGACGCCGATGCCGGACGAAGGCACGTACCCGTTCTATCGCAGGCCGGCCTTCATTGCCGCGATTGCGATCGTGATTCTCATCGTACTCAACATCCTGTTTTGGTGACGGCCATGACGACCTCGCAATCCGAAATGAAATCGATCTGGTATCTTGTCGGGCTTCTTCTTCTGGTGATGGGCACGGTCATTACCGTGACGGGGATGTATCACCTGGTGGTTCCTCCCGAGACGCCTCCCGTGCTGTACTCGCTCCATCCCGATCTCTGGTGGGGATTGGTCATGGTCGTGGCAGGCGCGATCTTTTTCTTCGGGGCTCGCCGGAGCGCACGATGAGAGGTCCTGAAC
>DATJPR010000080.1:0-9969 GCA_035506295.1 Bacteroidota bacterium | reverse complement strand
GCCGATACGGCAGTATTTCGTAAGGGGGGATCTGATGCTTCGGTCTTTGCGGTACCTGGCAGAAGGGAAGACGTACCATGACGGATGGGCGCTACTCAGCGTGGGCGTAGACTATTGACAGAAGAACGACTGGGAGTAGGGAGTACGGAGTAGGTGCGTACTGCTTACTCTTGGGTTGTTTTGCCACGCCTCTCCAAGCTCTGCAGGGCGAGCGACATGACTGCACACCAGCTCAGCACCTTGAACTCTCCTCGCATCAAAGCCCCTCGAAGTTCGTTCTCGCCAAGAAATACCAGCTCCTGTTCTTCCAGATCGTCGCTCACGACATCACGCTTTTTTCGGGCGTTGAGGGCAAGGAAAAGGTGTGCCCTGCCGGCGCCATGATTGCCGTCGACAGCATAAGAACCCAGCTCCTTCCACTCTTCCACCGCATATCCCGTCTCTTCGTCCAGCTCACGTCGCGCAGCTTCCAAGGGCACTTCACCGGGATCTATATATCCGCCAATGGGCGCAAGAGACACTCCATCGATTGCATATTTCGTCTGACGAAAGCAGAGAAACTTCCCGTCGCTGGTCACGACCGCGATATTGACATAGTCCGGAGAAATGATCCAGGGCCAGTGATCAATCTTTTTCCCATCGGGGAGGAGCAATGTATGATCCTCCACGGTAACCCATTTGCTGTGCCGGTAATCTTCGTGTCTGGACAACGTTTTCCATGGTTCCATAGCATTCCTTCAGGAGAATTCACACAGGGGGGTCGATTCGTCAATGGCCGGCATCCTCCGGTTGCCGCAGCACGCGATAGCTGATGGATGAACGATGCGTGGCGTCGTGATAGATCCGTTGCGTCGCCGTCTTCATGTCGCCGGCGTCCGCGTCGTGGACGGATACGAACTGTTGGGGATTGCGCTCCACCAGGGGAAACCAGCTGCTCTGCACCTGAACCATCAGGTGGTGGCCGGGAAGGAAACAATGGTTGATATCCTGCATCGTAAACTTGATCTCGGTCGGCTCTCCTGGAACCATCGGGACTTGATGCACGAATCCCTTCCTGAACCGCGACGGCATGACGTCGCCGCGCAAAAGCATCTGATATCCAGCCAAAGGGACTTCGTCCGATCGAGAATCGGCATTTGCTACCGAATCCGGAAACACATCGATGACCTTGACAACCCAGTCGCAATCGGTACCCGAGGTGCTCGCGGAGAGATGGACCTCGATCGGTCCGACGATGGTCATCGCGTGCTCGAACGGAGGAGTCTCGTACACCAAAACGTCCGGCCGGCAGGCGGCGAAACGCTGGTCCTCCAGCATGAACTCCGCTACCCGTCTGTTGCGGATCGCTGGATCGTAAGGCACCGGCTTGGATGGATCGCTTATGAACTCGTCATACGCGGGACCGCCTGAGAGCGGCGTGAAGGTGAGCTGGTTCGATCCTTCAAGATAAGCCGTGCGGAGCTCGCTGTTGTGCGGCGGCCAGGAATCGTAGGTGCGCCAGACGTTCGACCCGGTTTCGAACATCCATCGATTCGGCGTGAACGGGACTGTGCTGTCTTTGAGGAAGTGGACAAAAAACGGAAACTCGATGCTGTCCCGGAAGAAGACAGCGGTCTTCTGACCGAAGGCAACGCTCCCAAGGTGCCCGCCATCGCTCCATGCCCAAGCGCCGTGTGCCCACGGACCCATGGCGAACGAAACGGAACATTGCGGGTTCAGTGCTTCAATCGATGCGTAACTGTGGAGAGTTCCGTAGAGATCTTCTGCGTCAAACCATCCTCCTACCACAAGCACTGCCGGAGGCATATGGGAAAGGTGGGGGAGGAGATTCCTGGAAGTCCAGTAGGAGTCGTAGGTGTTGTGGACCATCATCGAGTCCCAGAATGGCATCTCCCCGTCGCAATATCTCTTGTTCAGCCCCGAGGTGGGGCCAGCTTCCAGGAAAAACGTGTAAGCGTCCGGCGTGTGGAACTCGTAGCCTCGAGGAGCCGTAGTTGTTGGATGCTGGTGAATGCGGTCGAAGCCCGACGAGAAGCGGAAGTTGTCGAGGAGGAAGAACGCGCCGTTGTGGTGCACGTCGTCGCCGATGAACCAATCGGCGATGGGAGCCTGCGGAGACACCGCTTTGAGCGCCGGGTGTGCATTGATCGAACCTTCTGAGACATAGAAGCCCGGATATGAAACTCCCCACATTCCGGCTTTCCCATTGTTGTGCGGGATGTGATGCAACAGCCATTCAATTGTATCATACGTGTCAGTACTTTCGTCCACATCGCGCGAGGACGACTTCACGGGGAGATACGGGGTCATATTCACGAACGTCCCGTCGGACATAAACTGTCCGCGAACATCCTGGTCGACAAAAATGAATCCCGAGCGGACGAATTCCTGAGACGGGCCGAGCCTCCAGGGATATTCGTCCGTCCCATACGGTTGAACGCCGTACGGGGTTCGCATCATGAGAAATGGATACGTGCAGCTTGTGTCTTTTGGAATGTAGACAGCGGTATAAAGCAGGCACCCGTCCCGCATCGGGATTCGGCAGACCTCTTTTGAGTAGTTCTCTCGGATCAGATCCGCGTCCTGGGCGAATCCGGTGAGTGCTTGTGCTGCAAGAAGGAGGATGATGGCGAGGGCTCTGGACATCATAGAAATCCTCTGATTTGCGCCCAAGTTCGCGAATTTTAAAATAAATAGCGAATTTCTTCGATCCTACTTGCGCATAAAAAAGGAAATGGCAATATTACCCGATGTGGTATCTCATTATCCCACGACTCCAAATTCAACTTCATTAATCTATCCGACGTTGGCTAACAATCCTGTTTCACATCAAGATCCTTCTGCCTTTGCGGGCGGAACTAGGCAGCCGTCGGCTCCGCTTTCGGCCTCGTTTCATCTCTGCGTTCACAAGTACTCGATTGACTGCGTCGCATGTCCTAACTACGATGAATGCCCTTACCCGGACAGGTCGTCTTCCCTCATGTCGATCATTCTTCCGGCAGGGATCACGCTGCTCAGTATCCTCGCTCTCCTGACGTTTTTCCTCGTCGTGCGTTAGGCACTAAGACGGCGGGGAATCCTGCTGTCCACCTCCCACCCCCCAAAAAAGCCGAACCTAAAGCAATCGCATCGTTGTTCCCAGTGAGGCTCCAGCGCTGATCCCCGTTTCTGCATGAATGATGCGGGTGGGTCGCAGATCCTTGAATGCGCCGTTCATTGGCAACTTTCCATGAAACTCTTCTGTTTCCTCCTCATTCCCGTCCTCTTTTACACTTTCGTGTATACGCTCACGGCCCAGACGCTGCTCTTCAGGGATTATTCGACGGCAGACGGATTGCCGGATAGTCGCATTGCCCCGATTATTCAGGACCATCGGGGCTACCTGTGGTTTGGAGCGCAGGCGGGACTGACGCGGTACGATGGAAGAGACTTTGTGACTTACGGCCCGGCGAACGACATCCCGGGGATCTTCGGGCGTTCGATCATGGAGGACCGATACGGGGCGATATGGTTCGCCTGCTCGGGATTTAAGGCTGGCGCTGTTACGAGGATTCTGCACGATACGATGCTGACGATAGACCATCAGAACGGTTTGCAGGGTCTGCAGCCTTTCGCGGTCGTCGAAGGAGAAGAAAACGATGTCTGGGTCTGCACCGAGGCAGGCCTCGAGCGGATCCGCTTTCTCGACTCTTCACGAACTCGATGGATCGTCGACACACGGCGAGACACGACTCTCACAGCAATGTTCAGGACGAGAAGCGGTGTCCTGTTCTACACCGACAACCGTGGCCTGTTCAAAATCGTGCATGGGTCCAGCGTTCCTGTATTCATCGCAAAAGGGAACGACTGGCGCTGGCACGTTCGGCCTTCTTCATTTCTCGAACGCCGGAATGGGGAGCTTCTCTTCGGCGGCTACAACGAAGCATATGTCCTCAGGCGAGACACGCTGCTGCGTCTCAGCCGGACGAACGGTGTCCCGGAGCGGGGAGTCTGGTGCTTTCAGGAAGATGTCGATGGGACGCTGTACGCAGGGACGATGAACGGTCTTTATCGTGTCGAAGGAACCGGAGACCGCTTCACGTTTACAAAGATCACCTCCTTTGGGGACGGGATCATTTATGACATGTGTCTCGACGCCGAAGGAAACCTCTGGTTTGCAAGTGCGCCCGGATTGCGGCGGCTTCTTCGTGTCGCCGAAATCATGCCATTTCCTCAGAGCAGGGAATTGGCGCATGCCGGGTTCGGACCGCTCAAGCTGTCGTTCGACGGTTCATTGTACCTCGGGTCGCGGAACAGTGGGATCTACGTATTGCGGCGTGGAGGACTCTCCGTCGTCGTCCCGCCGCCACCTTTCGCGGCGAGAACCATCAGCGCGCTCTTGCCGCTCTCCAATGGCGACTTTCTGGCAGGGTTGTGGCGCAGCGGGCTGTTTGTTCGGCGGTCTCACCGGACATCGATCTTCACTGTCGGCGACGGACTGCCGTCAGACGATGTCCATGCACTGGAAGCGTCAAGGCGCATCATCATTGGAACGGCAGCCGGTCTCGCGACGATGGGGCAGGATGGGAGGGTCCGACCGGTCAACCCCGATGCGGACGGACCGTCGATTTTCGATCTCTTGCACGGGGTGGGAGATACGATATGGGCCGGAACAAACAGGGGGATCAGGATGTACCGCGACGATCCCGATTCGCTGGTTGCCTTGGCAGTTCCGTCAGTCTTCCAGCCGCTTGCTCATCTCACCGTGTATGCCGTGTTCCGAGACGTGGATTCTCGTCTATGGTTTGGCACGGACGGCGGAGGGGTTTTCACCGCCCGGGCCGATACCCTGGTTCATTTCGGACGGGAAGACGGGATGATTGGCGATCGGGTGTTCGCCATCGGACAGGATTCCCTCAGGCGGCTGTGGTTCGGCACCTCCACCGGACTCACATGCTTTGACGGGAATTGTTTCAGGAGCCTCGGCTTTGCAGAAGGCTTCGGCGAAATCGGGATGCATGGTATTGCGGTGGACAAAGACGGCGATGTGTGGGTGAGTGCCTATCCCGGGGTGGTTCGTTTGAAACCGATGCGCTACTTTCGCAGCGATGATCCGGCCCCGCTGTTTCTCACCGGGATGCTCGTTGATGGAGTGTCTGTACCCCTCGGCCTGGACCTCGTCCTTTCCCCCGGCGTTGCCGTGATAGCATTCCACTTTGCCGCAATGAGTTTCACCGATGAACGCAATGTGCGGTATCGCTACAAGCTCGAAGGCTTCGATAAGGACTGGTCTCCACCGACCTCCTTGAGGGAAGTCCGTTACACGCACCTTCCTGCCGGGTCATATACCTTTTCCGTAATTGGGAGAACTGCCGACGGCGTTTGGAGCCGGCACGCGGTGCAGGCGTCCTTCGAAATTCTCCCCTCGGTATGGGCCCGCTGGTGGTTTATCACGCTTGCCGTCGCTGCTGTTGTCCTTGCCATCTATTCCCTGTACCGGTATCGTCTGACTCGACTCCTCGAGGTCGAACGAACACGGGCCAGGATTGCCATGGATCTCCACGACGACATCGGATCGACGCTGACGCGCATTTCCGTGATGACGGAAGTCGCGCGGAGGCAGATCGAGGCAGACCCGGTCGTGCAGTCCTACCTGACGCGGATCGGCGACGCCTCGCGCGATCTCATCGAATCGCTGGGAGATATCGTATGGTCGGTGGATCCGCGACATGACGCCCTGCAGGACGTGATCAGGCGGATCGTCGATTTTGGGCAGGAGGTTTGCGAAGGACGCGAGGTGTCGTTCGAAACCGAGCTCGAAGGCTCGTTCGAGGGAGCCAGGCTCACCCTGGATCAACGCAGAGATATTTATCTCTTCTTCAAAGAAGGGATCAACAACGTGGTGAAGCATGCCAACGCAACCCACGCACGGCTAAGAGTCAGGCACACGGGCCGGGGTGCCCTGATCGAGTTGCTCGATGACGGCGTTGGCTTGCCCGCCGAACCCGATGCTTCACGACACGGGCTCTTAAGTCTCAGGGAGCGAGGGCGAAGAGCGGGGGTTGCGTTCGCCGTTGAAAGCGAACCAGGCGTGGGGACGAAAATTTCTCTGGAGGTAAAAACCGCATAAACATGCGGTTGCTCCATATTCAGCCTGAGCCTATATTGACACACTATGGCAACAGAAAAGCCGATTAGAGTTGCGATCATCGAGGATGAAAAGGAGGTGCGACAGGGGCTGTCGTATATTCTGAATCATACGGAGGGGTATGCGTGTGTCGGAGACTATCGGACGTACGAAGAGGCGTTCGAATCACTCACGGAAGCCCCGGACGTCCTGCTCTCAGACATCGGCCTTCCAGGCATGTCAGGCGTCGACGGAGCACGAGTATTCAAGGACAAATTCCCGGCCACGGCGATCGTCATGCTGACCGTCTATCGGGACGACGACAGGATCTTTCGATCCATCTGGGCTGGAGCCACCGGGTATATCCTCAAGAAGGAGCCGCCGGGGAAGATCCTCGAGGCGATTCGTGAAGTCCACTCCGGCGGCGCAAGCATGTCCGCCGAAACGGCGCGTCAGGTGCTCGAGGCGTTCCGCAGACTCATTCCCGAAACAACCGGGACGCGCATCCTCACGAAACGTGAAGAGGAGATTCTCCAGGAGATCACGCAGGGAAACAGTTACAAGACGATCGCAGACCATCTGTTCCTGAGCGTGCATACCGTGCGTTTTCATATACGCAGCATTTACGAGAAGCTCCACGTTCATTCGAAATCCGAGGCGGTCGCAAAGGCCCTGAAGGATAGAATGCTCTAGGTCTTCGGCTTTCCCGACCCACACATCTGTGCTGGGTTCTCGCCCTGCTGACTGGTTCCGCCCTCACATTTTCCACCTCTTTGTGCTATTGTCCACCCTCTTCCCGACGCCTATATTGCTCATCCCTCCCACAACGAATCGCATGAGGGCTGCCAGTGCTGACGTGGCGAGTTTTCGTTCTTTTCATCCTTGTTCTCGGTTTCTCCGTCCGCGGTGCGTCTCAGGGGCAGGAAACCAACGGCTACCGTATCTTCACCATCACCTTCAACACATCTTCTCCTTCTCAGCTTGTCATCGATCGCGGTCGGTTGGCGTGGATCGACAGCGATATCAACAGCGGCTCGCATTTCCTCAAGTTCTTCTCAGGCGCGGATATTCTCACCCTGGATTCCTCTCTGACTCAGGCGACGGTGGCTCTTGGGCGCGATCATCTCGTGTGGAACACGGCCGAGGGCATTGTGCAAGCCTATGACATTCTCGATGGGACGACATCTGGGCTTGGCGATTCCTACAACCCGGATGGCGCCCAGCCGGTCGCGGTTGGCGGCGGCCTCGCGGCGTATGCCCGACGAAAGGCTGGAACTGGCTCGAACATCGTTCTGCACCGATTCATGGACGGGACGGACACCTTGCTCGATGCCGCAGTGTGGAACACCCAGCCGTCCATCCATGACGGTCAAGTTGCATGGGTCGCATCGGATTCGGAGGGGGTCTCTTCGAGTTCGGCGATCTATCTGTATGACGGCAGGTCTTCGACCATAATTAACGGAGGGGCACATGCGTTCAGAAGTCGACCCATGATCCGCGATGGGCAGGTTGCATGGCTCTCCCATGATAGTGCCGGAACGTCGGTGGTGCTTTATACGGGCGACTCTCTTGTCACGATTGCACAAACGGGTGGCGCGAACAGCATGATCACAGGGTTCGATATCAGTGACGGCATGGCAGTGGCGGGAGTTACCGACACCGTGACGCAATCGGGGACACTTCATCTCTATGATGCTGAGCACGGTGTGGAGACGAATCTGGCTGATTCGAACGGGGTCTGGAGTCCGCACATCAGCAACGGCATGATCGTCTGGCAATCAGGGAAGGGCCCCGGGAGACAGGCAATGGGGTACGACACCCGAACTTCCGCGACCGAGGTGCTTGGCGCGGCCGAGAACCCCGTGATCGACGGCGACATGGTCGCATGGACGTTTGGCGATGCGGTGGAATTGAGGCGCTTCGTGTCGTATCGTCAGCTCACTACCGACGGGATGAACGGCTGGGAACAAACGAAATTCAAAACCATCGACAGCAACCGCGTCATCTGGGGGAACTTCGCCAACGATCAGCACATGCGGATGTTCGCCTGGGACGGGTCGTCTGTGAATCGATTGAGCGACTCTTCCGGAGCGCGTGATCTTGTTATGGCCAACGATGGATACGCGGTTTGGCGCCTGGATGCGGACTCCCTCTTCTATTATGACTGGATTCATCCGCCGGTGAAATTTCTGGACTCCGTACAATCGGAAAATGCCTACACGGCAGGGGGGGCGATCAGTTTCTTCGGGGCAAAATTGAACGTTCCGGATCCCGTGAAGTACCCGTGGCTGTATAACATCGAGGCACATCGGCTCATGCAGCTGAGTTCCGACAGCAGCAATGTGGGAAACGTGCTCTGCGACGGCAATACGGCGTGCTGGGAAAACCTTGCCACGCAGCGGCTGTTGTTCTACGACGGCACAGCCACAACCACGATCAGCGATTCCGCAATTGTCGGGGATTACGTGTATCGCCACGGACTCATTGTTTGGACGCAGATGAAGGGCGGGGTTGCGCAGGTCTTTGCCTATGATGTCGCACAAAGATCACCGATCCAGGTGACGACAGGCGGGACGGACAAGTATCGTCCCGTGACCGATGGGACTGCGGTCTTCTGGTTCGAGAACGCCGTGTTCAATGTGACATTTGTCGACGCGGATTTCGTGTATGTGAGTCATCTCAGCGCGACGCCTGTCCGGATTCACCATGTCCCCTCCCGCACCATTTTCTGGAAGTGGATGAGCGAGGGGAAGTTCGCCTGGGTGTCCAATGGCAACATCGCCGTCTTCGATGGGAATGTCATCAGTGAAATCGCGGAGGGGTCGAGTTTCTTTCTCAACGATGCGCACACGGACAAAGGGTACGTTGAATGGAGGAAGATGCTTCCCCCGCCGACGCAGGACAGCGGCAACATCTTCATCGCTGCCCTCGTCCCGCATGTGGCATTTGATGCAGGAAATATCGCGGGCGTAGCTCCTCTCACGGTCACGTTCACCAATCGATCCTGGGAGGGAGATCGATCGTACATGTGGAACTTCGGGGACGGGGCTTCGAGCACGGACAAAGACCCCGCCCACACATATTTGCACTCCGGGGTCTACAGTGTCACGCTCACCGTGAATGGACTGAGCTCCGCTGTTTCCGAAAGAAAATACGGCCTGGTCAGAGTAGGTTCGCCGACATCGGTGGCATCGTCGAGCGTTTCCTTCCCAGTCACGATTGAGCTCGACCAAAACTATCCGAACCCGTTCAATCCAACAACAGTTATCAGCGGACAGTGGACAGTTGGCAGTAGGGTACGGCTTGTGGTTTATGATATCCTCGGAGGCGAAGTTGCAGTGCTGGCTGATGGTCAGTATCCGACAGGGAAGTACTCGTTCACCTTTGACGGAAGTGGACTCGCAAGCGGTGTGTATTTTTGCCGCATGTCTATCGGCGCGTTTTCCTCGGTTCGGAAGATGCTGCTCGTTCGTTGAGATGGCGCCTTTCGGGTGATCGGCTACTGCACTTAGGTCGATCCACATTTTTGTTTCCCATTGCGAGAGCACGATGCGTCTCAAGGTTGCATGTTGTGGTGGGGTTGTTTTGTGGCTGTTCTTCGTGGGTGCAGCCGCGGGTCAGGAGGCGGTAAGCCCGGAGACTTTGGTCCCGGCCGTTTCAGTCACGCGATCGGGAACCATGATCGGGTGGGACAGGTCGAGAGTGCTTCTTCCACGGCCGGTTCAAGGGACTCTCTCGGAACAGCCCGCCGTGTATCGAGCGTCCACCGTTCTGGTCGTGACAACGATTGTCGATACAGGCGCTGGATCATTGCGCCAGGCAATTCTGGATGCGGACAGTCTCCCCGGCACGGACGTGATAAC
>DATJPR010000079.1:0-8709 GCA_035506295.1 Bacteroidota bacterium | reverse complement strand
CGAGGGCGTCGTTTCCCTCGACCTCGACGAGCTCTTTCGACAGAGCGATATCGTCACGCTTCACTGTCCGCTCACCGAATCGACGCGAGGGCTTGTGAACCGTGATCGGCTCGGTTTGATGAAGTCCTCGGCGATTCTGATCAATACGAGCCGGGGAGGATTGGTCGACGAACACGCGCTGGCCGAGGCGTTGACTGCAAAGCGCATCGCCGGTGCCGGCATTGACGTCCTCGCCGTCGAGCCGCCATCCGCATCGAACGTATTGCTTCATGCACCAAACTGTTACATCACCCCGCATATAGCCTGGGCGACGCACGCTGCAAGGAAACGTCTTCTCGATATCGCGGTCTCAAACCTGGCGGCATTCCTTGCAGGCCGCCCCGAGAACGTTGTGTCATAACGGGTCAACCAGAAAGCTCCGGCCATGAACCGTTTCACGATTCTTCTGCTCATCGTCGCTGTATTCATATCCCCGTGCTTTAGCCAACGCATCGCATTCATTCGAGGGAAGGACGTGGTTGCCGGGGAAGTGTCGGGGAAAGTGTTTCAGAAAATCACCCGTCTCGGTGGGAACGCTGCGAAAGGCGACGACCTCCAGCTTTGCAGCGATGGGAGAAGCGTGGCATATACTCTCTCGATTGATGTGAAGCATCCGAGAGGATCGGGAAAGCCGGACTTTGAGCGCTACATCGAACTGTCAAACCTCGACGGAACAGGATGTGTGCGATTGCCGGACCCGGGTGAGAAGAATTCGTTCGGGCCCCGCTGGTCTCCGGACAATCAGCGAGTGGCCTTCGACCGTTTGTACCGGTCGCCCTTGTCCCAGGATCTCCAATGGGTGGTCTCCATCGCGACGCGGGATCTCAAGGAAGGAATGCGACTGCAGAACCCCGCCCTTGACCACGGATACTTCGTCTATACGTGGACTCCGGACGGGAACCTTGCGGTGATGGGAAACGATACCATCAATACCTTCGATCGTTCCGGCTCCATCATCGAAGCCGTGCCGCTGACCCTCGACACGCTTGGTGGCACTTCGTTTTCGCCGTCGAGCGCGGATATCATCAGCATCTCGCCGGATGGACGGTTCATGCTCTGGATCCTCACCGGTGCGGACGAGGGGAGCAGGAATTTCGCGGCCTTGTATGACGAGGAGGATCTGTACGGGATCATGATGGTGTACGATCGCATCACCAGAGTCCTGCACCGCATCAGCCCGAAGTCGATGGCCATGGCATTCGAACCGCCGGCGTGGCTGCCGGACGGTCGGACTGTTGTGTTTGCCGGCATTCAGGCGGCGAAGCCGTTCCGCAAGGGCGCTCACCCGACAACCGATCTCTTCTCCATGGATGTTGATGGATCGAATCTCGCGAAGATCGCGGTCGACGCTCACGATCCCGTCGTGCTCAAGTGAGGATCCATGAACCATTTTTTCCTCCGGTGCACGACGGCGCCGAAGGCTCGCATGAACCGCATGTCGTCGTCGTTCAGCGCCCCTTTGTCAAGCGCAGAGAGATTTTCTTCAAATTCCTTGAGCGAGCGAGGGCCCGTCAAACAGCAATGCACGGCGGGATTGGTGAGAACGAACCGGTAGCATTCTCCCGGCGTGGGAATTCTCTCCCCCTTCGACCAGCCCTTCGGTCTTCGAAGGAGGAAGGACCACCGCGTCGCCGTATATCCCAGGACACCAGGGTTGTGCGGATCCAGGTGGGGGAAGATATCGGTCTCCGCTCCCGGATGCGCGGCGTTGTACCGCACCATCAGAACGTCCAGCTCTCCGGAAGTCGCCATGCGGCCGGCAAACGGCCGGTTGTGGCACGACATTCCGGTGAAGCGGATCTTTCCTGATTCCTTGAGCCGGGAGAGCTCTTCGCGGACTTGGAGAGGGAATTCTTTCTCCTGCATGACGCCGAGAAACATAAAGATGTCGATCGTGTCTTTGCGGAACTGTTTTAATCGTTTCTCCAGTGTCTTGCGCAGGTTCTGATACCCGAAGAGGTAGTTGTACGCGCCGGTGGCAAGGATGATGTTTTCGCGCCGGGAGGGAGGGAGATCCCGGAAGAACCGCGTCATCTGCGTGTCGATGCCGAACGCAAAAAACAAATTCACACCCGAGTCAAGAGCTTTGTGTAACGTCGCCTGACCGGGGCGATAGGTGGAGGAAATTCCGAGGCGATGGACCAGAAGCCCGGTCCTTCCGAGCGTGGTATGCAGGAAGTCACTCGTCATGGTTCTCGTATCCTTCAGGAGGATGTCTCATGGAATGGACCATCATTGGAATGAATTTTCTTTACGCCGGTCTCGGACTTGTTCTCATGTTCCTGGCCTTCAAAGTCTTCGATTGGCTCACCCCCGAAGTGCGCTTCGGTGAAGAGTTGAAAAGCGGCAACATCGCCGTGGCGATCGTGATCGGGGCGACGTTCCTTTCGATTGCGCTTATTATCGGGAAATCACTGCAATGAAGCTGATTCTGCTGGTTGTCGCCGCGTGGTTGTTGCCGACGGCACCCCTGATCGCTCAGCGTCATACCTTCCCGAGCCAGTACGACGATCATTTCCGGAAATACACGAAACGGTATTTCGGCGTGGGGTTCGACTGGAAGGTGTTTAAAGCCCAGGCGCTGGCAGAAAGCAATCTGACGCCGGATGTGTCCAGTCGAGTCGGCGCGTTCGGTCTGATGCAACTGATGCCGTCGACGTTTCAGGAGATTCAGACCAAGAACCCCGAGTTCGAGCGGATCGACGATCCCCAGTGGAATATCGCCGCGGGAATTTGCTACAATCGGAAGCTCTGGCTGAAGTTCAGCGACCAGAACAGCACAGGGGAACACCTGCACTTCACGTTCGGGAGCTACAATGCTGGTCCGACGCGGATCTTCAAAGCGCAAACGGTCGCCGATGAAGACAGTCTGGACTCGCACGTCTGGCAGAACGTCGCCGTCGTTGCACCGAAGATCCCCAACTGGCGGTACAGAGAGACGCTTACGTACGTGCAGAAGATCGACTCTCTTCACTCCTTGCTTCTGGATCCGAAAGAACGGTAAGCCGGCGTGCCATGAATGGGCGGACCTCCGGCGGGGAATGGAACGCTAGACGAGGCGAACCCGGATGGTGTGGGCGACATGTTGAAGATCGCCGAACAGCGAGTCCTCGTAGCGCCTGTCGACATCAGCCACGACGTAGCCGATCAGCTCGTTCGTCCGGAGGTACTGCGTCAGCACGTTGACGTTGTTCTTGGCGAAGATGCCGTTGATCTGCGACAGGACACCCGGAACGTTTTGATGGACATGCAAGAGTCGGTGCGCATGCGGGTCCTCCGGTTTTGAGGGGCTGATTTTCGGAAAATTCACGCTCGTGAATGTGGTCCCCGTGCGCACGTAGTCGACGAGCTTGGTGGAGACAAACTCCGCAATATTTTCCTGAGCCTCCTCGGTGCTGCCGCCGATATGTGGCGTCAGGAGCACGTTCGGAAGTCCCTGGAGCGGCGAGTGGAGCGCCTCGTTGCCGTCGCGTGGTTCCACAGGAAATACATCAACGGCCGCGCCTGCGATTTTGCCGCTCCGGATCGCCGTGGCGAGCGCTTCGATGTCGACCACGTGCCCGCGGCTCAGGTTCAGAAGGATCGTGCCGTCATTCATCGCCTCCAATTCACGGGCACCGATCAGGTTTGTGTTGTTTGGATTTCCGTCGACGTGGACCGTGATAATCTCGGCAATGGAAAGCAGCTCGGGAAGGGAGGCCACCCGCGTCGCGTTGCCGATCGTCAACTTGTCAACGACGTCGTAGTAGTAGACGTTCATCCCCATCGCCTCTGCGAGCGCCGAAACCTGCGAGCCGATGTTGCCGTAACCGATCACCCCGAGCTTCTTCCCTCGTACTTCTCGAGCATGTTTCGTCGATTTGTCCCAGGCCCCGGCATGCGCCTTCACGACCTTGTCGTACAGTCCGCGAATGAGGAAGATGATCTCGGCGATAACAAGCTCCGCAACACTTCGGGTATTGCTGAAGGGAGCATTGAAGACGGCGACGCCGCGCAATGAGGCGCTCTCGAGATCGATCTGATTGGTCCCAATACAATAGGCGCCGACAGCAAGGAGATCCGGGGCGGCGGACAGAATCCGTTTGGTGATCATGGTTCTCGACCTGATCCCCAGGACCGATACCCCTTTCAGCGCTTCGACCAGTTCATCTTCGGTAAGCCCACGGTCTTCGACCTGATATTCGATCCCGCCCGCCTTCAGAACCGGATACGCCTTTGGATGCACATGTTCCAGAAGCAGCGCTTTCATCAGGGAAATCCATCTGGTGAGGGAAATACGTGGAATAATACCTATGCAATCAATAGCCAAGATGCAAGGGAATGAAGGGCTGAGGCACAAGACACACGAAGGCCTTGTGCCGTTGACGTCCCTTTAGAATTTGGGTGAAAATCACAAATATGGGCCCGGGATTGAAACATACCGCTCAAAGTCATATATTCTGCGAGCTTCAGGGGTTCCGGACTCTTCCACCACTTCCCTTTGATGACAGATCGTACGTTCAACGATTTTCGACGACTGCATACCCGCCCGGCCTACCCACCGGACCAGCTGATAGCTGCGTCATGTGATTCAGAAACTGGATCTTGTTCCTGTGTCCACGGAGCACTCCCCGTGGAATTTCGGCTGAACATTGTCTTTCCTCTTCCTGGGAATGCGCCATGAACGCTCCGCGCTGGACGAATTCGTTTCTCGACGAAATGAGAACGCACGGCGATCCTCTCGCCGACCAGAGTCTGCACTCCATCATGCAGGCGGACGAGGGAACAGTAATTCGCTCGCTGTTCCGGACGATGAACGCGAACGATGACGTCCCCCCTGCCAAGACCTTCCCCGCCCTCGCTCAGTTTTTTGAGGCCACGAACGCGCTTCCGCCCGAAGTGGATCTCGAAAAAGTCCATCGCGGTGAACATGTCTTCATCCGCAACGTGTATCTTGCCTCGCTTGCACTGTTGACGAAGAGTCTTCCCGAAGGTTACGCAGCACCCAACCTCGCCATTATCCTGAACATCTCCGGCGAGCTGCGAACGCACACGTTCCGGCGCCTGCTTGCTACACTGCAAACGGTGCTCAATGTCTCTTCCTGTCATGGGTTCCAGAGCCACGGGCGCGCCGTGATCACGGCACAAAAACTCCGGCTTCTTCATTCCGGGATCCGACACCTCACGAGGAAGTACAGGCCAGATTACGCCGCAACCTTCGGGGTGCCGGTGAACCAGGAGGACATGCTCGGGACCATCCTCGGTTTCTCTTTGCTGGTCATCCGCGGACTCCGGTCTTTCGGCACGGACCTCACCCGTTCACAGGAGGAAGACTTCCTGTATCTCTGGCTCGTCTTTGCCCGGATGATGGGTGTCTATCCCCGTTCCGATCCGGCCGACATCTCCTATATCCCTGCGGACCTGGACGATGCCGAAGCGTTTTACAATTTGTACGAGCAGCGGCACTATGTGCGCGCAAGCATGAATCCCGACGGGGTCGCACTCGGACAGGCGAACCTGAGCATGCTCGAGGGAATGGTGCCTTTCCCGTTCCGGCTGTTTGGTTTTGGATCGATGCCGCGGCTCTGCATGCAGGAACTCATGGGCGCAGAAGGGATCGAACGGATTGCCATCGAACCGCTTACGGGTCATGGGGTCCAGCGCTGGATCATCCGTCATCTCCACGGGTTGTTTCGCCCGTACATGAGCATGGCGCCTCTCATCGATGGCCATTTCGGAATGGGGCTCCTCCAATACCTGATAAACCGGACGTACGGACACGACGTCACCTTCACCGTCCCGGTCGATTTAAAGGATCTTCAGGAGATCGACAACAGATAACGTCACGAAAGGGTACGGCATGGAGCAGCTGGTCAACCTCAGGGACTATTCACCATTCGAGCTCGTTCTGTTCGGCGTGGGCTGCTATATGTGGGTGGTCGTCTACATCATCTATATCCGGCGCATCGCGAAAGGGGAGAGCATCGGCATGCCCGTGTTCGCAGCATGCAGCAATTTCGGCTGGGAGATCGTGTGGGGCGTCATTCCTCCATCGACCGACATGGGACCTTTGCTGGTGTGGGCGTACCGGGCCTGGTTCTTTCTCGACCTGTACATTATCTATGGCGTGTACCGCTACGGATCGGTGCAGATTGTCACGCCGGAACTGAAGGCATACTACAAGCCCTTTGTCGTTTTGTCCGTGGCAGGGTGGGCGGTGCTCTATTATTTCTTCAAGTCCGGAGGCTATGACACGCCCATTGGTGCGACCTCGGCTTACATCGCGCAGATGTTCATTTCCGTCCTCTACCTGCTCCTGCTGCTCCGCAGGTCTGCGGCGGTCGTCGAGCTTTCGTCCGTCACCTGGCTCCGCTCGATCGGCACGGGATTGAACACCATCTTTCTCCTCCATCATTATCTGGAGAACCACTTTCTCATTTCGCTCGGTCTTATCTCGCTCGTCATCGATTCGCTGTATATCTTCATGACGTATCGTTTCCGGAAGGTCGACGCACGTGCAATCCCATCCGCCGTTTGACGTCCCCGGATTCAGCGCGCCGGAACAAATCGCGCTCGGGCGTGCCTCGGTCGTCTTGCGTGCAACTCGCCTCGCGGACGGTCTTCCGGTCGTCATGAAGCAGCCGCGTGCCGGCCACGATCAGTTGAGCGAGGCTGTCCGGCTTTACCACGAGTACGAAATGCTTCGCCTGTTCGACGACCCGGGGATCATTCGCACGCTCGGCCTCGAGACGGTTGGAGGCGTCCCGGCGCTCATTCTCGAGGACTTCTGTGGCCTGGGGCTCGATGCCTATCTTCGTACCCACCGCACGGACAACGCCGAGGTGCTGCGGATCGCGATGCAGGTGTCCGCCGCCCTCGGACGGATCCATGCGTGCCGTATCGTGCACAAGGACATCAATCCCTCCAATCTCCTCATCCTTCCTTCCACCGGGCAGGTCAAGGTCTGCGATTTTGGAATTGCATCCCAGATCCCCCGCGAGGTTGCCACGGCAACGAAATCTCTTGTGCTGGAAGGGACGCTCGAATACATGGCTCCCGAGCAAACAGGGCGGGTGAACCGATTGATCGACTACCGGGCAGACTTCTATGCCCTCGGGATCACGATGTATCAGCTCCTTATCGGTTGGCTTCCATTTCAATCGTCAGATCCCCTTGAACTGATCCATGCTCACGTCGCACGGGCCCCCGTTGCGCCGTCGGACCTCAACCCGGCCATCCCGAAAGCCGTGTCCGACATCGTCATGAAGCTCCTTGCGAAGAATGCGGATGAGCGATATCAGACGGCGTTCGGCATCCAATCCGACCTCGCGGAATGTCTTCACTTGCTCGAAGAGACGGGCCGTATCGACGGGTTCACGCCGGGAGTGCATGACCGGTCGGATCGATTCCAACTCCCCCAGAAGTTGTACGGGCGGGAAGAGGCGATCCGATCATTGCACGAAGCCTTCGACCGGGCTTGCCGGGAACGCCCGGTTCTCCTGGTGGTGAAAGGTCCGGCCGGCATCGGGAAATCAGCTCTTGTCCGCGAGCTCGAGGAGCCGATTCTTCGACGGCGGGGATTGTTTGTGACCGGGAAGTTTGATCAGGTGTCCCACGACTCGCCGTTTGCACCGTTCGCCCATGCTTTTCGCGAGATCATCGATCACCTTCTCTCATTGAGTGATGCCGAGCTGCAGCGGGTGCGAGAGGCCCTTCGTGATTCACTCGGTACACTTGCCGGCGTTCTCTGTGCGGCCATCCCGGAAACCGCGGTGATCCTTGGAGAGCAGCCGGCACTCGAGGCCTCGCCGAGGGCGGAATCGGAGAACCGATTCAAAAGCGCGATACTGCGATTCCTGCGGACCATTGCAAGCAGGGATCGGCCTCTCGTGGTGTTCATCGACGATGTGCAGTGGGCTGACAGCGGATCCGCGGCGCTCGTTCGGTTCCTGGTGTCCGATGAGCAGGTCGAGGGGTTCATGGTGATTGCGGCGCTGCGACCCGACGAGATGTCCCCGGGCCATCCCATGCTCGAGACCTTCGAAGATCTTGCAGGCAGGGGAGTCCCCGTACCGACGATTACGCTCGCAGAACTTGGTGCGGAGGATATTCTCTCGATGGTGACCGAAACACTTCGGAGTGATCCGGAGGACGCTGCCGCGCTCGCATCCATGGTCGCAGCAAAGACGGACGGAAACCCGTTTTTCCTCCTCGAGTTCCTCAAATCTCTCTACGACGAACGTCTCCTGCGCCTGGACGGCGAAACGCACCGGTGGGTCTGGGATATCGACGAAATCCAGAAACGTGGGATTACCGATAATGTCGTTACCCTGGTCGCGGCGAAGATCGACAAATTGCCGGACAATGCGAAGAAGGGACTCCATGTCGCAGCCTGCATCGGAAACAACTTCGATCTGCACACGTTCTCAGCGGTGACAGGACAATCGGCTCTTCAGGGCGCAGATGCGTTATGGCCGGCGGTGCAGGAGGGCCTCATTTTTCCCCTGGGAGATGCATACAAGTTTGTGGCCGATAGGAGGGAAAGGGGATTCGACGACGCGGATGCGTCCGCGTGGATGCACCAGAACATCGAATTTCGTTTTTCGCATGACCGTGTGCAGCAGGCTGCGTACTTGCGGGAACCTGCCGACGAACGTGCCGCCATCCACCATGCGATCGCCCGCGCGTTGC
>DATJPR010000078.1:0-3086 GCA_035506295.1 Bacteroidota bacterium | reverse complement strand
AAGCTCGCCCGCCTGGAACTTCTCCGAATTGAAATAGCTGCGGTTTCTGATCTTGTCGACGTATGAAGAAATCCCCGCGTTGCCGAAGACGACTTTGAATTCCGGTGTGTCGACAGAATCCCCGGCGAGTGGCGTCGACTCCGCCACCGGGGCAGCGGAAGGCTCGACGCTGAACAACGCTATGGCGAGCCCCGGAACATCTGCGTTGAACAGGATAATCGCGTGGTCGGACATACGATCGACGATCTCGAACGGGACAGCCGTCCCATCACCGGCTTTCAGTGAAAACCCCTTCCACGCTTCCGGCACGGCGACATCCGCCCGGACCGCTTCCCGCCTCTTCCAGTTCAACGGGTTGTAGACTGCAATAGTGATATCTCTTCCGCCGTGACGTGGCAAGTGGTCTTCGAGAATCCGGGTCGCCTGATGCAGGAGCGTTCTGGCATACTGATACGACTTACCATAGGAGGCATGGTAGACGCTGTCGGTGATCACACCCCTGGCCCCGCCCCAACCGTGATCGGGCCAGCAGTTTGCCTCCCAGGCGCTGTCAAATACGGCTTTCGGATAGACGACCGCGGGGTCAATCATCTTCAACATTGAGAACAACCTCTCGGCTGCAAGGAGCGTGTTGTGCCCCCTGCGTCCGTCCAGGAGCGCATCCCTGTGGCCGGGGTCGTCATAGTATGCCCAGTTGTTTGCCCACTCCCCGCGAAGCGTCTCGAGATGAATTCCGGGGTTGCCAAATATCGTATCGAGCATCGTTTCCGGGCTCGTGAACCTGAGCAAGGGAGGATGGACCTGCTGATCCTTATCTGCTGCATGCGATCTGTTCCAGGCGGCCGCAAACCTTGTCGTCATCTCATTTTGCTCATTGACGAAAGGGATGTATGCCGCATTGGGCGGCAGGTAGTCTTCGTTGTAGTCGTAGATCATGACACGCGGGAGATTGTGCTTCCTGTAGTACTCCTCCCGGGGATAGACCAGGTTTAACCACTCATCGTTGGCCCCAGGGGAGAGCTTGGTTGTATTCCCATAGCGAAGGCCGTACGTGGGAATCGTCGTGCCGTCAAGCCCCTGCCAGTAATAGAACCCCAGGGGTATTCTCGCCTGGGCGAGATACTTCACACCCGCACTTTTCAGGATCTGCGGGAGCTGCCAGGTGAGCATCGGAACGTCGGCATTGATGAATATCCGGGAATCTGCCCCGGGTACATTCTCCCTGAGCCAGCGGCGACCATAGTAGAATTGCCTGGCGAGCTTCTCCGGGCCAACCTGTTCCTGGAGCATGAGCGTATACGATGCTCCCCAGGAGAGCTTTCCCTCCCGCGTGGCACTGAAAAGCTCTTCCTGTTTTTCGGGATGCCGTGCGAGGAATTCCCTGAGATATGCGACCGCCTCCATCGTGTAGCGATATTCCGGATGCTCTTCAATGATTTTCAGCGCGGGCAGAATTATCTCTTTTGACCGGTAGTCCGCTGTTTCAGACTGTGTGCCGAGCCACCCCAGGTCGTTGTGGTTCGTAGAATTTATCAGGAACACCCCTCCGTCAAAATAGGTCTTCCTGTACGCAGTCATGGATATCCTGACCGGCGCCGCGACGTCACTGCCGTGCGATCGAAGTGCGACATCGTACTCCCCGTCGCGTGAGGGGATGAATGTCCAGATCGGCCGTTCCGAGACGGCATGTCCCTCAATATGTCCCGCCGCGATATCGTCACATGGCACGCCGTTCTGTGAAATCAGGACGTGAACATCCTCAAGCTCCTCCCCCCCATTTGTGACATTCAGGTACGCAAGCTTGACCGGCCGGTTCCCTACCCCGCTGTAGTTCTCCATGGAGCGGAGAGAGAACGTCAGGCGCGACGGGTTGGCAAATACCCGGATCTTGCCGATCCCCGTTGCCGCCGCACCGGTCCCGTCCCAGATGTCCCTGATCAGTACCTTCAGGAACGCTGTGCGTTTTTGCTCAGGGAGCCGGATGATCTGAAAATTATCGAACTGCCTGAGCGTCGCATTCACCGTCGTCCCGTCGGAGAACACGAGTGCTATGTCACGTGCCGGAGTGTAGTTGTACCGGTACTGCAGATTGTAGGGCGTAATGACATAGCTGAATATCGGCCGCGCAAGGATCCATATCTCCTGAATGCCGGTTGCCCGGCTAAACTTCATCTTCACCCACGCCCCGGCCGTTTCACCGGCAGAGTTCCAGCCTTCCTCGGTGCTTGCCGTGATGACCTTGTAGGCCAGTTGGGCATTTGAGGAGGCGGAGTCAACGGTGCAGCCGCTCCCGGGATCAGCGAGGTTTGGATTGGCGCTCTGGGCGTGCACGACGAAGCAGACCAGAAACATTTCGAACACGACGAGCTTCATCGCGACGACGATCGGCTTCACCATTTTGCAGAAAGGGAGATCCGGCAACCTGGAGGGGATTACCATGGGGAGGCGTCCTGACCTTATGTTACCTCGCAATATATGCCAGTCATCACATTGATTCAACGGACCGCGCGAAGGGGCCGCGCCCAACGGACCGTGCCCCAACGGACCGTGCCCGTGGACGGGTTTGATTCTGGGAAAATCCCGCATTACATTTGCGCCAGCCACAAGCGGCGCCCGATGGCTTGACGAGCCAGGGGAGAAGCCGATCTGGAGCCTGCTCCAGTTCCCCGCACGAGACCCCACTTCGACGACGTGCCGGCGCGAGCCATCCCGCGTCACCACTTCCCGTCCATCGATTGTGATTGCACTGAGAGGAGCACCCAATGAGAGCCCCAGCCCTGTGCTTCGCGCTCATCGTCGCCCTGGCGTTCCCGACGGCCACCGCCCAGTGGGCGCCCACCGGAGGACCTGAAGGAGGTGAGATCAATTCCATCGTGTCGAACGGCCCGATGACGTTTGCCGGTACATTCAACGGCGTGTTCCGTTCAACGAACAACGGAATAACCTGGACCCCGATCAGTGCGGGGCTGACGAACAAGTACATTACGTGCGTCCGCCTGAACGGCTCCAGTCTCATATCCGCCACGGCGGTTAGTGTGTTTCGCTCGTCGGACAACGGCGACCACTGGACGGTCGGAGGAACCGGG
>DATJPR010000077.1:0-4221 GCA_035506295.1 Bacteroidota bacterium | reverse complement strand
CCATGCACTCACGGTTTTGGGCTACGACCTCTATGCGGGCGCGGATAGTGGCTACGTTTTCTACTCGAATGACAATGGCGTCACCTGGGCGCGGGCATCGTCGCGTCCTACAACGCTGCCGATACGGACAATGGAAAGTCTGGGCACGGAGCTCTTTGTCGGGACCGATGGGGCCGGCGTCTTCAGGACATCAAACGCCGGGCTCTCATGGACACCGATGAACGTAGGTCTAGCCAATACGTATGTCAAAACTTTGGTTCGATCCTCTGATCGTATTTTTGCCGGGACGAGCAGCGGCGTGTTCATCTCCAGTGATGCTGGACTGCACTGGTCAGGAATAGCGACAGGTCCTCAGGCAGGAGATGTGACCGCCATGCTCTGGTCCGACAACACGCTGTATTATGGGAGCACCAACGGTCGTGTGTATTGCACGACCGACATGGGGAAGGACTGGCGGACCGTCGGCGATGGGCTGACCGATGATACCGTAGACGCGCTTGCGTATTCTCATGGCGCTATCCTTGCCATCCTCTCGAACGGCGGAATGTTCGTCCGGCCGTCGGAAGAAATGACGACCTCGGTCACTCTCGCTGACGCATCTGTTCCTCCACATTTCAGTCTCAGCCAGAACTATCCCAACCCGTTCAATCCGACGACTCGCATTAGCGTTACCATAGGTCGAGTCGTTGCCCCGAGCGGAGTCGAGGGGCCTTCGTCAACAACAGCGATCAGCGGACAGTGGACAGCGGACAGTTGGGTACGGCTGGTAGTGTACGATCTGCTCGGAAGGGAAGTGGCAATACTTGCAAACGGAAGATATCCAGCAGGTACATATTCGTTCACGTTCGACGGAAGCAGATTCGCGAGCGGGGCGTACGTCTATCGCATAACAGTGGGGCAAAACACTGCCGTCCGAACGATGACGCTCATGAAGTAGCCGTTAACAGAAAGCGGACAGCCGTCGAGCATCTCAGCTTCGTCAACTGTCCGAGGTGCTGATTCTCAAAGTCCCAGAGTCCCAAAGTCTTCCGTTCTCCCCCTCCCCCTCTATGAAGGGATGCGGGCAGGGTGTCGAGCGGCATCTACTTGTACCGATTGCAGGCCGGAAGCTTCGTGCTGAGCCGCAAGTTTTTTCGCCTAGAGTAGCGACCGTCCATGAAGGGCTCGGGAAACCGGGCCCTTTCTTGTTGGGTCCAGGCGTCGGGTCAATGCAATCGCCTTTCCGAACAACCCCGCCCAGGGTCATATACCTTCGGCTTTTGATCACGTCGGCATTGGATCAAGAGCCGATGAATTTCGGCACTTCGATGGTGCTCTTCCTTGACTATCCCAACCCAGTGAGGTAGCTTAGGGGAAATTCCTTGAAACGCGCGTTTGTGAATTGACATGAGACTGATAAACCATCCCTGGTTGCTGCGCCATTATTCCATCCCGGATCTCTTAGCTAACCACCTCGACCGACGACGATTTCTTCAGGTGCTGGGAGGGGCTGCGGCAATGTCAGCGGTGCCCCTCACTGAATTGTCTTCAGAAGAAGTTGCCCAACGGCCATCGCCGGGCTTCGGGGGAGAAAATGCCCCGGATGCCCCAAAGAGCATTGCGGTTCTATGGGACGACGGGCTTCTCCAGCTAAGCGGTCTGAATCTTTCGCGGGATCGCGTCGAACAGTCCCTGAGAAAGTGGCATGCGGTCTTTCTCACCCCCGGCGAAGTTGCGAAAGCGCTGCACGTACACGACTTCGATCTTTTCCTCGATCCGTTCGGTCCTGTGTTTCCTCTTGAAATATGGGAAAGCGTAGTTGTGTTTCTGCGGGAAGGGGGGCACTGGCTTCACTTCGGAGGTACTCCTTTTGCGTTGCCGGCACAACGCGACGCGGACTCTCCGCAGGGCTGGCGCGTGGGAGAGTGGACCACGGCATTCCACAAGCAACTGGGGATCACGCAGAGTTTCCCTGTCGTGATCTCTGCTCGCGATGTCACTCTGTCCACCTTACCGTTCGGGAACATCGCCGATTGGAATAATAACCTCAGTTCGCTTACCGTGGACGAGCTGTACGTTCGTCTGGTGTCGAAGACTGACATGCCAGGAGGAGACGAGTGGGAAAGTGTCAGACAGGCGGTGTTGAATCCGCTTCTGGTGGTGAGTGACAAGCAGGGCGAGGGACTTGCCGCCCCGGTGATAGAAATTGGTCACTTTGCGGGAACATTTGCCGGCGGACGGTGGGTCATGGGCACTTTTCGGGGAACTCCATCGCAAGAGCTCCTGCAACGGATGACCGAACGTGCACTGACGGAAATGGTACGGGTGACAGTTAGCCCGTCCTTTGCCTGCTATCACCAGAATGAGACGGTCTCTCTGAATGTTCACGTTGTTGTGCCTTCGGCTTCGGATGGAACAACCGTCCGCTTGGAAGGAACCATCGAGGTTGTGAACGGCGAAGGGAAAGGACTTTCCACAGTACCTCTTCGCCTCGAGGGGAAAGGCTCATCACTCGAAGGGAGTATTGATGTCCCTGCGTTGCCATGGAAGCCGGGACTCCATGGAGTTTATCTCAGCGGTGGGGTTCAGGCTGACAAGCGTGCAGGTGTGGAGGTGAGTGCGGAGAACGGCTTCTGGCTTTTCGACGATGTGCTGTTTCGCTCGGGACCAGATTTCGGCGTGAGCAAGGACTACCTCACCCGGGACGGCAAGCCGTATCCGGTGACGGGAACGACCTACATGTCGTCTTCGGCACACCGGCATTTCCTTCTTGACCCGAATCCATGGGAATGGGAGCGTGACTTTGCCGCGATCAAGAACTCCGGTGCGAACATGGTTCGGACGGGCATCTGGACCGGCTGGAATTCCATCGCTCCAAAAGCAGGACATGTCACGGAGCCGGCGCTCAGAGCATGGGAGGCCTATCTGCTAACTGCGCGGAGTCATGACATCCCTGTGATCTTCACCCTCTTTGCCTTTCTGCCTCCGACATGGGGAGGGCAAAACCCGTATCTCGACCCTGCGTCGGTTGCAGCCCAGGCGACGTTTGTCGAGGCTTTTGCCGCGCGCAGCGCATCCGTGCACGGTGTAATGTGGGACCTGATCAATGAGCCGTCGTTCTGTTCGGCACCGAACCTCTGGAAGTGCCGGCCGAACTATGATCCGCACGAAGCGGAGGCCTGGCGCGCCTGGGTCGCAAAGCAGACAGTCGTGGATCGACCCGGAGGACGTACGCTTCCACTGGCTGATATCTGGCGCGAGCGCGGGATCGATCCGTTGAAGCTCCCTGCGTTGGACGATTTCATTGATGACAACATCCTCAGCGCAACCGAGCCGGCCAAGGCAGGCGCGTATCGACGGTTTTCGCAGGAAGCATTTGCCCGATGGGCAAAGCACTTGCACGATCGGATCGCTGCCCATGGATCTGCCTCTCAGCTCGTCACGGTAGGTCAGGATGAAGGAGGCACCTGGGAGCGTCCATCGCCCAAGTTCTTCGCGCCATCCGTTGATTTCACCTGCAATCATACATGGTGGTTGAACGACGATCTTCTCTGGGACGGGATCATGTCAAGAACCTCCCGTATGCCGGATCTGATTGAGGAAACCGGCGTCATGTTCTACACTCAAGCGAATGGATCGCCTTGGCGGACGGAATATGAGGCGCGTGATCTCCTTGAGCGGAAGATGGCAATGGCATTCGCCGGGGGCGGGGCTGGTTTCTTGCAGTGGTTGTGGAACACGAACGTCCTTCAGCCCTCAGACAATGAAGTGGCCATTGGATTTCTCCGTGCAGACGGCACCGCAAAGCCCGAGCTCAGGGCGTTTCAGAGTTTCGCCGCGATCATCCGCGAGTATGCCGGGGAATTCGGGGACCGGAGGCAGGAAGAGGTTGTCATGGTCATCCCCTATTCCAACTTGTACGCTGTCCGGAGTGTAACGCTTGATGCCACCAAGCGATGTGTCCGATCGATGGAGTATGCGTGCGACACGGCGATGCGGGCCGTGAGCGAATACCGGCTGGACGATGGGCTCCAGGGGGCACGGCTGATCGTCGTTCCATCCGCAGGAATGATGAGGGAGGAATCGTGGCAGAAGCTCCTCTCGGCGGCCCGGCAGGGAGCGACGCTCCTGGTGACGGGTCACCTCGAACGCGACGAGGATGGCCGCAGGTTCCCACGCTTTGCATCGCTTGGCATCGACGTTGAGATCCGGCCGGTGAGTTCCGGAGAAGATCTCGAGATT
>DATJPR010000076.1:0-10285 GCA_035506295.1 Bacteroidota bacterium | reverse complement strand
GCGGCCCACGAAAGATGGTGGCCATGACTTCATCGATCACACACCCCGCCTCGTCAACAATCGTCCCGTGTAATGCCGTCTGCGTGTGCGCTTCGCCAAGCGGCACCCTCCCCCGGAAACACTTTGCGCTAATCCCAATTGCGCAGCGCCCCGATATCCGTATCACAGCAATTGCCGCCGGTCCGGCCGCGGTGGCAACTGCAGCGATTGTGTCGTCATTCCGAACCAATGGTAACACCCTTCACACACGTCGAAATACTACAAATTTCGCGAGAGCAACGCAAAGCTGAAACAAAAAAAAGGGGCAAACGGGGCCCCTTTTTTTGAATTTCTCATATGCCCGGCCATGTCAGACTTAAGAGTCTGTCAAAGAAGTCTGTCAAACAAGTCTGTCAAGCAAGTCAGATTACTTTGACAGACTTGATAGTCTGACTTCGACAGCCCCGGCCACTTACCTCTTCAACTTCGGCAAATCCTTCGTTATCCGCCCCATCACGCCGCCCTGCTTCTTCTTCGGCTCGACCTTCCTCAACGGCTGGTCCTTCGCGCCCCGGTTCATCCACAACCGTTGCCCGATACTCAGAACGTTGAAGGTGAAGTAGTACAGGTTCAAACCTGCGGGTAACGAGTTGAAGACCAACGTCAGAAAGATCGGCATGATGTACACCATCCCCTTCTGACGGGGATCCGTCACCGTCAGCTTCTGCTGCACGAAGGTTGTGACGCCCATCGCAAGCGCGAGACCGCTGATTGCCGTGATCGAGAAGAATGGAATCGTGAACGGAAGATGATAGAAGTAATCCGGCACCGCCAGGTCCTGGATCCATCCGATGAAGCTCGCCTGACGAAGGGCGACGTTGGACCGCAGAACGGCGTACAACGCAAACATCACCGGCATCTGCAAGAGAATCGGCAGGCACCCGCTCGCGGGGTTGACCCCATACTCCTTGTACAGGTTCCACACCGCCTGATTCATCTTCTGCGGGTCTTCTTTGTACTTCTCCTTGATCTCCTCCATCATCGGCTGGAGGGCCTGCATCTTCTTCATCGATCTCATCGACGTTCGCGTCAGCGGAATCGTGACAACCATGATGATCACGGCAAACACGATGATCACAACGCCGTAATTGGGGATGATCATCCGGAGGAATTGGAAGATCGGGAGCATCACATACTCCGCAATCGGCCTGATGATCCAGGCGGCGCCCAGGCTCATTTCCTCCTCGAGGCCGATCTTGTATCCCCTCAACAGATCGTAGTCGAGCGGCCCAAGGAACACATCAACTTTCGCGCTGTCCGACGCCCCGCCCTTGAGGGGCATCTTCAACGCGATCACGTACGACTCCTTGTCGCCCTGGTTCGGCGCCACCTGCCGGTGCCCTTCAAGGTACGCTCCCTGAGCCGATCCCGCCGCCGGAATCATGGCCACCGTGAAGTATTTCGTCCGTGCCGCCACCCAGCTCGTGTTCCCGCTCGCGTCAAACTTCGGCACCTCGTTCACCTTCGTGGCGTCGATCTCCTTGACCTCGCCTCCCATCATCGCATTGGCCATCGCAAAGCTGGATTCGTCGACGCTGTTGTACTCGGCGTAGCGCAGTCCGCTTTCCCAGACGACCTGGTACTCGTAGTTCGAGACAACCGACTCCATGTTTCGCCAGACGAATTCCGTCTTAACGTCGTACCGTCCACCGGTGAACGTGAGACGCTTGATGAGCGCGGATGCCGGTCCGGCGGCGAGCGTAAACTCGACCGTCGTGGTTTCCTTTCCCGAGAGCGTGATTTCGTCCCCCCCCGGAAGCGGCGTCGTAAAGTACAGGTCGTGCGTATTGATGAGCCTGCCGTCCTGCGACGTGAACAGCACGCTGAGATCGCCTTGATGATTGTAGTCGATCAGCTCGACGGGCTGCTTGTCCCATGTCTTGAAGCGCGTCAGTTCCCACTCCCGTATCAAACCGCCCCGCGTGGTGAGCGTCGCGACGTAGAGATCCGTCTTCACGGTGATGACCTTGTCGGTCCCCGTTGCATCCCCACGGAAAAATTGTCCCCATTTCTCACCCACAGAATCGACCGCCGTGGACGGGGCGACGGGCGGGGGTGCTGGTGCTGGCTTCACCGTGTCGGCGGGCGATCCCGCAACATGTGCCGTGTCCGGCGTCGTGGCCTTTGGCGGTGTCGTGGACGGCGTCATATACCACATCCAGACGACCAGAAGGATCCCAATAAGAACGAATCCGAGAATGGGAGATTTGCTTTCCATGCAATTCAATGCTCCGATAAATCAGGCTGGATCGTAACCGCCGGGATGGAACGGATGACACCGACCGATGCGCTTCACGCCGCGCCACACACCGCTGAGAACACCGTACTTCCGGACAGCATCAATCATGTAGGTCGAACACGTTGGAGTGAACCGACAGGTGTTCGGGGGGAGAAGCGGAGAGATCGTCCATTGATACACCCGGACCAACGCAATCACGATACTCTTCATGACGGAGTCTGCGCTGATGCTAGGATTGACCCCACCAGTCTGGAGATATCCCGGTGCACATCGGCGAATCGGATTGCCGTGACCGGCGATTCCTGAGGAGGCTTGAAGACGAATATCATCGTCGCGGAGAGATGGAGACGACGGAGGCTGTCGGCGAAGGCGCGTTCCTCCCTCCAATACGCCTCCCGCATAAGCCGCTTCATCCGATTCCTCTTCACTGCGTTCCCCGCTTTTTTCGGAACGGCGAACCCGACAGTCAGGCATTGTCCGTCCCCTGCCTTCAGAATAAATATGCATCGCACATGCACCGCGTGTGTCCGGCGGCCACGCGCAAATACGGCTTCGAAGGCTCCACGACCGCGCAACGTCTGGCTCAGTGCCACGCAGAAACTTTCAACGCAGTTGGAGATTCACGCTTTCGACTGCCGCCCGGCAGCAAAACCCGTCCACCGAGTGTAAAGACGGCCGGGGTTACTTATGGGACCGACGTGAGGATCGTACTCGTGATTTCTGCAGGATAGTGCAACTGCGGGTCGCCCGGGCCCTGGTCAGTGTTCGTCGCTGATGGTGAGTTTCTTCCGCCCGCGGCCGCGCCTGCGGGAGAGCACCTTCCGGCCGTTCTTGCTCGACATCCTCTCACGGAATCCATGCGTGTTCTTGCGTTTTCTCTTGTGGGGTTGAAACGTCCGCTTCATGCGTAGACTCCTTACGTCAGACTGATGTCGGTAATAAGGCTTGCAGGAGCGCGATCGTTGACTCCGGCATAGCAACGTATAATAGGAAAAGCGTGCCAGAGAAACAAGGAACCGCATTTCAGAAAAAAAATTCTTCGCTTGCTTCGCCTCGAGTCAAGAAGTACATTGAATCGAGTCCCGTCTTCGGGATCGTGTTTGCAACTTGTGCATAACCTCGTCCCGCTGAATCCTCTCATGGTTTTCAGTTCCCAATTCGGATTTTCTGATAGAGTGGCGTTGTGCATAGATCGGTAGATTCGAACTAACTGCTTCGAGCACAGTTAGTTATCTCTCATGCCTTCATGTGGATATCTTTCACGCTCGGATGGCTTCTCCGCCTCCGGTTTCGGCGTGTGCATGAATGTGTGGATAACCTGGTTATGATGTGTTGATAAACCGCTATCTCATTACTACACCGATGGATCAAGCACAGCAATTACATCTCGGCCCGACCGACGCTGATGAGGCGCGCGAAGTGTGGAATGCCTGTCTCGAGGTTATTCGGGAGAAGGTCAACACCCAGAGTTTCAAGACCTGGTTCGAGCCGGTGCAGCCTCTTCACCTCCGCGCGGGAAAGCTCACCGTGCAGGTCCCCAGCCAATTCTTCTACGATTGGCTCGAAGAACACTACAACAGCGTGATTTCTTCAACGATCACGAACGTTCTCGGCAAGGGGGCACAACTTGAATATGCCCTCGGACCGGAGGAGCCGGTCACGGAAAGCGACTTCGGTGTCAACCTTCCCACACCCCGCACCGAATTCAAGGAATTTCCTCCTCAACCCGATACGTTCACCACCGTCCAGCAACCCGCGCCGGTCATCAGCATCGGCACGGAAGCACCTTCGTTTCAGACTTCCCTCAATCCCCGGTATACGTTCGACAAATTTATCAAGGGCGACAGCAATCAGCTTGCCCGCGCCGCAGCGCTCGCCGTTGCGAACAATCCCGGCGGCACGTCATTCAACCCGCTGGTCATCTACGGCGGCGTCGGACTTGGAAAAACGCACCTCATCCACTCCATCGGCAATTACGCGCTCTCCAACGGCAAAGCGCAGCGCGCGATCTATGTTTCGAGCGACCGGTTCACGCAGGAATTCATTGATGCCGTCGCCAGGGACCGGTTGAACGATTTCTCGAACTTCTACCGGAGCATGGACATCCTCATTGTGGACGATATTCAGTTCTTTTCCGGCAAGGAAAAGACGCAGGACAGTTTCTTCCACACGTTCAATGTCCTTCATCAGCTCGGGAAACAAATCGTTCTCTCGTCCGACAGGCCGCCCAAGGAACTCAAAGGCCTCCAGGACAGGCTCATTTCGAGATTCCAATGGGGCCTGACGTCCGATATTCAGCCGCCGGATCTCGAGATGCGCATCGCTATCTTGCGCAAGAAAAGCGCCGACGATGGGATCGACCTCCCGGAAGAAGTGGTCGAGTTCATTGCGGCAAATGTGACCTCGAATATCCGGCAGATGGAGGGTTGCCTCATCAACCTTCTTGCGGCGGCTTCTCTCAGCAACCGCGAGGTAACCATAGAACTCGCCCGGGAAGCAGTGAAAGTCGTTGTGGGCGATGTTCGATCGCCAATCACAGTGGAATCAATTCAGAAAACCGTCTGTGAATATTTCAACATTGCCGACGACCTCATGCGCGCCAAGACCCGCAAGCAGGAGATTGTCTCCGCCAGGCAGATCGCGATGTATCTGGCAAAGGAACTCACGAACTCCTCGCTGAAAACCATCGGTCTTCATTTCGGCGGTCGGGACCACAGCACCGTCATCCATGCCTATCAGTCGGTCGAAGACCAGATGCGTGTGGACCCGAAGTTCGAAGCGAATGTCGGGCAGATCCGGAAACGCCTTCAACTGTTGTCCTGAGTTATTTCGTCACGTGAATTTGTCAACTCTAAAGTAATCAACACCGGACACCTTTTTCACATGCTATCCACACGAGGCGTTTCTTACGCGTGCATGAGTGTTGATGACCGAGGTCGTTATGCAACCTTCGGGACACCGGTCGCTGCAATGTTCTGAACGGATTCATCATCAACGCGAATGCACATTGATCTCTCTCATACACCGCTTCAACTGAACCAATCAAATTTCGTCACCCGAACAGGTCTACATGTCTCCCCCAGACTGTCCACATATCCACCACCCATCTTCTTCATCTTCTTTTTATTCTATATCTATCTTTTAAAGAAAGAACCACGTGGATATGTCTGGTCGAATGTCCCTCCCGTGTAGTTGTCCGTAACTTTCCTATGCAGTTTTTGTAGAATTAGAACTCAGTTTTTCGTATATTTCAAGGATTTGGAAGGTTCTCCCGATCGTTTGTCCATCGTGCTGACATCCCCACAGCGGAGTTTGCCATGAAATTCACCGTCAATAGCGTGGTTCTTCAGCGGACACTCAGCAAACTCGGAGGCGTCATCCAGGCAAAGTCTACCATGCCGATCCTGGAGCATCTCCTGTTCGATGTCGTGAATAATTCCCTGACGGTAACGGCTACGGACCTCGGAATATGGATGACGGTGACACTCGATGTCAAAGGACAGGCTGACGGGAAAATCACTGTGCCGGCGAAGCGCTTCACGGATACGCTGCGTTCGCTGGCGGACGTTGACGTCGAATTTTCCGCCGACACGACGACAAACCGCATCACCGTCAAGACATCGACAGGGGAATTCAATCTCACCGGGGATCATCACAGCGCGTTTCCGCCGACGCCCGAGACGGAGGGAACGGAGCAATTTGACCTGGACGGTCCCGTGCTTCGGAAGGTGATACAGAAAACGAGCTTTGCTGTAAGCCAGGATGAACTCCGACCGGCGATGAACGGTGTGCTTATCGAAGCCAGGAAGAAATCCATTACCTCCGTGGCGACGGACGGACATCGCATGGTACGGTACGTTCTCTCCATGCCGAAAGCGCTCGGGTTCGAACGGAACGTCATCATCCCGGTGAAGACCTTGAATGTGGTCGGCCGGTCGCTCGAGGATGAGCCATCAACCATCGTTCTCTCGAAGACGCACATCCGCATGAAGTTTCCGTCGTGGGAGATCGTTTCACGACTGATCGACGAACAATACCCGCGCTATGAAAGTGTGATACCGGCGATTGCGGACGATGACAAGGTGCTGAAGGCAAACCGGGAGATGCTGATCCAGGCGATCCGGCGTGTGTCGCTCTACGCGAGCGCGACGACGCACCAGGTGCGGTTTGACATCGCGAAAGACGAGTTGAGGGTCGCCGCACAGGATATCGACTTCGGCTGGGACGCAAAAGAAAAGTTGCCCTGCACATTTTCCGATACGGTGTTCCTGATCGGCTTCAACGCCGGGTATCTTGTCGATCTTCTGAGCCACATGGACGGAGATAACGTGGTGTTCCGGTTTAGCGCGCCGACGAGGGCGGGCATTATTCTTCCGGAACAACCGGTGGAGGGCGAGGACCTGCTGATGCTCGTGATGCCTGTACGGCTCAACACATAGCGAATGGCTCGCATCGTGCGGATTCACCAGGAGACACCAGCGCGGCCCCGTCGACGGCGGGGCTGCCTCATTCGTGACTGTATGTGCGCATGATCATCCAGGATATCCACCTTCGCAACTTTCGGAACCATGCAGACAGCCGGCTGGCATTCGGTGACGGAGTCAACGTTCTTCTCGGCGCGAACGGTCAGGGGAAAACGAACGTGCTCGAGGCCGTATCGTATCTGGCCCTGACGAAAAGTTTTTATGCAGCATCGGACATGCACGTGCTCAGGATGGGGGAATCTTCCTTCGCCCTGACGGGGCAGATCCAGTCCGACGGCGGCATCCCGCATACGGTGCACATTGTCTTTGACGGTGACGCGGGAAAGAAATCGGTGGTGATCGACAACGCGGCACCCGAAAGGCTGAGCAGCGTCATCGGACGGTTTCCCGTCGTCATTCTCTCGCCGGAGCACCATCGGATCACCGCCGGTGGGCCGGCAGAGCGGCGGCGCTTCCTCGATTTGCTCCTCTCGCAGGTGAGCGCGTTGTACCTTGACGATGTCATGCAGTACCGCAAGGTCCTGCGTCAGCGAAACCGCTTGCTGCATGATCACCGCTGGCGCACGGGCGTGACGCGTGAGCTGGTGGATCCCTGGACGGCGAACCTCGCTCAGCTCGGCGCAAGAATTATTGTCAGACGACGCCAGTTCATAGCGGAGTTCTCCGACTACGTGAGGAAGACGTACGCGCTCCTCGCAGCCGATCAGGAGGAACCATCGATCGCCTATATCGCGGCGGACGGAGGAGACGCAGCGGCACCGGAGGAAGAGATCGCTCGGGCGCTGAGCACCACGATGAACGCACGATGGGACGAGGAATGCCGGCGCGGCACATCGACCGTGGGGCCGCATCGCGACGAACTGAGCCTTGCCTTAAACGGCATGAGCGTCCAGCAGTACGCGTCGCAGGGACAGCAGAAGACCTTTCTCGTCTCACTGAAGATGGCCGAGCACGCGTATCTCCGGGAGCGGCGCAGCGAACGGCCGATCATGCTCCTCGATGACCTCTTTGGCGAGCTCGATGAACACCGCTCGCGGAGAATCCTCGAAGAAATTGCCAGGGACGGGCAGTGCGTGATTACCGCGACGGACGATCGCGCGTTCGGCCGGGGAAAATCGGCGCACTCGGAATTCAGACGATTCATGATCGATCGTGGCACAGTCAAGAAAGCGGCATAAGGGACATCCGCAATCCGTCGGCGAGGCGCTCGGGCAGCTGACGAAGTCGCTCGGGATCGAGAAAGCCGTCAACGAATATGCCGTCGTGGCCTCCTGGGCACAGATCGTCGGGGAACGGATCGCGAGCGTTTCCACCGCGCAGCGGATCGAGAACGGCGTGCTGTTCGTCAGCGTCACCACGGCGCCGTGGCGGACAGAGCTTTCGATGCAGCGGCATCAGATCATGCGGAAGATCAATGAAGAAGCCGGGGCGGAAATCGTGAAGGACATCCGGTTTCGTTGAGCAATCGATGGAGTGAGAGAACATCAATGGCGAAGACTACAGAGAAAGATCCATCTCCGACAAACGGTCACGGATACACCGCGGAGGACATCACCGTCCTCAAAGGCCTTGAGGCTGTGCGACGCCGGCCGGCAATGTACATCGGCGACGTCAGCACGCGCGGTCTGCACCATCTTGTGTACGAAGTGGTGGACAATTCGATCGACGAGGCGCTCGCCGGGTATGCGAAAGCCATCCTGGTGACGATCAACAAAGACGGCTCGGTCACCGTCGACGACGACGGCCGCGGGATCCCGACCGACCTGCACAAGGAAGAGAACCGTTCCGCGCTTGAAGTTGTCATGACTGTGCTTCACGCGGGAGGAAAGTTCGATAAAAACACGTACAAGGTGTCCGGCGGCCTGCACGGCGTCGGCGTTTCCGTCGTGAATGCCTTGAGTGAATGGCTCGAGGTCGAAGTCTACCGCGATGGCAAGGTGTTCTACCAGAAATACAAACGGGGAGACGCCGTCGCACCGGTGAAGATCACCGGAAAGGTGAAAGAGAGCAAGACAGGAACCAAGATCACCTTCATTCCGGACGGACAGATCTTCAAAAACCGGGTCTTCAAGTTCGAGACGATTGCGGAGCGCCTCCGGGAGCTGGCGTTCCTGAATTCCCAGGTGACCCTGAAGATTGTCGACCAGCGGAACAAAACCGAGCGCGAGGAGGAGTTTCATTTCAAGGGCGGGTTGATCGAGTTCGTCAAGTACATCGATGATACCCGTCCTTCGATCGTCAAGAAACCGTACTACGGGCAGGGCAACGACAAGGACGAGAACGGCCGCATCGTCGAGGTGGAGGCGGCGTTCACGTACAACGACGAGTACAACGAGAATATCTTCTCATACGTCAATAACATCAATACGCATGAGGGTGGAACGCACCTTGTCGGTTTCCGCACCGCGCTGACGCGGTCCCTGAACAACTTTGCCTACAAGAACGGCATCCTCAAGGAGGGCGGCATCGCCGTCACCGGCGACGATTTCCGCGAGGGGTTTACGGGCGTCATCAGCGTGAAGGTGCCGGAGCCGCAGTTCGAAGGTCAGACGAAAACGAAGCTCGGCAACAGCGAAGTCAAGAGCATCGTCGAAGGCGTCATCGGGCAATCGTTGCAGGCGTGGCTCGAAGAGAATACGGCAGATGCGAAGCGCATCATCGATAAGGCGCTGAAGGCGGCGGAAGCGCGGGAAGCGGCGCGGAAGGCACGCGACATCACGCGGCGGAAGAACGCGCTCACGACAGGCGGACTTCCGGGCAAACTCGCCGACTGTTCCATCAGCGATCCCGAGCATTGCGAGCTCTATCTCGTCGAAGGAGACTCCGCTGGCGGCTCCGCGAAGCAGGGACGCGACAGGCGGTTTCAGGCCATCCTCCCGCTCAAAGGGAAGATCCTCAATGTGCAGAAGGCCAGGATGAACAAAATCCTTGAGAACGAGGAGATCCGCAACATCTTTACGGCAATCGGCGCCGGCGTCGCGGACGAGTTCGATCCGGGAAAAGTCCGCTATGGGAAAATCATCATCATGTGCGATGCGGACGTCGACGGCTCGCACATCAGGACGCTGCTGCTCACGCTCTTCTATCGCCATATGAAGGAGCTGATTGATCTGGGCCATGTGTATATCGCCCAGCCGCCGCTGTACAAAGTGAAGAAAGGCAAGCAGGAGTTGTACGCGTACGATGAGGAGGAACGGGTGGAGTTGGTGAAGCGCCTGCAGGGCGAGAAGGGGGGAAAGAAAGAAAAAGAACCCGCGCCGCGACCAACGGACGGCGAGGAAGAGCCGGAAGAAGGAGCACAGATATTGGGCGGCGGAATCTTGATCTCGCGGTTCAAGGGGCTCGGCGAAATGAACCCCGAGCAGCTCTGGTCGACGACCATGAACCCCGAGACGCGGACAGTCCTCCAGGTCTCAATCGAGAACGCGGCGGATGCGGACAGGACCTTCTCCATCCTGATGGGCGACGAGGTCGAACCGCGGCGACAGTTCATCGAGAATAATGCGAAGTATGTGAGAAACTT
>DATJPR010000075.1:0-11864 GCA_035506295.1 Bacteroidota bacterium | reverse complement strand
CATTACCAGTCTCGCAGCACCATTCTGAAACTTGCGAGCCAGACGGGGTTTCACGAGAAAGAGTTCAAGGGCAATCGGTTTTCGTTCACTCTTCTCCTGGAGAAAGGTTGAAGCGAGCCTTCAGAGTTCCCGGAATACCTCCTGCGGAAAAGCAAGATCAAGTTGAGATCCCGATGAAACGATGCGCGTCATGGGGCCCAAGTGCGCCGTGATGGTATTCTGCGCCGAAACTCGGCACTGTGTTACAGACTCTCAATCGCCTGGGTGAGCCGCGCAAAATCCACGGGCTTCTGCAGAAATGCGTCCACCCCCGCCGCCAAAATCTCTCCCGGAGAATAGAACGAAGCATACGCGGTAATCATCATCACCGGGATACCAGGATAGTCCTGCTTCACTCTCCGCGTGAGCTCGAGGCCGTTCATTCTTGGCATGTCCAGATCGACGATGGCCATGTGGAACGGTTCGCGCGCCATTCGTTCGATCGCCTCCTGCCCGTCCGACGCCTCAGCGACGTAAAATCCCTTCCGCTCAAGAATGGTCTTGATGATTGCACGAAACTCAGCGTTGTCGTCGACGATCAGAATTCTCGATCCCGGTTTCATGGCCGTTCTGCTTGCGTGAGAGGATGGTTGCGGCGTTTCCAGAGATAGTACACCGGGATGCCGATAAGAAGAAAAAGAATGCCGGCGCCCGATTCCCGGGGCTTGTTCACCAGGGTGTTGAGGACAAACCACAAGGCGCCCAGCGTGAACACGATGGGCGTGAACGGGTAGAGCACCGTTTTATATGGGCGAGGAGCGTCGCGCAGTTTCCTCCGGAGGATCACGACCGCTGCCCCCGTCAGTCCGTAGAAGATCCAGTCGGTAAAGACGACGTACGAAATCAGGTTCTCGAACTTCCCCCAGAAGGCAATCAGGACAATCGCCCAGAGGGATTGTGTGATGATGGCGAAAGCGGGAGTTCCGAATCTGGGGTGCAATCGTGCGACAGGTTTGAAGAACACGCCGTCGACCGCCATCGCGTAATAGATTCGCGGCGCGGTGAGGGTGTACACCCCCGCCGTGCCGAACGTCGAGATGAACACGGTCAGCGCAATGCCAATGCCGCCCGCCGTTCCCAGGGCACGCTCCATGGCGTCTGCGGCGAGCCGTGTGGAGGAGGCGATTTCAGGTCCGGTCAACAAGAACATATAGGCAAGGACCGTGACTGCGTAGACGAGGGTGATAACCGTCGATGCCATGATCATCGCGCGCGGAATATTCCGCTGGGGGTTCTTCACCTCCGCTCCGGTAAACGTCGCATGTTGCCAGCCCCCGATGGACCAGAACACGCCGACCAGCGCCAGGGAAAGCGATGTGCTCAATCCTCCGGGTGGCATGCGGAAGGGGGAAGAGAGGTCGATGTGCGATGATGAACCAAGGACAAAGCCGACAACGATCAGCGTGGCGATGCCGATGAGCTTCAATGCGGTGAACAGATCCGAGAAGACGCCGCCCGCCTTGACGCCCAGCACATTGACGACCGTGAGGGCAACGATCCCGATGATCGCCGCTGCCGTCGTTCCCGTTGCTCCCAGCGGGACGATATAGCCGAGATACGTCGCAAAGGCGACGCCGAGTGCGGCGATACTGCCGGTATTGGTGACCAGAAACTCCGTCCATCCGAACAGAAAAGCGACAAGCCCGCCGTAGGTTTCCTTGAGAAACACATAGATCCCGCCCGCGTGGGGCATCATCGCTCCCAGCTCGGAAAATCCGAGGGCGCCGGAGACGGCCATCACGCCGCCGATGAGCCAGGCCGCCATGATCCATCCGGGCGAGACCAGCGCGCCCGTGATCAGCGACGGTGTAAGGAAGATGCCGGCCCCGATCGTCGATCCGATCGAGATCATCGTCAGGTCGAAGAGGGTGAGCTCGCGACGCAATGAGGTCAATGCGGTGCCAGGGCTTCGTGCGTTGCGTTCACGGCGGCGCGCATGTCGTCGGCCGTGCAGTAAAAGTGGGGAGAGTATCGGAGCTGGCCTTCCCGGAGGGCGATCGTGACTTTTCGCGCGAGCATCTGTTTGAAGATCTCCTTCGCGTCCACCCGTTCAGGGAGCGCCACCGTGATAATGCCGGCGCGTTGATCGTCGGGGTACGTTGTGACGACCCGGGGTCCGGGAATTGCCGCGAGGCCGTCGCGGAGAAGAGCGGTGATCTCCAGGAGGTGTCCTTCGATGCGGTCGGGCCCGAATTCCAACAGCGTCCCAAGAGCCGCATGGAGGCCCCAGAGACTCGGCATGTTCAGACTTCCACCTTCATACCGCCTTGCGGAAGAAGCCAGCGCCTGGTCGAAATCATGAAACTTCCACGGGTCTTCAACGCTGAGCCATCCGAGATATTGTTGGCCGATCTTCGCCTGGAGCTCCTGGGTGAGATAGAGAAAGCCGGAACCGTGCGGCGCCATTTGCCATTTCTGCGCGCCGGCAAAGAGTGCATCGATCTTCATGCGCTGAACGTCGATCCTGACCGCGCCCACCGCCTGGATGCCGTCAACCGCAAAAACGATCCCCTTGCTCCTGCAGAACTCCCCGAGCGATGCCAGATCGGCCCGGTAGCCCGAGAGGAACTGCACTGCGCTCAGCGCCAGCAACCTGGTCCGCGGCTGGACATGCTTCACGATCATTTCCGGAGTCACACGTCCGTCGTCCGCCTGGAGGATGTCGATTTCCACCCCGAGGCGGCGCAGGTTGAGGTAAGGATAGACATTGGCTGGGAACTCAATCGAATTGAGGAGGACGCGATCGCCGGATTTCCAATCCAGTCCCGATGCAACCACATTGATGGCGTCCGAGGTGTTCACCTGAAAGGCGATGCGATCCGTGGATTCGGCGTTGATCAGCCGCTGGATCAGCGCTCTGCACTCGGCGACCATCTGAATATCCGTCCAGTACGTGTCGATGGGTCCTACGGAACGTTCGTGCAGGTGTCGTTCGACGGCATCGACCACCCGCCGGGAAAGAGGACTCGTTCCAGCGTGATTGAGATAGATGTGGCCTTGCGTTGTGTGGGGGAAGAGTTCCCGTGCGCGTTGCAGCGCTGCGGGAGGAAGGTACTCGGGCATGGTCTATCCAAATAATCTCTTGATTGCCAACAGTGGAGAATAATAACCTGAATTTCCTTTGAGAAGCAAGGGAATTCCCTTGCTTTCCCATGACCCCTTCTCTATATTTCCCCGGCATCCTCAGGCACTCCTCTCCTCCAACACAACCTCGAGGCTCTCATGGCGCGATCTCCCAGACGCAAGTCAACTCGCAAAGCAGCCCGACGTAAGTCTTCCTCGCCTGCTGCTCCCAAGACCACGATCCGCGGATATGGATGGGTTCCCGACCTGCCCGATCAACGTGATTTTCTCTATCGCTCGATCCGCGTTGCCCCGCCGGTTTTGCCGCATCAGGTAGATCTGCGTTCGCTCTGCTCGCCCGTCGAGAATCAGGGCAACCTTGGAAGCTGTACCGCCAACGCACTTGCGGGAGCGCTGGAATTTCTTGAGCTCAAAAACAAGAAACCGCTCGTCGACCTCAGCAGGCTCTTCATCTATTATAATGAAAGGGTCCTCGAGCACACGGTGAAGACCGATTCCGGCGCTATGCTCCGGGACGGGATCAAGACGCTGGCGAAACAGGGAGTCTGCCGTGAAAAAATCTGGCCATACGTCGTCAGCAAGTTTGCCGTGAAGCCGACGGCAAAGTGCTACAAGGAAGCACTGACGCATACGATCACGTCGTATCACCGCATCCTCACGCTCGATGAGATGCTGGAGTGTCTTGCCGAGGGATATCCGTTCGTCTTCGGATTTACGGTATACGAGAGTTTTGAATCGTCTGCTGTCGCGCAAAGCGGTGTCGTTCAGATGCCGCAGCCCGGAGAACGGGTTCTCGGAGGGCACGCCGTGATGGCCGCAGGCTATGATGACGCGGCCAGACGGATCATTGTCCGCAATTCGTGGGGGCCCGACTGGGGTATGGGCGGCTACTTCACGATGCCGTTCGACTATATTTCCGACAGGAACTTATCGGACGATTTCTGGACCATTCGGGCGGGCGGACAGTAGCGGGGTTCTCAGCTCATCCTCACCGCATCCCCCATCTCCCCATCCCCCTGTCGCGCGAGGGGGAGATTGGGTGATAGGGGGATGGGGAGCGCATATTCTTCCGTCAGGGGCGCATTGTTCTCCACGCTTCGCATCACGAAAAGCATAAGACAGAAAACCTTGCTCCTCGGGGCGATCGTCTGCCTGTCGCCGGCGATCGCCTTCCTGTTTCTCTCGCTGCTGTTTCCCCTACCGCATGCGAAAGAGTATTCCCTGACCGTGGAAGATCGTCAGGGCCGCCTCCTCAGCGCGTTCCTTGCAGGTGACGACCGATGGCGGCTCAAGACCGATCCGGGCGAAATTCCCGATCGTCTCAAGCGCATTCTTCTCCGCAGGGAGGACCGATGGTTCTATTACCATTTCGGCGTCAACCCGCTTTCCCTGCTTCGCGCCGTCTGGCAGAATGTCCGGGGAGGCCGCCGGATCTCGGGCGGATCGACCATCACCATGCAGATCGCGCGCATGATGGAGCCGAAACCACGCACGGTGTGGGCGAAGATGGTCGAGGCATTCCGCGCGGTCCAGCTCGAGATGAAATACTCGAAGAGCGAACTGCTGGAGATGTATCTCTCGATGGTTCCCCTCGGCGGAAACATCGAAGGACTGAAGTCCGCTTCGCTGCTTTATTATCAGACGCCGCCGGAACGCCTGAATATCGCGCGGCTCTTCGACCTGATCCTCATTCCCCGCGACCCGAACCATCTGCAGCCCGACCGGAATCCCGATCGGCTCCTGGCCGAGCGGAAGCGGCAGGCGCAGCGCTGGATCGCACAGCGCTATCTGAGCCGCGATGATTCGCTGATCATCTGGACCACGCCGGCCGGCGTGCAACGCGTGACTCTGCCGATGCTTGCTCCTCATTATTGCTACCGGGTCAGAGATCTCGTGCGCCGTGGAGGCGACGTCCGCGGTGTGCTCGATCTCGACGTCCAACAAACGGTCGAGCGTCTCCTGTCGGCACAGCTCCGGATCTGGAGTGCGAAAGGCGTGCGGAACGGCGCGGTCATCGTCGTCGATAATCGAACTCGCGACGTCCTCGCGTATGCGGGCTCCGGGGATTTCTCGGACTCGCTTGCGAGCGGCCAGGTGGATGCCGTACACTCGCTGCGTTCGCCCGGTTCGACCTTGAAGCCCTTCCTGTACGCCATGCTGATGGATGCGGGAAGCCTTACGCCAAAGAGCAGACTGCTCGACGTCCCCTACGATGCAGAAGGCTTCACGGCGGAAAACTATGACGGAACGTACTCCGGCCCGGTCTTCGCGGATGATGCATTGCGTCGTTCCTTGAATGTGCCCATGGTCCGCCTTTTGAAACAGGCCGGCACGTCGACCTTTCTGCAGTTTGTGGTGAACGCAGGAATTTCTTCGCTCCAGGATCAGCGCCAGAAGCTCGGGTTAAGCATGATCCTGGGCGGATGCGGAGTAACACTCGAGGAGCTGACTGCAGCGTACGCCGCGTTTCCGAATAGCGGTCTCTATCGTCCGTTGCGGTATCTCCCGGGCCGCTCAAAAGATACAGCCGTGTCGCGACAAGTGTTCTCCCCCGCCGCTGCATACATGGTGACGTCGATCCTGACGGGCCTGAACAGACCGGACCTTCCGAGCGGATTCGAGTCATCGGTCACGCTCCCGGCGGTAGCATTCAAGACCGGGACGAGCTACGGACGACGGGATGCGTGGTCGGTCGGCTATACTTCCCGCTACACCGTCGGTGTCTGGATGGGGAACGCCGACAATACGGGCAATCCCGATCTCATGGGCGGTAGGACGGCCGCGCCGCTGTTGTTCGACATTCTCACGAGCATGACACGGACGGGGGACAAGAGTATTCTTCCCTTTCCCGCCGACCTCTCGTTGCGGGAGGTGTGCGTGGAAAGCGGCAAAGATCCTTCGCCACGGTGTGCGCATCTCATCGAGGATTTCTACTCGCAGTCGCGCACCGCCCGAACCCCGTGCGATGTGTGCCGGGAATATCTGGTGTCGCCTGATGGAAAGCTCTCGTACTGCCCTTCGTGCGTGGGAACGCATGCGTACACGGTGAAGACGATCCTGACGTATCCACCGGACCTGCTCGAATTCTGGAAGAAGAGCAATGTGGCGTTTGCCGTAACGCCGCCGCACAACCCCTTCTGCACCACGGTGTCCGCGGGCGACGGGCCGACGATTGTGAGCCCATCGGATGCGATGACATATTATCTCGTCTCTTCGAAGCAGGAGCTTTGTCTTCAGGCAACGCCTCTGGTGGACGTGGCGACCCACGCCTGGTACCTTGACGACAAATATCTCGGAACGGTGAGGGCCGGCGTGCGGTGGCTCGTCCGTATCGGCGGAGGAGATCATGTCGTGTGTTGTGTTGACGACAAGGGAAGAATATCCAAAACGCGGTTTCATGTTGTCATGACGGGATGAATCCTGGCCGCGTACTGCAGTGGTGTATCCAGCACACATTCAGGTGACCTATGCGCCCCATCAAAACAACCTCGATCACGTTGCTTCTTTGCTTGATCGCTCTTTCCTGTTCGACGCAGGACGCCACCAGGCTCAAACTCACATCGCCGCTTCCATCGGGAATCGTCGGGCGGGATACGGTTCTCGCCTTCTCCTTTTCCCGGGGGATGGTACCGCCGGATTCCCTGAATACGTGGACGACGTCGCCGTTGGTGGAGTTCAAACCTTCCATTCCCGGGAAGTTCGTCTGGCAGGACACCGCGCGGCTGCTCTTCAGTCCCGACGGGCCGTTGCCCGGCGACGCCAAGATCACCGGTCGGTTCAACACCCCGTTGCTGGTGGCGCTCGCAAAGGCGACAGGGTTCTCCGGACCCGAAGAATTCCAGTTCTCGACGATGCCGTTCACCTTGCGCGGGGCTGAATTCTTCTATGACCGCCTTTCGGAATCGCGACAGGTCGGCATCAAGGCGAATCTCGAGTTCAGCTATGCCGTCGATCCACAGGACCTCGCGGGGAAATTGACGGTCACCGTCGACGGCGCAGCCCAGTCGGCCGTAAAGGTGATGACCACGGAACGCAGCCGCGTCGTCCCGGTGGAACTCGGCCCGGTCACTCAACTCGACAAAGAACGGAAGATCAGCGTTTCCGTTGCGGCGGACCTCCAATCGCCGGAGACCAATACCAAGATCACGCAGGATCGACCGTTCGAGTTCACCCTCCCGGCGCTCGGGGAACTGAAGATCTACGGCCATGAAGCGGGCTTTGACGGCGTTCAGGGATTTGTCCTCGTCCGCACATCTCAGGAAGTTGATGCAGCGACGGTGAAGTCGTTCGTGCGCCTCGAGCCGAATATCGATTTCTCTGTGACGGCGGCAGGCTCCTCCTTCACGCTGCACGGGAATTTCCAGCCGGGCACGACGATGAAGATGACGATCGCCGCGGGGCTGGAGAGCTATCTCGGAGGGAAGACGCAGAATCCGTATGAGGCTGACGTGTTCATCGGCAGCATTCCTGCGTCGTTCCGTTTCGGGTCGGAGTCCGGCGTCTACATGCTTCTCGGCGGCGAGAAGAAACTCGAGATCGTCACCGTGAATCTCCCGAAGCTGCTTGTCAAAGTCAGCCAGGTCTTCCAGAACAACCTCGTCTACTTCATCCAGAACGGACGGTTCTACGACTACGACTATTCGGATGATGAAGGAGACGATTCGCCCGGTGCAAGGAGGAAGTACCGCTATTATCTGGGCAACTATGGCCGGTCTCTGTCCGTCGACACCTTGACGATCGCCGGGCCTGAGAACCAGCAGGTCTCAACCTACCTGAACCTCGACAAGTACATGCACACGGGCTACAAGGGGTTCTACCTTATCGAAATATCCAACCTGGCAGAGTCGTGGCGCTCCACGTCGAAGCTCGTCTCCGTCTCCGACCTCGCGATTATTACGAAGCGGAATCCGGACGGGGCAATGGTCTTTGTGACGAGCCTGGAGACTGCGAAGCCAGTGTCGGGCGCCCAGGTGTCGTTGGTGTCCACCAACAATCAGATCGTGGCTGCGGGCAAGACGGACGGCGATGGCGTCGCGCGGTTTACGGACCTGCAATCGAAATCCAGGGATTTCCCGCTGCAGCTGGTGACCGCGGAACTTGAAAACGATTTCAACTTCCTGACCTTCGACGATTACCGCGTGGAGACGTCGCGGTTCGACGTCGGGGGCAAGCGCGACAACCAGACGGTCTACGATGCGCTGATGTACGGCGACCGGAATCTCTATCGCCCCGGGGAGACGATGATTGTGAGCGGCATCGTCCGCAATCTCTCGGAGTCGCTTCCCGCCTCCATGCCCGTGCGTCTCAAGGTCATCAATCCGCGCGGGAGCACAGTGGGTGACCAGCAGTTGACGCTCAATGCGGATGGTGCATTCGAAACGAGTTTCGCCACCCGGGCAAACTCGCTGACCGGAGAGTACCATTGCGAGCTCTATGCAGGGAACGGCGCCTATCTGGCATCGTACAAAGCGAGCGTCGAGGAGTTCATGCCTGACCGCCTGCGGGTGAATCTCACTCCTTCCGCAGAACGAGCGAAGGCGGGCGCTTCGATTCAATACCAGTTGTCCGCGCACAATTTCTTCGGTCCTCCGGCGGCAGGGAAATCATGGCAGTTCGAGGGATCCTTCGATCCCATGCCGTATGTCTCGAAGGCGTACCCGGCGTTCCGTTTCTCGAATGACGCCATTAAGCCAAAAGCGATGGAGCCGGTGCAGGAAGAAGGGAAAACCGATCAGAACGGAGCGGCTTCGTTTACGGTCACTGTGCCGGGCGATCTCCAGACGCAGGGCACGATGCGGTTGAGAGGAAGAGTGGCGGTGTTCGATGAGTCCGGCCGCCCTGTGTATCAGGGCTCGCAGACGATCCTGGACCCCGCGTCGTTCTATCTCGGGGTGCACAACACCGGCCCGTACTACGTCACTCCCGGTGTGCCGCAGAAAATCCAGATTGTTGCCGTGGATCCTGGCGACAGGCCGATCAGGGGATTCCGCGCGAGGATCGCGGTCATCCGGTATGAATGGCATTCGGTCCTGCGCCAGTACGGCAACGACAAGACGCTGCGCTATGTGTCCGAGCGCCGCGAGATTCCGGAGCGGAACGATGTGGTGACGATCGGCGATGGGCCGGCGGATTTCACGTATGCCGTTCCGAGGTCGGGCGAGTATGTTGTTCGCGTCTCCAAGGATGGAGACTCCGGCTTCAATGAGTTCCGGTTCTACTCCTATAGCTGGGGCTCGACGGATGTCACATCGTTCCAGGTGGATCCGGAGGCCAGGGTGGATATCGTCCTGGACAAAGCGGCGTATGCCCCGGGCGACAAAGCGCACATCCTTTTTCAGGCGCCCTTCCCCGGCACGATGCTGGTGACGGTCGAGCGCAACGGCGTGCTGAACTACCACTATCTTGAAGTGGTGAACAACGCCGCGTCGTTGGATCTCCCGGTGGAGGAGAAGTATCTCCCGAACGTCTACATCAGCGCCGTGCTGTTCCGCAAAATCAAGGAGCTCGACATCCCGTTGCTTGCCGGTCACGGTTTTGTGCCACTCATGGTGGAGAAACCGTCCAACAAGCTTGAGCTGACGATCAAGGCACCGGCCGCGATTCGCCCACGGACGAAACAATCGATCACGATCGCGGTCGGCGGCGAGAAGAATGTCGCCCTGACACTTGCGGCCGTCGACGAAGGCATCCTGCAGCTCAAGAACTACAAGACGCCCGATCCATACGGTTACTTCTATGCCAGGAAGGCGCTGGAGACGGATACGTACGACTTTTTCCGTGATCTCATCCCGGAGGCGAAAAAGCAAGTCAGCAGCACGGGCGGAAGCGAAGCTGAACTCGGCAGGCACGTCAATCCTCTGAGCGTCCAGCGGGTGAAGCCCGTTGCCTTCTGGTCGGGAATCAAACACACCAATGGGTCGGGAGAGGTGCAGATCGATATCGACATTCCCGATTTCAACGGCGAGATCCGCCTCATGGCCGTCGCCTACAAGGGAGACAGGTTCGGCGCGACACAGCAGGCGATGACCGTTGCAGATCCCATTGTCATCACGCCGGCATTGCCGCGATTCCTCAGTCCCGGCGATTCGCTTTCCATGGCGATCACAGCCTTCAATACCACGGCGCGGCCGGCTGATCTCCGTTTCGCCGTACGAACGGAGGGAGGCGTGAAACTGACCGATCCGCCGCCGGCGCTCACCGTTGGAGCCAATCAAGAGCAGTACACGCTGGCCGGACTCCGGGCCGGTCAGGTTCTCGGCAAAGCGACGGTGATCGTCAAAACGAGCACGCCTGAGGGAGAGATCGAATCGAAAACCGACCTTCCGGTTCGTCCGGCGTCGCCGCTCGTGACCGAAACGATCACCGGCGCCGTCGAGGCCGGCGGCACGGTGCAACAGCAGGTCCCGGACGTCTACTATCCTGAAGGACGTCGCGCGTATGTCACCCTGAGCCCGTTCCCCGTCGCAAACTTCGCGGGGCGACTGAAGGACCTCGTCGGCTATCCCTATGGTTGCCTGGAGCAAATCGTCTCGAAAGCATTCCCACAGATCTACCTCCGGGATCTTGCCGCGATCATGGCACCATCGGCAGTGGCGAACGGGAGCCCGATGTATTTCGTCAACGAGGCGATCGGCATCATCGGCAGTCTGCAGTCGCCCGATGGTTCGTTCGTGTACTGGCCCGGCGGAACCTATACCAACCCCTGGGGGACGATCTACGCCACGCACTTCCTCGTCGAGGCACGCAAAGCGGGATATGCCGTTCCCGACGGCGTATTGAAGTCCGCCCTCGGTGCCATTGCATCGCTTGCCCGCAGCAGGAAGACGATGGACTATTATTACTGGGACCAGGGAAAGGTCGTGGTTCGGAGAATTGCCGACAAGAGTTCGCTCTACGCGCTGTACGTGCTTGCATCGGCCTCCGCCGCTGACCGTGCCCTGATGGATTTCTACCGGGGAGATCAGGGATTGCTCACGCTGGATTCAAGGTCGATGCTTGCCGCCGCGTACGCGTTGAGCGGAGACCGCCGCACCTACGGCGAGCTGATGCCCGACAAGTTCGCTCTCGAGCAGTCTGCGCGCACGACGGGAGGAGTCTTTGATTCACCAATTCGGGCGAACGCCATCATCCTGAACATGCTGCTGGAAACCGATCTGAACAACATCAATATCCCGCGCTACATGGATTACCTTTCGCAGCGCTACAAGGAGGACGCGTGGTTCAGTACACAGGACGACGCCTTCACGCTGCTGGCGTTCGGTAAGGCGGCGCGGATGGCAGCGGCCGCGAAGATCACGGGCACCGTGAAAGCAGGATCGAAGGAGTACGCCTATAAGGGAGGAAGCCAGCGCTTTGATGTTGATCCGTTCGGCGCCTCGGTGACAATTACCACCAGCGGGGAGGGGCGGGCGTATTATTCGATCGTCACGGAAGGCATCCGGACGGACGGTCAGGCAAAATTGGAGGACCGCAATTTGCAGGTGCGGCGCGAGTTCCTTGACAGGGTGGGGAATCCGATCAATGTCGCATCGGTCAAGCAGAACGATCTCGTGATCGTCCGGGTGCGGCTTCTTTCGGCCATCGACATGCTCGAAAACGTTGCGGTCAGCGATTTGCTGCCGGCCGGATTTGAGCTCGAGAACCCGCGCCTCACGGAGATGGCATCCTATACGTTTGTCAAGGACGGAACGACACCGGAATACCTGGATGTGCGGGATGACAGGATCAATTTCTTCACGAGT
>DATJPR010000074.1:0-30056 GCA_035506295.1 Bacteroidota bacterium | reverse complement strand
CTTCTCCTTTTCCGGCGAGACATTTCGCGATTCGTCATAGTCGATGCCGAGAAACCCGAGGTTCTCCGTGCACGCTCGACGAACGTCGGGGCTGTTTTCGCCGATACCGCCGGTGAAGACCACGGCATCCAATCCTCCCATCGCTGCGGCGTAGGCGCCGATATACTTTTTCACGCGATAGGCAAAAACGTCGAAGGCATACGTCGCCTTCTTGTCGCCGTTCTTCATTTCGGCGATCACTTCACGCATGTCGCTGCTGACGCCGGAAATCCCCTGAAGGCCGCTGTGCTTGTTCAGCAGGGTCGTCGCCTCGCCGATCGTCAGGCCTTCCTTGCCCATCACGAAAAGGATGACCGACGAATCGATGTCGCCGGAGCGGGTTCCCATGAGCAGTCCCTCGAGCGGCGTGAAGCCCATTGTCGTGTCCACGGAAATTCCGCCGTCGACGGCCGCCATGCTGCATCCGTTGCCGAGGTGGCAGGTCACGAGCTTGAGCTTTGCGGGGTCCTGTTTCAGGAAGGAGGCCGCCCGGCCGGCGACATACCGGTGCGAAGTGCCATGAAACCCGTACCGGCGGATCTTGTACTGCGTGTACAGGGAATACGGGATGCCGTAGAGATACGCCTTCTTCGGCATCTTCTGATGGAACGATGTATCGAAGACTGCGACCTGCGGCACACCGGGGAGCTGGATCTGACAGGCGGTGATCCCGCGCAGGTTGTGCGGGTTGTGAAGGGGTGCGAGCTCGATGTTGTCACGCAGGGTCTTGATCACTTCGTCGGTCACCAGGGCGGAATCCGAAAACGTCTCGCCCCCGTGCACGACGCGGTGGCCAACGGCGTGGATCTCGCCCTTGCCGCTGATGACGCCGTGATTCTTGCTGAGCAGGACGGCGAGGATGTATTCGATCGCCGCGGTATGGTCCACGATTTCTCCGGCGATCTTGATCTCGTCGCCGTCATGACGATAGTTGGTCAGCGTGGCGCCGTTCATTCCGATGCGCTCCACACTTCCCCGGGCAAGCATTTTTCCGGATTCCGCCTCGATGAGCTGATATTTCACCGAGGAGCTTCCGCAGTTCAGGACGAGAATATTCATCATAGTCGTTTGCCGTCTTCGTTGTATCGGAAAAACCCTTCGCCGGTCTTCTTGCCCAGCCGTCCTTCCCGGACCATGCGCCGGAGGAGCGGGCAGGGGCGAAAACGCGGTTCGCCGAGCTCGTGGTAGATGGTTTCCATCCACATCAGCACCTCATCCAGGCCCATCGTGTCGGCCATTTCCAGCGGGCCGCTCTGCATGCCATACCCGAGCCGCATCGCCGTATCGATGGCGTCGGCCTTAGCGTTTCCTTCCATGAGCAGGTGCATTGCTTCGTTCAACATCGGGAGGATGATGCGCGTCGTGATGAACCCGGGATACTCAAACACTTCCACCGGCGTCTTGCCGATCTTGCTCGCAAAGGCCTTGACGAGCTCGTACGTCTGGTCCGACGTCTTCAGGGCGCGGACAATCTCCACCAGGGCGACCTGGGGAACGGGGTTCAGGAAATGCATCCCGATGATCTTGTCCGGATGGGGCGAAGCCTCCGCGAGCTTGCTGAGGCTGAGCGTGGCGGTATTGGAGATGAAGACGGCGTCGGTCTTGCCGACACCGTAGAATTCCTGGAGGACGCGCTTCTTCAGTTCGAAATTCTCATCGACCGCCTCAATGACGATGTCGCATTCTTTGAGCTCCTTGAGGTCGGTCTTCCCCCGCACGCGGGAAAGGATCGCGCGTTTCTCGGAGGTCGTCTTGGACCAGCGCTTGATCTCGGTGTCGATGGTTCTTCCGAGGCCGTCGAGAGCGTTTCTGAGCGATGCCTCATTCTTCTCGACGCCGATGACCTCGATCCCGGCGTTGGCGATGGTCTCGACGATTCCCTGTCCCATGACCCCCAACCCGATCACGCCGACGGATTGAAAAGCCCCATCCGATCTTCGCTGTGGCGTGAGAGACGGTCCCAGATCTTCAAAGGTCAAATTTTCAGGCATGAGTCATATCCTTTGTACGGAGCAACTTGGCAGCATGGTGACGATCGTGGATGCGGTTCTCTCAGCGCGCGCGACAATTTCCTCTACACTCGGAGATGAAGCGCATCATGCATCAACCGTATCAACCAGAGGTTTGCAAGGAGGGAAACACTCCATGCCGCAATGGCGACGAGGAAGGATCGAAGCGATGAACCGCCGAAAAGAACACGAAGTCCCACTGCCAAGACTGTTACAGACCATAATGTAACGACATTCAATGAACGAATCAATGCGCCGGCGAGGTAATTTCCGTTGTCACCGATCATCCACGCTGCGCCGGGGATCCCGGAGCCGTTCAACATCGGATGCCACCCGGCGAGAAAGGCGAGAAGCTCCCCCAGCGCCTGCACGCATGCCGCATGCGCGCAGAGGACAAGCACCATCCTGTACTTCGGCGTCCGCGCGAGCGACGGGATGCGTTCGAGAACGTAGACGAGGAGAGAAAATGCCGCAATCCTGAGACTCGCGACGATGGGAAACATCATGCATCGCAAGAGCAACTCCCCGGTCAGTGCCGTGCGGACCCCCTGCTGATCTTCCTGCGTCGTTGCCGCGGGGAGATGGCGCAGGACGGCGTCCACCGTGAGCGGCCATCGAAGAATCAGCGTCACAATGCCCGCAAGACATGCGACGGTGAGCGCGGGCCAGAGCACCGGACGCTCCAGAATATTCCGGGAGGCCTTCGCAGGTTGAACGCAGAAAACAAACGGCGACGCTGTCATGTGAGGAATGAAGGAGGAGGACGATGCTGTCGACCGGGAGATACCAGATCAAAAAACACTTCTGAGAGGCCTGTCGCTTCGCCGAGATGCATTGCCCGGGCGGAGATTTCCTCCGCAGAACACGATAGGCTGATCTTCCCTCCGTGCAGGATCTCGAACCGCGAGCAGAGGCGCTGCACCGTGTCGAAAATGTGCGACGTGATCAGGATGGCCGTCCCTCCGGTGGCCATCAAGCGGAGCATGACAAGAATATCGTCGGCCGCGAGCGGGTCGATCCCTTCGAAGGGCTCGTCGAGGATCAGGATGGAGGGACGGTGAATGACCGCAGTTGCAACCGAGACTTTTTTCTTCATCCCGGAGGAGTAGGTGCGGATCGGTTCATGCTGCACATCGGCAAGGCTGAAGAAATCGAGCAATTCCGCCGTGCGTTCCGCTGCAACGCGTTCAGGGAGACTCCGCAGGCGTGCATGCAAGCGAATCGAATCGCGCGCAGACAACCAATCGAAATACAGAGGATCGTCCAGGACTGCGCCGATGTGGCGTTTGTATTCCGAGGAGGACGGTGAGACCCTCGTCCCCAGGATGCTGATGGTCCCGCTTTCGAGGGACGTCAGGCCGAGGATCGCTTTGATTGTGGTGGTCTTGCCGCAGCCGTTGAGGCCCAGGAGTGCCGTGATGCTCCCTTCTGGAAGATCGAAGGAGACCCCGTCGAGAATTCTCGATGTCCCGGGATATGCTTTGACAAGCCCGTCAACTGCCAGTGCGGTCATAGGTCATATGCTGGAGATTGCATCCATCGTTCAAGCCGGCGGGCAGAACCTCGGGCGCCGACCGTCATCCATATGCTCAGGGACAACGCCGCGTACGCCGCTAACGCTGGTGCGGAGTGCGTTGTCGTCGCAAGCACGAAGGCAGGGATACCACAAACAGCGGCTGCCAGGAGCGTGAGGACGACACGGACGAGCGGCTCAAGGACTCCAGGCGACGGTTTTGAAATGGCGGCGATGGACAATCGAGCGCCGATGTGAACGAGCGGCGGCATCGTTGCGAGGAATCCCAGCCCCGTCAAGAGTGCCTGCGAGGAATCGTCCGACGGCCCCGCAAGCCAGGCGTGCACCACGCCGGCAACAGCTGTCGCGATCGCGGCCTTGACCATCGTCATGAATCCTTTTCCGAGAATCACGTCCTGGAGATCAAGCGGAAGAGCGACCAGTTTTCTGATCTCTCTGTCCCGTGATCCAAACATATCCATCAGATCGTTCCCCACCACGGTGAGACCGCAGGCAAGGGCGGGAAAGAATCGTGGGAAGTAGGGAGAAAGAGAAAGAGGAGCGCTTGCCAGTATCAACGCACCGAGCAATAACCAGGAGGGTCGAGCGCAGAAGCGCTTGAATTCGAGGGCGAAGATGATTCCCATCATCCCTTCTTCACTCCGATCGTCAGAACTATTAACAGGACTGCGATTGAGGGAAGCAGCCAGAGAAGCCCCATCCATGGTTGACCCGACATCGCAGAGAAGAGTGCCCGCGTTGTCCATCCCGATAGGGGGAGCGATGCGTATGGCGCTTCGCCGGAGATCACTGTGGGCCCGGTAATGACTATGAAGAGGATCGTACCGAGGATTGTACCGACGATCGGGAGCGGGATGCGGAAACGGTTCGCGGCCAGAAACACCACCGTTGCGCTCGCAACGACGGATCCATACCAGATTGATGTCCCGAGGAACGAGATAGCGAGCGTGAAGGGATTGGCGTGAAAAAGAACCAGCCACAAAAGAAGGAGGCTCCCCACCTGGGCCAGGATCAACGGATGGGCCCCGCATTCAAAGATGGCAAACCTGAATCTGCTCGACGATGAGACGCCCATGAGTCTTGACCGTGCAATGATGTCCTCAAGGAACGTCCCCCCGTGGAGGAAGAGAAACGCCACCGTGAAACAACTCTCGGCGAGAAAGAGCTCGCCCAAGCCGCTCTCCGTCTCCAACAGTGTCCGCTTGAGGTACGCACAGATGCAGAAATTCGCAAGGAAGAATACCGGAGGAAGAAACTCCGCATATCGCACCAGTGCCCGACGTCGGCGCGACGCCAACGATCGCAGGGAGGCGATCTGCGGGTCCCGCACGAGGCAGATACCTTTCAATGCTTCCATGGGTTCTCCGGCATCGACCAGTCGTCATGCAGCGTGATGTTCAGCGGACCGCTCTTGTACGTGAAGAACCACGGTGGCAGTGCTCTGGAACTCTCCGAAGGGACGATGGGGACGTAGATCGAAAGAGGGTGGTGGGAGATGGTGTACTCGAGCTCGGCGTTCATGCGCGAGAGCGACAGGACCGACCCCACGCCATCGTCGGAAAGGACGTCGGCGAGAACGTTGGCATATCCCCTTCGTTGAACTTCACGTCGCGCGGCTTTCCGCGCCTCGAGCGCCGGCGTGGTGAGCGAGTCGAGGTGACGGCGGAACTCCGCCCGGGCCGATTCACTCAACGCACTGTCCACCTCCGGAGAAGATGTGCCCGCATCGTTGGATAGTGTGAAGGCAATCAGCGCGGCGAGGAGGAGCTTCATCGCTAGAAGTCCGCACGATCGAGGATCCACCAGGCTGCCGCATACCAACCCCCGGCGGAGAGCAATGTCGACGCCAGCGACCCCCACTCCGTTGCCTGACCGGTGATGTAATTCGTCACGGAGTCCTGCAGCGCCGAGACCTGGGGGAAGATGTAATATAGGGTATCGAGAAACGTGTGATATCCCCCGTTGTTGAGGAGGGGATACAAAACCATCTCGCGGTGCTGGAGCAGTGGGACGATCACAAATTGAAAAAGAAACCCGCCGATGATCGCAATGGCGGTGTTGTGGGAAAGCGCACCGAGGAACACCACGATGGCATACATGCTGAGAAAGATCAGCGTCACGCCGACGGGGGCCATGAGGAAACGCACGTCCCAGACGCCGATCTTCACCCCGAGGATGACCCAGATGCCGATAAGGAAATAGAGGATGTTCAGGAAGATTGCGACCCCCGCACCGAGAGTGCGGCCCAGAAGGATCTCGCCGCGACGCAGCGGTTTCGAAAAGTAGATATCCGCCGCTCCTTTCTCGATGGTGTCGGGAATGACACTGGCGGTCGCAAAGATGCCGAAGATCGCGATCCCCGCAAAGATCCCGCCCGCGGATCCGGCCTCGAAGACGCGCACGAACGCCTGAAGGTTCTCTCCATTCATCGGAGGGCTCTTTTGCTGGCCGGAAAGTACCAGGGAGACGCCGTCTGCGGTTTTCTCCGTCTGCACGCCGGCGAAGATCAAAAGAAGGATGATCGTAGAGATCCCGGCAAGCACGAGAAGCGTCGCCTTGAGGACAAGCTCACGGATGGTCTGAAGGGCAAGCAGGAGCGTTTTCATGGTGCCACCTCCCGCTTCAAGAGGTCGAGGAATGATTCTTCCAACGTCGCTTTGTCCCGCTGGATCGATGTGATTGTCACGTTGTGCCTTCGCAGGAGGTCAATCCCACGGTTGAGATCGGCGGTTTTGGGAGCATTTATCGTTACGCCGCCCGGGTGCGGCGAGAGGCTTATCACCAGCGCTCTGGCTTCGTCCATGAGCGGTTGAGGCAGCGTGCCTTCGACGCCAACGATATACGTTGTGCTGCCGGAGGTGAAGTCGGCGATCGTTCCTTCCTTCAGCAGTGAACCCTTGTTCACGATCGCGACCCGGTCGCACACAAGCTCGACCTCGGAAAGGAGGTGCGAGTTGAGGAAGATGGTCTTCCCCTGGACCTTGAGCGCATGGAGGATGTCGCGGATTTCCTTTCGGCCGATCGGGTCCACACCGTCTGTGGGCTCGTCAAGGAAAATCAGCTCAGGGTCGTTAACGAGAGCCTGGGCAAGGCCTATCCTCTGCAACATCCCTTTCGAGTATCTCTTCACCTTCATCCTCCGCCACTGATCCATTCCCACCAAAGTCAGGAGCTCGGAAGTTCTCCTGCGAAGAAGGTCCGGCGGGGTACCCGAAAGCCGGCCGAAAAACTTCAAGACCTGCTCGCCCGTGAGATAGCCCGGAAATCGTTGATTCTCCGGAAGGTAGCCGATCTTTTCCCTGACGGCAGTATCTGGAAGTTCTTGTCCGAGTAGAGCCGCGTCTCCAGAGGTCGGGTGGACAAGGGAGAGAAGTATCTTAATGAGCGTCGTTTTCCCAGCCCCATTCGGGCCGAGAAAACCGTAAATCTGTCCGCGATCAACGGAAAGGGATAGCCCCTGAAGGGCAGCGACTCCATTTTTCCGGAAGAGGCTTTTTCGGTAAACTTTGGTGAGGTGAGATACCGCGATAGCGGTGCTCAACGATAAGACTCCATTTCTGGATGTTCTTTGAAGGGATTTCCCAACATGGTAGGGAAAATCTGAAGATGAATCCACAGTTGATACGACAAACCTATCGCAAACGTTGCATTTTTCGCGTTTGTTTGTTATTTTTACCGGACAAGTGGAACGGTGGGGTACTTGAAGGTGTTTAATTTGGTGAGATGGGAAGAAGTCCCATTTTTTGTTGAGTATAAATCGGACTACTTCGGTCGTATATCGCCATGGTTCGTCTTTCGAAAAGAGCAGAATATGGGTTGATCGCGATCCGGCATGTTGCCGCGCAACGCGATGTCGTCACCGCAAAGGAAATCTCCGCCCTCTACGGTATCCCGTATGAGTTGCTGGCAAAGGTCCTCCAGAAGCTGGTAAAAGGAGGCCTGCTCATGTCGCATCAGGGCGTCCATGGGGGGTACACGTTGGCGCGGCCGGCCTCCGAAATAGCCGTGTCGACGATCATCCATGCGATTGAAGGGACTGCCCCGATGATCGCGCAGTGCATGGCCGAAGGCGCCGATAGTTGCACGGTGTTCACCGTATGTACGATCAAGTCGCCTCTGGGAAAGGTCCAGGCGAACATTGAGCAGGCGTTCAGCGCAATGACGCTTGCAGAAATAGTCTAGGATGCAACTGTGAAGTCTCAGCCGAACATAGCGACGCCGCGAATTTTCCTCGACAATCATTCCACAACGCGTGTGGACGACCGCGTGCTCGAAGCGATGGTTCCATTCTTCCTCGACGAGTACGGAAATGCGGCGAGCCGGCAACATGAATTCGGATGGGTTGCGGCAGCCGCGGTGGAGAAAGCGCGCCGTTCTGTTGCTTCGCTGATCAATGCGGAGCCCGCAGAAGTGTTCTTCGCAAGCGGGGCGACGGAGGCGAACAACCTCGCGCTCAAGGGCTTGATCGAAGCCTATGCACCGGCGAAATCGCATGTCATCACCGTCGTCACGGAACATCCTTCTGTTCTCGACACCTGCGCCCGTCTCGAGGCGTATGGCTGCACCGTCACCCGGCTCGGTGTGGACGCCAGCGGGCTCGTTGACCCCGACGACGTGCGACGCGCGTTGACGCCCTCGACGCTTGTGGTTTCGGTCATGTTCGCGAACAACGAGATCGGAACAGTCGCGCCGATCGCCGAGATCGCCGGTATTTGCCACGATGCCGGAGTGTTTCTTCACACGGATGCAACGCAGGCCCTTCCGTATCTCCCGATTGATGTTCACGCCGCTGGTATTGATCTGCTGACATTCAGTGGGCATAAATGTCACGGCCCGAAAGGAATCGGTGGACTTTTTGTCCGGCGGGGGATATCTCTCACGGCGCAAATGGACGGGGGCAGCCACGAGAAGGGAATGCGGTCCGGGACGCTCAATGTTCCGGGCATTGTCGGAATGGGCGAGGCGTTTCGTATCATCGCGGAAGAGCGCGAACGCGTCGTGCCCCGTGTCCTGCAGCTCAGGGACAGGTTTGCCGGACTCCTGCGTGAACGCTGCGGAGAAATCGCCGTAAACGGCCATCACGATCGTCGTCTGCCGAACAATCTCAGCGTGACCTTCGCCGGAGTGCGCGCCGATCGACTGATGATGGAGGTCCGTCGCGTTGCAATGTCGACCGGTTCTGCGTGCGGGTCGGCATCCCCCGAGCCTTCGTACGTTCTTCGCGCCATCGGCCTCGATCGGGAGGCGGTCGCATCGACGATCCGCTTCGGCCTCAGCAAGTACACGAGGGAGGACGAGATCGATCTCGCGACAACTCTGCTCGCCGAAGGAGTGCGGGTCGTTCGATCGCGGAATGTGCCCGCAGCGGCAGGAGTGTGAACCATGACTCACGCGCAACAGATTCAGAAGATCCTGGACGACCGGAAGACGATTCTGGAGTACCTGCGCAGACGGTATCCCATGATCCACGCATCGAATATCTTCTTTCGTGACCTCGTCTTCGGCTTGCAGGCATACTTGGCGGCGCAAGGAGTGAAAATGCATATGAGCGACGCCGAGAAGTGTACACGAATCTTCATTGACGCATTAGTAGAGGAAGGGACGTTGATCCCGTGCGATCAACAGACGTGGACGTTGAACTACCCGTCCTTCCGCACGCCGGTGCACACGCCCGCGGCGGCGAAGGCGACAGCATGAATTCATGAATCTGTAGATCGAGCGCAAAGAAAGAAATCCGGCATATGAGCACAGAACAATCGACGATTGAGCAGCTGGCAAACCAGGAATATAAGTACGGCTTTGTTACCGACATTCCCGCGGACACCGTGCCGAAGGGTCTCAACGAGGAGGTCATACGCCTTATCTCCTCGAAGAAAGGAGAGCCGGAGTGGATGACCGAGTGGCGGCTGAAGGCGTTCCGGCACTGGCAGACCATGGAAGAGCCGCGCTGGCCGAATGTGAAGTATCCGCCGATCGACTATCAGGACATCAGCTACTACTCGGCGCCGAAGACCAAACCGGCGCTTAAGAGCCTGGATGAGGTCGATCCGGAGCTGCGTCGCACCTATGAGAAGCTCGGCATTTCCCTGGCGGAGCAGGGACGGCTGAGCGGCGTGGCCGTCGACGCGGTCTTCGACAGCGTTTCCGTGGCGACGACGTTCAAGGACAAGTTGAAGGAGCTCGGGATCATCTTTTGTTCGTTTTCCGAGGCGCTCCGCGAACACCCGGATCTTGTCCGTCGGTTTCTTGGCAGTGTCGTGCCGCCGACCGACAATTTCTTCGCCTCCCTGAATTCCGCCGTGTTCAGCGATGGATCGTTCTGCTATATCCCGAAAGGTGTACGGTGTCCGATGGAACTGTCCACCTACTTCCGCATCAACGCGGCAGACACGGGGCAATTCGAGCGGACGCTCATCGTCGCCGAAGAAGGCGCGTACGTCAGCTACCTCGAAGGATGCACCGCGCCGATGCGCGACACGAACCAGCTCCACGCAGCGGTGGTTGAGCTCATCGCCATGGAAAACGCACAGATTAAATATTCGACGGTGCAGAACTGGTATCCTGGCGACAAAGAAGGGAAAGGCGGCATCTACAATTTCGTCACGAAGCGGGGAAAATGCGCCGGGGCGAACGCGCGCATCTCGTGGACGCAGGTGGAGACCGGGTCGGCGATTACCTGGAAGTATCCCGGCGTCATCCTCCAGGGCGACAACTCCATCGGCGAGTTTTACTCCGTGGCGGTGACCAACAACCGCCAGCAGGCCGACACCGGGACGAAGATGATACATCTCGGGAAGAACACCCGGAGCACGATCGTCTCTAAAGGCATCTCCGCAGGACATGGCAACAACTCGTATCGCGGACTGGTTTCCGTCGGAAAGCGTGCAGAGAACGCGCGGAATTTCTCCCAGTGCGATTCGCTGCTGTTGGGCGACAAATGCGGCGCCCATACGTTTCCCTATATCGATGTCCGGAACCAGACCGCGCGGGTCGAACATGAGGCCTCGACATCGAAGATCGGCGAAGACCAGATTTTCTACTGCAGGCAGCGGGGACTTTCCACGGAAGACGCCGTAAACATGATCGTCAATGGTTTCTGCAAGGAAGTCTTCAAAGAGCTGCCGATGGAATTCGCCGTCGAGGCGCAAAAACTGCTGAGCGTGAGCCTCGAGGGAAGTGTGGGGTAACGATGCCATTGCAAGGATTGTCGTCAGTGTCATCGAGTCCATTCACCTATTGCGAGAAACTTCCAGCATGCTGAAAGTCAAAAACCTCCACGCCGGCATCGCCGGCAACGAAATCCTTCGTGGCATCAATCTCGAGGTCCACGCCGGAGAAGTGCACGCCATCATGGGGCCAAACGGCTCTGGGAAGAGCACGTTCGCCGGTGTCATCGCCGGACGACCGGAATACGAAGTCTCCGCGGGAGAGGTAGAGTACCTGGGGAAAAATCTCCTGGAACTCGACCCCGAGGAGCGGGCGAGGGAAGGGCTTTTCCTGGCGTTTCAATATCCGGTGGAGATTCCGGGCGTGAGCAACACGTATTTTCTCAAATCCGCGCTGAACGCCATCAGAAAACATCGCGGTCAGGAAGAGCTTGACGCGTTCGAGTTTCTCCAGCTGATGAAAAGCCGGATGCAGGTTGTCGCGATGGACCAGGACCTGCTCAACCGTCCGGTGAACGAGGGATTCTCCGGCGGCGAGAAGAAACGGAATGAGATTTTCCAGATGGCGGTGCTGCAGCCGACGCTGGCGATCCTGGACGAAACGGACTCCGGCCTCGACATCGATGCGCTGCGCATCGTCGCCGACGGCGTCAACACCCTGCGGTCCAAGGACAACGCAACGATTGTCGTCACGCACTACCAGCGGCTGCTGAACTACATCGTCCCCGATTTCGTGCACGTGCTGGTGGACGGGCGGATTGCGAAGTCAGGGACAAAAGAACTCGCGCTCCTATTGGAAGAACGCGGATACGACTGGATCAAGGAGGAACTCGAGGGGGTGAATCGATAGAATGGCAACGCGCACCGAAAAACCAGCCGCCATGCACGCGTTTGCGAACGCGTTCGACAAGGTTAGTGCCAGGGGCGGCGCCGAATCCCTGCGTGCACTCCGACGACGTGCGTTCACGCTTTTCAGCGAGGCGGGATTGCCGACCACGCGACAGGAAGAATGGCGCTTCACAAACGTCAGCTCGATCGGGAAACTCGAATTTGCTGTGGACGGTGAGGACCGCTCATCCTTGCCCTCCCCCGGCTCTGCCGGCGATTCGCTTGCAGGAGTCAACGCCTTGCGGGTTGGGCTCATTGATGGTCACTGGGTGGATCAGCGGGAGGGGATCCAGGGCCTGCCCGCTGGGGTTCATGTTCTTCCACTGCACCGAGCCGCTGAACGGATATCCGGGGATCTGCTCGCGCGTCTGGGCGGCATCACGGACATGGAAAGTAACGCCTTCGCCGCACTCAACACGTCACTCTTCGGTGACGGCGTCCTGATCGTCGTCCCCGACGGTGTCGTCCTCGACCGTCCGCTGGAAATCGACATGCTTTCGACGGCGGGAACGAAGGGCGTTCCCCGCGCGGTGTTCCCTCGCATTCTCGTCATTGCAGGACGCAACAGTTCGCTTTCGCTTGTGGAAGTGTATCGCGGATCAGGTGCCGGGCTGACCGACACCGTCGTAGAGATCTATGTCGCCGAAGGAGCGAAGGTCGAGCACGATCGGCTTCAAGCGGAATCGCTCGAACAATATCACATCAACACCATGTCTGTGCGTCAGGAGCAGGGTAGCGTCTTCACCTCGAACGCCATCACGTTCGGAGGATCTCTCGTCCGTAACGGGATTCAGGTGACCCTGGCCGGCCCCGGAGCGGAATGCACATTGAACGGTCTATCGATCGGCACCGGCGCGCAGCACATCGACAACCATACGACGATCGATCATGCGGCGGAGCTCTGCACCAGCCATGAGCTGTACAAGACGATCCTCGACGGCTCCGCGCATGGAGTCTTCAACGGCAAGATCTTCGTTCGCCCCGGGGCGCAGAAGACCGATGCGAAGCAGACCAACAAGACCATCCTTCTCTCCGACGCCGCGTTGATGAATACCAAACCTCAGCTGGAGATCTTCGCAGACGATGTGAAGTGTACGCACGGTGCAACGGTGGGTCAGTTGGACGACGAACAGTTGTTCTACCTGCGGGCGCGTGGGATCGGGAAAGACGAAGCGCGTGACATGCTGACGCTCGCCTTCGCCAACGATGTGGTCTCCCGCGTCCATGTCGACGCGGTGCGTGAACATCTTGATCAGCTCCTCCGCCTTCGGCTTGAAGGCGGCCGGAACAAGGAACGACGATGATTGAAGCAACCTACAATGCAGCTCCACCGAAAACTGCGGGCCATGGCGCGCTGGATCTCTGCCGACACCATTTCCCGCTCCTCCGGCAACGTGTCAACGGGAAGCCGCTGGTCTATTTCGACAACGCGGCGACAAGTCAGAAACCGCAGGTGGTCATCGATACCATCATGCGCTACTACATGGAGGAAAATTCCAATATCCACCGCGGCGTGCACTATCTGAGCGAAAAAGCAACCCAGGCGTACGAGGCGGCACGCTCCAAGGTGAAAGATTTTCTGAATGCGACCTCCACGAAGGAAATCATCTTTGTGCGCGGCACCACCGAAGCCATCAATCTCGTCGCCTCGAGCTACGGGAAGCTGGCGATCGGCCGGGGGGACGAGGTGGTGATTTCGGCGCTTGAGCACCACTCGAATATCGTGCCCTGGCAGATTGCCTGTGAGGAGCGCGGTGCAGTGTTGCGGGTCATTCCCATGAATGACCGCGGTGAGCTCATCCTCGACGAATACGCGCGCCTCCTGTCGCCGAAAACCAGGATCGTCGCGCTTGTTCATGTATCCAATGCCCTCGGAACAATCAACCCCGTCAAGCAAATGATCGCCGCGGCACACAGTCAGGGGATCCCGGTCTTGATCGATGGAGCCCAGGCCGTCCCGCACATGAAGGTCGATGTACGCGATCTCGACGCGGACTTCTATGCTTTCTCGGGGCACAAGATGTTCGGTCCCACGGGGATCGGCGTATTGTACGGAAGGGAAGAGCTGCTGGAGAAGATGCCTCCGTATCAGGGCGGCGGCGACATGATCAAATCGGTGACGTTCGAAAAAACGATCTACAACGACCTTCCCCACAAGTTCGAGGCGGGCACGCCGAGCATCGCCAGCGGCGTCGGTCTGGGCGCTGCCATCGATTACCTGCGCCAAATGGATCTTCGCTCTGTAGCGGCGTACGAGAGTGACCTCCTGAACTATGCCACGGCAAAACTGGCCGCCATCCCACGGGTGAAGATCATCGGGACGGCAGCCGCGAAGGCGTCCGTCCTCTCGTTTACCATCGAGGGCATTCATCCGCATGACATCGGCACGATCCTCGACCTCGAAGGGGTGGCGATCAGGACAGGGCACCATTGTGCGCAGCCGGTGATGGCGCGGTACGGCATTCCGGCTACGGCACGGGCGTCGTTCGCGTTCTACAATACCAAAGACGAGGTCGATGTGTTCGTCAAAGCGGTCGAGAAAGTCATCGAGGTGCTTGGCTGATGTCGGACCTCCGCGAGCTCTACCAGGAAGTGATCCTCGACCATAACAGAAACCCACGGAACTTCCGGACGATGGAAAGGCCGTCTGTCAGCGTCGAGGGGTATAATCCGCTGTGCGGCGATCACTATACGGTCTTTCTGAAAATGGACGGAGACAAGATCGCCGATCTGAGTTTTCAGGGTGCCGGTTGCGCAATCTCCAAGGCGTCGGCGTCGGTGATGAGTCAGGTGTTGAAGGGGAAAACGAGAGCCGAGGCCGAAGAGCTTTTCGATGAATTTCATCGGCTGGTGACAGGACAACGGACGGACGTCGGATCAGTGGAGCACCTGGGCAGGCTTGCCGCTTTTGCGGGGGTCAGCGAATTCCCGGCGCGCGTGAAGTGCGCGAGTCTTGCGTGGCACACCGTGAAGGCGGCACTCGAAGGTCATTCGGAAAAAGTGACAACGGAGCAAGAGTGATGGCGGACGACGACGCGAAGGCCGGGAACGCCGGCAACGGAGAGCAGCGGCAGGAGGAGATTACCGGGATCGAACAGAAGGTCATTGAGAACAATGTGATCAATATTCTTCATACCTGCTACGATCCCGAGATCCCGGTGAACATCTACGATCTCGGATTGATCTATGATGTCTCTGTCGGCGACGGCGGGGCAGTGACGGTGACGATGACGCTCACCTCGCCCCATTGTCCCGCGGCCCAGTCGCTGCCGGGCGAGGTTCAACAGCGGGTGGCGTCGATACAAGGAGTGACGTCTGTCAAGGTGGACGTCACCTGGACTCCGCCGTGGAACATGAGCATGATGAGCGATGTTGCCAAGTTGGAGCTTGGGTACATGTAAGTCAAAGCACTACGAGGATCACCATGAGTGAAACACTGACGACCGGGCCTGCGACGCGAACCGAGATTGAGATCACGGTCAAGGCGGCTGCTCAGGTCAAACACGTCAAAGCGGAAAACGATATTCCGGAGACACACGCCCTGCGCATCGGCGTGAAGGGCGGCGGGTGCTCGGGATTGTCCTATGTGCTGGGCTTCGATGAGAAGCCGGGAGAAAAGGATGTGGTGTTGACCAGCCAGGGCGTCACGATCTTCATCGATCAGAAGAGCCTCTTCTATCTCTCCGGGACCATCCTTGATTTCAGCGATGGGCTGAATGGGAAGGGGTTTGTGTTCAACAATCCCCAGGCCGCCCGGACCTGCGGTTGCGGTCAGTCGTTCGGCGTGTGACGTCGGGGCGGGCGGACGTCTCCAGCATCGACGTTTCAGTTCATTGACAAAGAGATTTCACCTACTTCCACAACAACTCTAAGGAGCAGTTTCCATGGCATACGAATGGAAGTTCAATCCGCGTCCCTATTCCGATGACGAGGCAAAGAAACTTCTTGCGCCTGTTGTCGATGCTGAGACAACGGATTGGCACTACAATACGCACCACAAAGGGTACGTCACCGCGCTCAACAATATTGAGAAAGCCCTCGAGTCCGCAGACCGGGCGGCGGCGAATGGCAACTACAGCACCATCGGAGAGCTCAAGCGCAGGACCACGTGGAACCATGCGGGCACGCTCCTGCACGATGTCTATTGGGAGATCCTCGGCGGCGACGGCAACCCTTCGAAGGGTCCCGAGATCAAGGCGGCGATTGAGAAAGAGTTTGGTTCCATCGACGCCTGGAAAGCGGATTTCAAGGCGGCGGCGGTCTCTGCGAAACTCAGCGGATGGGGTGTCCTGACATTCGATATGCTGTACAGCAGGCGCCTCTTGAACGTCCTCGTCGATGAACATCACTACGGCGCCATCTGGGGCGGAATCCCGTTGATTCCTGTCGATGTCTTCGAGCACGCCTATTACCACAAGGACGGCCCGAAGCGCGCCGCCTATATCGACAATTTCATCGCGAACTTGCACTGGGGCAGAATCAACGACCGGTACAAGAAGTACGCGAAGTAGTTTCTGTGTGTCTTTCAAGCCGACAAGAGCGAAGGGACCTGCGATGCCTTCCTCGTGTCGGCTTTTTCGTTTTGGTCCCCTTGCCGTTCCCGATGCACCGGGCGCGGGCTGCGGACTGTTGATGTTCTCTCCGGGATTGCGTATGTTCATCCGAGAAGCACAGATCACCATGATAAGATCCCCTGATCGACAATTCCGGAGGAGGAATGAACAAGAAGACCCGCGTGGTGCGGAAGAAGCATAAGAAGGCTGTTGAACGCGCCAAGGCAAAGCGGAGAGCCGAAGCCGCGAAGAAGAAGATGTAGGCAGCGGAAGGGTGACCGGTGAGTCACCTTTTCTTTTTTCTCGACCGATGGAATCCACCGTTCATACGCACGCGTCCATTCGCTTCACTCTGGGAAGGAAGGTCTTCGATTTCTCCGAGCGCACCTTCATCATGGGGGTGGTGAATGTGACGCCAGATTCGTTTGCCGACGGAGGCAGATATCTCGACCCCCGGGCGGCCATCGATCACGCGTTGCGCCTGATCGATGACGGCGCCGACCTGATCGACGTTGGCGGCGAATCCACGCGGCCTCGGGGCTCCGTGTATGGCCAAGGAGCGGCACCGGTCCCGGCGGACGAGGAACTCCGCCGGATCCTTCCGGTGATTGAGCACCTGGCACAGAGGAGCGACGTCCCGATCTCCGTCGACACCTGGAAGAGCGATGTGGCTGCCCGCGCCCTGGACGCAGGCGCAACCGTGATCAATGACATCAGCGGATTCACGTTCGATGACGACATGGCGGACACCGCGCGCGCGAAAAACGCCTCGGTGATTCTCATGCACACGCCCGCCCCACCGTGGGCCATGCCTTCCCACATCGTCTATGAGGACGTGGTGGACGATGTCGTGAGCGCCTTGGAGGGGTCCGTCCGAAGAGGGGAGCACAAAGGCATCTCCCAGATGTTCGTCGATCCCGGGCTGGGTTTCGGCAAGTCGATGGCGGAGAACTACCGCCTGATCGCACACCTGGATCGGCTGCAATCGCTCCATCGGCCGATCGTTGTCGGCATCTCGCGAAAATCGTTTGTCGGAAAAGTGCAGGACCTTCCTGTCGAAGCCCGTCTCGAAGGGTCGCTGGCGGCAATGACGGCGGCCATTCTCCGCGGGGCAAACCTCATCCGCGTTCATGACGTAAAGGAATCGCGGCGCGCTGCGGCAATCGCCGACGAGCTCGCCCGTTCATGGTAACACCCTTACGCCGAGGGGACGACCACAATGGAGCTGTTCAAGATCGGGTTCATCAGCGTCAGTGTCTCGGACATCCTGGACATCGCGCTGGTCTCCTTCATTTTCTACCGGCTGTACCTCGCCATGCGCGGCACGGTGGCCATCCAGATCTTTGCCGGCCTCGTGTTTGTGGTGACTGCTTCTTTCATCGCGCAGACGCTCCACTTCAAAGCGATGACGTGGATCCTGAAAACGCTGACCGATATCTGGGTCCTCGCGTTCATCATCCTCTTCCAGCCGGAGCTGCGGCGGATCCTCGTTCTCATCAGCCGGAGCCCCTTGGTCAGGATGTTCGTCAAACTGAATGTCGACGAATCGATCGATGAGGTCGTCGGAGCCGTCACGGAGCTTTCGAAAAAGAAGTTCGGGGCCTTGATCATCTTCGTCCGTGCGACCGGCATTCGGATGCATGCGGAAACCGGAACCCGGATGGAGGCGATCGTGAGCCGGACGCTGCTGCTGTCCATCTTCAACCCCCGGTCGCCCCTCCACGACGGAGCGGTCATCATCAAGGACCGACAAATCGAAGCGGCGCGATGCACGCTTCCGCTTTCGAACATCACCGCCTGGGAAGGTCAGCTTCTTGGCACCAGGCACCGGGCGGGGCTCGGCATCTCCGAACAGGCGGACGTCGTCGTCGTCATCGTTTCGGAGGAGACGGGGACCGTTTCCATCGCTGAAAACGGCACGCTCTATCGTGGCCTGACTCCCGCAGTCCTTCGCCGGGAACTGAAAGAGCGGCTGAACATGGACTCCGATCGCTCGGCATCATCCATCTGGAAGCTGCTGCGGGGCGAGGCCCGGCAATGAACCATCGTCCCTTCATCAGCACGAGGTGATCGAAACAGTGAAGCGCTTTGACGTTGAACGCGAAGAGATGATTGTGCTGATGCGTGACCGGGGGATCCTTGACGAGCACGTGCTTCAGGCCTTCCGGACAGTGGAGCGACATCTTTTTGTCCCGGAACCCTTCACCAACCGGGCCTATGAGGACAGCGCGCTTCCCATCGGAAAAGGGCAGACGATTTCGCAACCCTACACCGTCGCATACATGACGCAGGCTCTTGACGTTCACCGTGGCGACAAGGTGCTCGAGATCGGAACCGGTTCGGGATATCAGTCCGCCATCCTCGCGGCCGTGGGCGCGCACGTCTTCAGCATCGAACGGGACGTCGAACTTCTTGCAGGAGCGCGAAAGCTCCTTGACCGTCTCGGCTACCGGGTCGCCTCTAAAGCCGGTGACGGGTCAGTGGGGTGGGAGGAGTTCGCGCCGTACCAGGGGATTATCGTCACTGCCGCAGCGCCGGATGCCCCCCGGGCGTTGCTCACCCAGCTCGCCGACGGCGGGCGCCTCGTGATTCCCGTGGGGAGCCGCGACGTCCAATCCCTCGCCATTATCACCCGGTCGGGCGACCGATACGACCGGCGTCAGATCGACAGCTTCAAATTCGTCCCGCTGGTGGGAAAGAACGGATGGCAGGAAGTCTCGTGACCGGGACCGATGATGCCGTGGAAGTGCTCCGTCGAAAGCTGATCGAGAGAAGAGTCGTCGTCGCCATTGTCGGTCCAACCGCCAGCGGCAAAACCGCCGTCGGTCTGTCCCTCGCGCGCCGGATGGGAGGAGAAATCGTCTCCGCTGATTCCCGGCAGATTTACCGGTTGCTCGACATCGGGACAGCCAAACCGACCGCAGCGGAACGCGGGGAGATTTCGCATCACTTCATCGACATCCTCGACCCGGACCAGGAGTACAATGCGGGCCTCTACGGAGAGCAGGGTAGAGCGACGATCGTGGAGGTGTTCCGGCGTGGGAACGTTCCGATTATCGTCGGCGGCTCCGGTTTGTATATCCGGTCGCTGACGGACGGTCTCTTCGATGGACCCGCCTCAGATCCGGACTTTCGCACGGCCATGGAAGAGCGGGTGTCTCAAGGCGAGCTTCCGCTGCTCGTCGAGGAGCTGAAAAGGCTCGACCCCGTCACTTCGAAAAGCATCGACCCCACCAAACCCCGGCGCATCATCCGCGCGCTGGAAGTCATCCATGCCACCGGCCGCACACTTTCCGCACTGCAGGAAGAACGCAAACCCGAAATCCCCTTTCACGCGTTTCGGATCGGGCTGATGATGGATCGCGCGGATCTCTATCGTCGCATCGACGCCCGGGTCGACGGCATGTTGAGACACGGACTGATCGAAGAGGTGGAGGGATTGAAGGTGAGAGGGTACGGCCGGCATCTCAATGCCTTGAATACCGTAGGCTACGCAGAGGTGTTCTCCAGAATCGCAGATGAGATTTCAGACGACGAGATGGTCCGCCTCATCAAAAGGAATTCGCGGCGCTACGCGAAGAGGCAGATGACCTGGTTCTCGGCCGATAAGAGGATCGTCTGGGTGCCGGCGCTCTCCCCAACGATTACGGACGCGATCCTCGACCTGCTTGCGAAACAGGTTTCGTCGGAGTCGCCCTCTCCTCGTAGTACGTGAACACGCCGAACGCGCGCGCTGCCTCCCCCTGCGCGTGGACCGTCCCCACTTCGTTGACGCCGTACCCGTCTTCACCTCCGCGCGGGTTCCATCCATTCCGGATTCCGTTGTCGCTCATGCGATGGAGCTGGACGACGGCGGCGGAATGCGCGTTGGTCCAGACATGAGTCAGCATCTTCTCGATCTTCCCGGGAACGTCCGCCAGTTCTTCAGGAGCGACGGCATAGGCATCCAGCAGAAAGTTCACAAAGGCGCCGTTGCCATCCATGCGCAGCTGGTAGTAGTCCGTAGGGTCCACCCAGCCGGTCCGGGGATCGAGCGCGTATTTTGCGGTGGCGACGGCGACGTCCTTGTAATGCTTCTCTCCGGTCATTCGGTAAAGCGCCGAAGCCACCGAGCAATATCCGACGCCTCGCCACGGCAGCTGATTCCCGAAGGCCGCTCGGCCTCCTTTGCCAATCCAAACTCCGCCGCCACGGTACCATGTTGCCTCAATCCCCGGCGTGGTTCCGTCGCCGTTCCATGCCAGCAACGCATCGCTTTTGAATGAAGCCTCTCCGGTTGCGGCATACAACCCGCATGCGACAGTGACCATTTGATTCATGTTGCTGTTCGTGAACGCCTGTGCGCCGGCCTTTTCCGGCGGCCAGTTGTACCAGGTCCAAAAGCCCTGGGACCTGGAAAACCTCCCCTCATCGCGTGCATCGAGATATCGTCGTCGGGCGTCAAGCACAAGACTCATATTCGTCCTTCCGGTGACCTCCCACCATTGAAGTTCTGCGAGGCACACCCAGGCCCGGTCATCGACCCATGTCCCTTCGCACATCAGGCGCAGATCGTGGTCCACGAGGTGGAAGCGGTAGAGGCTGGAGTCATGCGTCGCGGCGAAGAGGTATGCATCGCCGATAGCGCCATAGGCTCCTTCCCAGCAGGGGGTGTACACGATGTGGAAGAGGGAAGTGACCGCGAATGCGCGCTCCCTCCAGGTGGTGAGGGCTGAAGAGTTCTGCGAAACGGCAGACGCTTTCTCCAGGCGTTCGGGGGCCGATGGCTGATCCGATCGATTGGAGAGGAGAAGAACGATCGCGACAACGATGATGAGAGCGGCAAGGAAAAAGGCGGGCGGAACCCGACGAGATGCGCGGGTGGGCGGGGGAGGTTGCTTATGCTTGCGATTGCGGGTGCCCGTCATGGTGTATCGGCCGAATTCCGGGAAGGAAGGCTTTCAAATCAAGTCGTGGAACGTCAACCACGCGGCGCAGAAGTCATCGAGGAACCCAGGTTCGGATCGCAGTGTTTATAGAGATGAATGGATATCCTCATCAATCAATTTCGAATCGGGAATTACGTGATGCGCTATGACCCTGTAATGATTCAACCGTTCAGAGATGAACTTACCAGAATCGGTTTCTCCGAGCTCCGAACGCCGGAAGAAGTTGATGCCGCCGTGGACGCGAAGGAAGGAACGAATCTCGTGGTGATCAATTCCGTTTGCGGCTGCGCGGCGGGGAAAGCGCGTCCGGGCATCGCCCTCGCCCTGCGTCGCTCGACGGTCCGACCCGACAAACTTACGACCGTGTTCGCCGGTGGAGACATTGAAGCGACGGCGCGTCTGCGCGAGCGCCTCGGCAACATCCCGCCTTCGTCGCCTTCCATGGCGTTCTACAAGAACGGTGAACTGGTCCATTTTATTCCGCGCTATCAGCTGGAGAGTCGGACTGCGGAAGAGATCGCTTCGCACCTGATGGGCGTCTTTAACGAATACTGCTCGCCGAGCGTAACCGTCTGAGGGGGCAGGCGACTACATGTTCGCCACGATCGCCTTGCCAAACTCCGAGCATTTTACCTCCTTCGCATTCTCCATCAGCCGTGCGAAGTCGTAGGTCACCGTCCGGTTCTGAATGGTCTTTTCGAGCCCTTGCAGAATCAGGTCAGCCGCCTCATTCCAACCGAGATACCGGAACATCATTTCGCCGGAGAGGATGACGGATCCGGGGTTCACCTTGTCCTGGTTGGCGTACTTCGGCGCCGTCCCATGAGTCGCTTCGAAGACCGCATGGCCGGTGATATAGTTGATGTTGCCTCCGGGAGCGATACCGATGCCCCCCACCTGTGCGGCGAGTGCATCGGAGATGTAGTCCCCGTTGAGGTTCAACGTTGCGATGACATCGTACTCCCCGGGACGGGTGAGGATCTGTTGGAGGAAGGCGTCGGCGATGACGTCTTTGAGAAGGAGAGTCCCGGGCGGCGGAGTGCCGTTGCATTCTTCCCAGGAGACGACCTTCCCGGAAAATTCGCGTTTGGCGAGTTCGTACCCCCAGTCGCGGAACCCGCCCTCGGTGAACTTCATGATATTTCCCTTGTGCACCAGCGTGAGGCTTTTTCTCCTCTGGTTGAGCGCATAAGAAATCGCCGCGCGCACGAGCCGTTCCGTTCCTTCCTTGGAGACCGGCTTGATGCCGATCGATGAGCTTTCGGGAAATCGAATTTTCTTGACGCCCATCTCCCCCTGGAGCCAGCCCACGACTTTTTGCGCCTCAGGCGTTCCCGCCTTCCATTCGATCCCTGCGTAAATGTCTTCGGTGTTCTCACGGAAGATGACCATGTCGATCAGGTCCGGCCGCTTGACGGGGGAGGGAACACCCTTGAAGTACTGGACGGGCCGCAGGCAGACATAGAGGTCCAACATCTGACGGAGGGCGACGTTGATCGAACGGATCCCTCCGCCGACGGGAGTCGTGAGCGGTCCCTTGATCGCCACCATGTATTCCTTGATGGCATTGATCGTGTCGTCATGCATCCAGGTATTGGCGCCATAGACTTCGTTCGCCTTCTCGCCCGCGAACACCTCGAACCAGACGATCGATCGCTTTCCGCCGTACGCCTTCTGTACCGCCGCGTCGAAGACGATCTGCGAAGCGCGCCAGATATCCGGCCCGGTGCCGTCTCCTTCGATGAAGGGAATGACCGGTTGGTCCGGGACGCGTAGAGCGCCGTCCTTGATGGTGATGCGTTCACCGGTAGTCGGCGGTTTCAGTTTTGCGTACGACGCCATGTGCATCTCCTGCAGATTTGTCTGAATACCCAACCGCTCAAAATCTCAGAGTCTTCCGTTCTCCCCCTGCTATCTCCCCCGTTCAATGCTCTCCCTCAGCCTCGTCCCGAGTTCCGTCATCACCCCCTGCGGATACTCCTTCAGCCGGAGGACAAAATGGATGTCATCGTCGGGATAGCGCGGTGTCACATGGACATGAAAGTGAAATACCGATTGTCCGGCGATGCGACCATTGTTCGAAAAAACATTGAACCCTTCGAGCCCCAGCGTCTCAACCAGGCCGCGTGCGACGATCTGAGTGGTGAGCAGGATGTCGTGGAGGAACTCTTCGGGGAGCGCAAGAAAGTCGACACAGTGGACCTTCGGGATGATCAGGGCATGGCCATGGTGGATCGGGCGAATGTCGAGCAGAGCGATCGTGCGATCATTCTCGAAGAGAATTTCTGCCGGAGCTTCCTTCCGTATGATTTTGCAGAAAGCGCAGTTCGCGGGGTCGTCGGCCGGGCTGTTTTTTCCCACAAGATTCGAGAGAGATGAAATGTTCAACACAAGAAATCTCGTAGGGGAACCTATCAAAAAGGCGTCCGAAAGTCAACGAAGAAGAGTTGACGCGATCTGTTGATTTTTGCAGGGGGAATGGGTAGATTGTAGGCCTACGCATGCCGTCCCCATCACTTTCCTATTCTGTGGAGTAATCATGAATCGTCTAACCCTTCTGGCGATCCTGGCCGTGACGGTCGTATTCTTCTCGACCACCGGGTTTCAGTGCGGATCGGCCGAAACCACCAGTGCAAAACTTTATATGCAGCAAAAGCAGTGGGACAAAGCCGAACAGAGCCTTGCGAAGGCCGTGGTCAAGAACGAGAAAGACGAAGAGGCGTGGTATCTTCTCGGCAGCGTCCGGCTTGAGCTGAAGAACTACATGGGGATGAACGAGGCGTACAACCGTGCGCTGCAGATCTCGGACGCCCACAAAGCGGAGATCAGCCGGAACCGCCTTGCCACATGGGGGTCGATGTTCAACGAGGGGGTGCGACTGTACAACGGAGGGATGCAAGACTCTTCGAAATACACTGCGGCCCTGGATTCATTCAGAGTCGCGATCGCCATGGAGCCCGACAGCGCCAACACCTATTACGTTGCGGGTCTTTGCTCCTATGCGAAAAAGGATTATGATGGCGCGATCTCCTTGCTGAGCACGTGCCTGGAAAAGGATCCCAAATCGGCCGATGCTGCCAGGCTGCTCGGCAGCGTTCACTACCAGATCGCGAACGACTATCTCAATGCCAAGAACGAATCCGCCGCCCAGAATGAGTTCCTGAAGGCGATCCCGCCGTTCGAAAAGGCGTATGAGTTGGAGCCTGACAGCACCGTCAACATCACCAACCTCATCGATGTGTACGACCGGACGAAGAACTCCGACAAAGCCCTCGCCCTGACGGACGGCGCCGTCACCAAGAATCCGAACAACAAATTCTTCCGGTACGCCTATGGTGTTTTCCTTTTGAAGCAGGACAAGTTTCCCCAGAGCATCGAGCAGTTCAGCAAGGCCATCGAGATCGACCCGAATTACTCCGACGCCCGTTACAACCTCGGCGTGGCGTATCTGAATTGGGGCGTCTCGATGAGAAAAGAGTCAACCGAAAAAGCCGAAGCGGATCAGAAGAAGGCGGGGAAAGGGAAGCAGGTGAAGCTCGATGACAGCTATCTCGAGAAGTTCAAACTTGCCCTCCCGTATCTGGAGAAGAGTTCTGAGGTCCGGCCGGACGACGCAGCGCTCTGGCAGCAACTGGGGCGGTTGTACGCGATCATCAATCAGCCCGACAAATCGAAGGCGGCGTTCGAACGGGCCGATAAGCTCCTCAAGGGCCAGTAAATCATCGTTGCGCACCATGCCCCGTCGCATCGGCGGGGCTTTTTTTTTCGAGGAGAAGATATGACTGATCAACCCGTGCAGGGACAGCAGATCAACATCGAGCTGGGAGAAAAGGAAGCAGAAGGCATCTATAGCAATCTGGCGATCATCACCCATTCGCCTGCAGAGTTTGTCATTGATTTCACCCGGGTGTTGCCGGGCGTACCGAAGGCCAAAGTTCATGCCCGCATTATCATGACCCCACAGCACGCGAAGCTTCTTCTGCGAGCGCTGGAGGACAACACTGCAAAGTATGAGCTGAAGTTTGGCGAGATCAAGATTCACGGACAGGATCCGTCGGGCGGCTACGGCTTTCAGCCGATCGGACCGGACGAAAAGGTCCACTAAACCATCGACCCAATTCTTCTGCCGTTGTCCGGGGTCGCGTGTTGTTCCTCGCACGCGACCCCCGTGACCATCGTCATATAGATCTTCCTCGTTGCTCACCGCACACTATACATCGGTAACTCCTCACCCCTGACTCACCTCTCTGTAACCAACATTTGCAGAACCTTCAAGTCGCGCAGGCATCTTTGGACCTGAAGTCCATGTGCTGGTCGAGTCTGGCGTCTGTAACATTGTTCCGTGAAGGATCTTATGGCTTCACGTGACTGAAGGCACACGGACGCCCGCGTGGCACCCCCTTTGAACCTCAGTGAATCAAGATTCTGATAACAGAGTAGGTTTTTCACGCACCCTGGGGGGAGTACCATGAAACGACCTGCCGTATTCGAATGGCCGTGCAAGTCCAGGAACATCGTCGGCACGCTCTTCGTCGTCCTGCTCGCATTGAGCGCGCTCAACTGCTTCAAAGATCCCCTGACTCCTGTTCCTCCGTCCTGGGATGTCTCGCTGACGTTTCCCGTTGCAGTCAAGGATGTGTCGATGAGCGACCTGATCCTGAACGACTCCACGACTGTGAAATCCGACGCGGCCAATAGGATCATTTTTTCCTCGGTCGTGACCGCAAACCCCGTTTCTATCGGAGATCAGCTTTCGATCACGCCGACGGCGGCCAACGCACACGTCGAGCTCGGATCGTTCGTCGTGAACTTGAACACCATGACCGTAAACCTCAATACAGGAATTTCTCCTGGTATACGGTCGCCGATCCCTCCGGAAATCTTGACAATCAAAGATGTGCAAACCACGACGGGTCTATCCGGAAGCGTGACGTTCAAGTCAGGGACCATGGGGCTGAGGCTGAAAAACAACATGCCGATCGCGATCACCCCCCAGCAACAGATCGTTGTCCTGGACGAACAAGGTGGCGCGATCACCCGGTTCGATTTCGGCGGGCGGACAATCCAGCCAGGCCAGGCCGCTGTGAGCTATTCGGATCTTAGTGGAGCCAGATTCGGCGCAGATGTGACCGTCTCCGGCCTGTCCTTCTCCACTCCCGGTTCAGGGCAGATTGTGGCCTTCCCGACAGATTCCCTGTTGGTCGCGACCGTGAGTTTTGACGAAGCCCGCGCCGCGAGTGCGCAACTCGCATCTGTTCCCGCACAACGTCTTGTTGACAACGATCAAACCACTGTGCAGCTCGACGATTCGACGATGGTGAAACTCATCGGGATGCGGAGCGGGGAGCTGCATTTTGCCTTTGTGAACAATATCAACGTCGGCGTCCAGTTCAAGTTTCGCCTCGATAATCTCTACAAGCGCAATGGCGGGACGCTCTCGCCATATGAGGACAGCGTCTATCTCGCGTCGAGCAACTCCAAGACCTATGAAATGGACCTCACAGGATGCGAATTCCAATCCGCGCCGGGGCAGATGCTGAACGCACTGCAGTTGACGAGCAGCGTAATCATTCCGACGGCAGTCAATACCACTGTGACGATCCATGACACCGACAAAGTTCAAATTGCCATGACTCCCGGTTCCCCGATCGTTGTGGACACCGTGAGTGGAGCGTTGAAGCCGACATGGGTCAATGTCAATACCGCAATCGGGATCGCGACGAACAAGCTCACATCGAAGCTCAAGGGGCAATTTGTCATTCCCTCTGCTTCGCTGGTCTTCAACGCGTATTCCGGCGTCGGGTACCCTGCGGACCTGTATCTGAACCTGACCGCCGCCCGTTCGGACGGCAAAGTGGCAACGCTTGCGATTCCTGCAGCCCAGCGCCGCATTTTTCCCGGCATGTCAACGATCACGTTCGATCAGTCGGAGGTGGGGAGTTTCCTGAGCCAGTTCACAGAGGGACTTCCCGATTCGCTCCACCTGACGGGCAAAGTCCTCGTCAATCCGCCGGACTGCTATACCACCGACCCCCTCAAGGCGGGAGGCCTCTCGAGTTCGTGCACATTCGGCGGGAGCGTTGCGTTGGCGATTCCTCTCACGATCGGCATCACCAAGGCGACGTATCGGGACACCGTGGATTTCGGACTTGCCGAGGATGGCAGCAATAAGAAGCCGGGGCAGGATCAACTCAAGAATGTGAATACCGCAAAGCTTCATGTGGAGTTGCAGAACGGCCTGCCGGCTGACGTCAGCGTGCGGATCCATATCCTGGACGCCATGCACCGCGAGATCCTTGCGCTCCCGCAATCGGGCGGGTTCCTGAGCGTGGCAGCGGCCTCCATCGATGCACAGGGGTTCTCTGCCGCGCGGGGTGTCTCGAATCTCGAGGTGGATTTGAACCACGCCGAGGCGCAACAGTATTCGGCGGCATCCTACGTCGATTATGAAGTCTCCCTGGCGTCAGCGCAGGGCGGCTCCACTGTGTCGTTCCGGACGAGCGATGCAATTCACGTGTATGTGTGGACAGAATGCTCGATGGGGGTGAACAAGTGAAGACCACGAGAATTGTTACCAGCATCCTCGCCATGTCCCTGGTGGCGGCCGTTTCGATGGCCGGGACAGGAGAGAGGACCAGCATCCAGGGTCTGGGCATGGGGCACGTCTACACCGCCATGGCTCGCGGGCTCGACGCGGCGCTGTTGAACCCCGCAGGCCTGGACGGCGACAGCACAACATTCACCTTTGCGCTTCTGCCGATCGGCGTACATGTTGGGAGCGATTTCTTCACGTACGATCTTTACACGTCGTACTTTACCGGCCAGGATTCGGGCAACACCCGGGTTGCCAGAAACCTCTCCGATGCGGACAAGCAGCACATCCTGAGCGTGTTTCCAAATGGTGTCGGGACCATCGGTTTTGATCTGGAAGCCAGGCCGGTCGGACTCGCGATCCACACAGGGATCGGGAGTCTCGCATTCACGATGACCGAAAACGCTTCTGCGCAGGCGCGCATCCCGAGCGAGTACGTGCGCTTTCTCTTTTATGGGAACACACCAGGATCCGTGTATGATTTTCATGAATCGGCGCTCAGCGCGTGGTGGATCCGTGAGTACGGGATCACCCTGGCAACCACCCTCCACCACCCCTTCGGTCTGCCGGTTCTTGGCGTCGGCGTGACGGTGAAGGTGGTCCATGGCTTCGGTTATGCTGAACTGACAAGTTTCAACTCCCGGCTGGCAACCGGAACGGATGGCGTCCTTCATGGGACCGTCGACATGCACAATCGCACCGCCGGCATCGATCCTCTGACCGGCAACTCAGACGCGGGATTCTCACCGTTCCCGGCGCCTGCGGGATCGGGGATGGGGCTGGATATCGGTGCAACCACCGAACTCACGAGCGCTCTTCGTCTCGGCATCAGTGTCACGGATATCGGCTCGATCACATGGACGCGAAACGTCCGCACGGCGCAGGCAGACAGCGCATTCGTCGTCGACAACCCCCTCGATGCGGGGCAGCGCGACGGGGTTGAGAAGGCATTACAGGGGACGTCAACACCGGGGGCTCCCTTCTCAACCCCGTTGCCAACGACCATCCGCCTCGGGGCGGCAATGAAAGTGACCGACCTTCCTCTCATTCGCGGCATCGTCTTCGGCGAGTTGACGGTGGGATGCGACGTCGATCAGGTGCTCTTTGACGCGCCGGGGACTCCGGCGGGAACGCGGGTTGCTCTCGGGATGGAGTGGAGCCCCTTCCGCTTTCTCCCGATTCGTACCGGCTATTCCTGGGGAGGTCCTGACCATACAGACTTCGCACTCGGTCTTGGCGTCCACCTCGGCCTCTTCGAGCTCGATCTTGCCTCGGAAGACCTGGGCTGGCTCTTCTCCCCCAAGACGGTTTCCTATGGAGCGGTCTCGGCAGGCATGAAATTCAGGTTCTAGACCAATCAGCAGAAGAACCGACTTTTGCCAACCCCTGACGACATCGTCAGGGGTTTTTGTTTGCGTGAGGAGGTGACGCTTCTTGATTGACATCCGTGATCTCACGTTATTCGGTAAGACAGGCAACGGCGGACTGCAGGCAGCGGACAGGAGAAAGCAAACAGTCGACAGTAGGCCGTTGACAGGGCACATGAGGCAAGGATCACGTGAGTGCTCGCATCGTTGTTGATAAAAACACCCCCCTTATTGTCGAGGCCTTTTCCACGGTCGGAGATGTGACGGCCATCGACACGTCTGAATTTTCACCCGAGCGGGTAAAGGACGCGGACGCCATCATCGTGCGCTCCGAGGTCAAGGTCGGCGCGCATTTGCTGGAAGGCAGCCATGTGCGGTTTGTCGGAACGACGACGATCGGAACGGATCATCTTGACGAGTCCTGGCTGCAGGCGCACGGCATCGCGTACGCGAACGCGCCCGGGTGCAATGCGAATTCGGTCTGCGAATATGTTCTGGCGGCCCTCCTCGTCCATTCCACGCGGAGCGGCAAGGCCATCGCCGAATCGACGATCGGGATCGTCGGGGTGGGCAATGTCGGAAGCAGGGTTCATGCCATGGCCCGGGCGATGGGGATGGAGGTGATACTGAACGATCCGCCGCTCGCCCGATCCACCGGAGACTCAAAGTACTGTCCTCTCGAAGAGGTGCTGAGCGCTGATATTGTGACTCTGCATGTTCCCCTGACGCGCAGCGGAGCCGACGCCACGGTGCACCTGATAGATGACCGGCGGCTTGCCGCCCTGCATCGCGATGCCCTTCTTATCAACACATCGCGGGGGGCGGTGGTGGACAATGCAGCGCTTCGTGGAGCTCTCGAAAAGAAATGGATCAGCGGGGCGGTGCTGGATGTCTGGGAGGGGGAGCCGGCGCTCGACTGCGGCCTCCTTGACCTCGTGGAAATCGGGACCCCGCACATCGCGGGATATTCCCTCGATGGA
>DATJPR010000073.1:0-3047 GCA_035506295.1 Bacteroidota bacterium | reverse complement strand
CAACCATCTGTCGACGTTGAGCTTCGATGGCCGATCGTTTGTGAACTCCCGCGAGGTGCGATTGACGGGGGAAGCACTCTTTCATGTTCGTTCCAACGGGACACCGTTCGTCGTGGTTACGGATATTGCCAGAGTGCGCGTGGTCGGGACAGAATTCGATGTCCGCGTTCGCAACGACAGGATGGAGGTCGCGGTGCTCACGGGAAGAGTGAGAGTCAGCGCAGAACGAGCCGGGGGTGACAGCACCGTGATGCTCGACGGCGGTGAACGAACGTCGTGCGCGAACGCCGGTTACCCGGAGCAACCGACCCGACTGCTCCTGACCGGCTATCCCGCCTGGCTCTCGGGGAAAATGGTGTTCTCACGAGCTCCTGTGGATTCGGTCTGCGAAGCAATCGCATCCACCTTCGATGTCGCGATACGTGTGACCAATCCTTCATTGCGTTCTCAGACCATTACCGGAGCAGTGGATGCACGGAACGTGGAAACCGCTGTGAGGACGCTCGCGCGACTCACCGGGATGAACTACCGGCATGAAGACAGCACGTACATTCTGTATTGAGTTTCTGCTGACCGTCGCGCTTTCGACGGCAGTCTCTGCGCAGGGGAGCGGCATGCGCGCCCCCCTGGCTTTCCACGACGCCGGTCTGCGCGGTGTGCTCGACTCTCTTATGCGCATCTACGGTGTTTCGATTGTCTATCTCGACAGCGACATCGCGGAGGCAAGAGGCTCGGTGTCCTGCGCCGATTGCACGCTCCAACAAGCACTCGATGCCGTCTTATCCAAGACACATCTGATGTGGATCATCACAGGGAACCAGGTGATCTTGCGCGAACGGGCGGATGCAGGGGTCTCGGCCCGCGGGAGCATCGCGGGATTTGTCACCGACTCTTCGGACGGGAGCGCGCTGCAGGGGGCAACGATCCGACTGCTGAAGATCGATCAGGGCGGACCCGCGGAGCTGTCGGGATGGTGCCCGACCAACGCGTCCGGTTTCTTCTCGCTCACGCGCGTGCCCGCTGGTTCCTATCGGCTGGAGGCGCATGTTGTTGGGTATCGTGCCGTGGAGATGCCGCTACAAATCGCCGATGGTAGGTCTTTGCGGTGCGATCTGAAGATGGAGCAGGAAGAGATAAGGATGCAGGAGGTGACGATCGAAGGGCAACGCTCCGAGCTCACCTCATCCGGCGGAGTGACCCGTGGGGTGTATTTCCCATCTTCACCGGACGATCAAAACACGTACTTCCTCGATGGTGCTCGAGTGTACAATCCGTCGCACTTCGGTGGAGTGCTGAGCACATTTAATGCGGATGCGCTGAACGACGTGCAGGAATTCAGCGACGGTCCCCCTCCATATTATGGCGGCGGCATCGGCGCCATCCTTGATGTTTCGGTGCGGGATGGGCGCTACGACCGGTTCTCGGGTTCTGCCGGCACCAACTCCCTCGGCGCCCACATGACTCTCGAGGGACCTCTCACAAGCACTCTGTCGGTTGTTGCTTCAGGACGGCGGGGATTCCCGGACGCTGCGGTTCCGTTTCTCCGTGATTACGGATCGCCAAGCCGTCAGGGTTCGTCGGAGGCGATGATCAAGCTGACCGATATCATTTCGAGCGGAAGCAGAGTCTCTTTCGGCGGTTACATCGGGGAGGACGCCTATTCCAATCAGGTCGACGGGTACGGCTCGCGGCTGAACAACATCTTCTCATGGGGGAACACATTACTCGATCTTCGGTGGCTGGCAGTTGTCTCGTCCTCAACATTCATCCAGGCATCGGCGGCCTACTCACGGTATGATCTTGACCTTGACCAGGAAATGTCGGGGGCGGGCGCCATCGGCCTGTCAGGCATTCCTCTTTCCTCCACCTTCGGGATTGAGGACATCAATCTCCGCGCCTACGCCGAGCACTATTATGATATGGAACACACCTTCCGCGCCGGCGTGGAATTGACGAGGCATGCCATGAGGGGGAGCATCTCTCCATTCTCCACGCAAACGGCGCCATATGCGATCGACCATTCACCATTCTGGGAAGTGGCTGTTCATCTGGAAGACCAATGGAGGCTCTTGCCCGACGTCGCCGTCGAAATCGGTGCGCGAGCAACATCCTTCGCGGGAGGGCAGGGGTCGGTATCTGCCGTCGATCCTCGATTTTCACTCCGCTACTCGCCGGGCGAAGCGACCCAGATCTACGCCTCGTTGAGCGCCGTCAACGAATTTCTTCACCCCTATCGCAACAGCGGAGTGTATCTTCTCTATCCGACGGTATTCTGGTATCCCTCAGGCAACCGCGTAAAGCCATCCACGTCGCTTCAACTCCGGCTGGGCGCCGAGACTGCTTTGTGGGAGAGCGGGCTTTCGGCCTCCGCCGGGGGATTCTATCGAGTGGTGGAGAACTTCCAGGAATTCGGACCTGATACGACGGCAACTCACTCCGCGACGCTCGAGGATGAAATCGTATACGGGACAGGGAAGTCGTATGGATGCGAACTCGCACTCCGCAAGCGTTCTGGTGACCTCACAGGATCGTTCAGCTATATGTTGTCTTGGGGGAGTAACAGAGTTCCGGCGCTCAATGGCGGCAACCCGTTCCCGCCACATTTCGATCGCAGACATGAGGTGCAAGTCAGCGCTTCTTATTCTCCCGGAAACGGGTGGGATGTCGGCCTCCTGGCTGTTCTTGCGATCGAATCCGTCAACCTTCTGAGCGTGCCCGCACTACCCGTCGGTGTGTTTGTCAACGGAAGAGGGATGACGGCGTCAGCAGCCCCGGGGTGGCTCTTTGATGTCAACGGCGACAAGTATCCGGGATTCCAGCGGTTAGAGATCCAGGTGTCCCGCTCGTTTACCATGGCGGAATTGCCGTGCAGTGCTACCCTGCGACTGGTAAATGCCTATGGTCTGATCGATCCGTTCGAGTGGCAGTTGCAGAACACCGGTGATCTCCGCTCGAAATGGAAAGCAACACTTCAGGATCTGAAGCTCTTTCCGCTGTTCCCGACGTTCGGATTGGCAGTACGATTTTGAGGAGAGGAGAGACGGATT
>DATJPR010000072.1:0-2416 GCA_035506295.1 Bacteroidota bacterium | reverse complement strand
GCGGCATCCAGATACTGTTTCCCGCGCACGAGCATTGAGTCAATCAGGTTTTCCTTCTCGTACAATTCGGCTTCATGATACCGTGCATCAATTCCCGACGGCGTCGCGGGGAACGAAGCAACGACCTGCCGGAACACAGTGAGCGCACTCGCGGTGCTGTCAACGCCTTCGAGGAGCACGCCCGTATGATAGAGCATCGTATCGAGCCGGGGAGTGTCTCCGGCCTGCGCGAGCGCTTCCTGCGCTGCGGCAGGGGAGGTCGACCGCAGGAAGAACAGGGAAAGCGAAGCCTGTTTCACCCTCGGATCGTTCTTGTAGGTCTGGATGAAGGTCTGATAAGAACTTATTGCCTGCGCTCTGTACTTCTCGTCGTGGCGGGTGAGGTATTCAAACGATCGTGCGCGCAAATACAGCGCATCGACGAACCTGTCGTCGGTCATCCCGCTATTGATCGCGTTGGAAAACTGCGCGGCCGCCGCCTCATAGTTCTTCAAGTCATGGAAATAAATGTCCCCGAGCCGATAGCTGAGTCCGATCTTGTCCTTCTCGGCGACGACGTCCCCGACGAGTAACGCCAGCCGTTCAAGTCCGGCATCCTTGTCCTTGGCCTCGAACACGTCGATGGCGTCGATCTTCCTGGAGGCGGCTTCACTGGAGTCCGACGCCGGGTAATGGTCGAGCAATTCGCGGAACATCATCAGCGCGCGGGAGAAATCCTTGAGCCGCTCATAGCATCTCCCGGCGGACCAGAGCGCGTCATCCGCCAGGGGAGAATGCGGATACCGGGAGTACAGGTTCTCAAAATCCACGGCGGCTTTTCTGTAGTCGCCGAGGTCCTGCTCGTACAACCGGCCGACATGGTACAGGACGTCATCCGCAGACGGATGATCCGGGTTCTGATCCACGAAGGTGAGATAATCTTTGATGGCGGTCTGGAGGTTTTTTCGGTCTTCCGCGTTGCGGGCGAGCCGGATAAGGGCACGATTGCGGTAGAGCTCGGTCGTCGCGGCGTGCATCAGATGCTGACAGGCATCGTCGGAAACATCGTACCGCTTGGCGCGGCTTGCCGTGGTAGCCAATGACCAGAGGGCATCCGAGGTTTTTTCTTCCGAGGGAAAGGCTGCGAGGAAACGCTGGTAGGATTTGACGGCATTCGGGTAGTCTTTACGTGCCGATTGCGCCTCAGCGAAGCCGAGCATGGCGTCGCGAAGCAGCGATGAGTCGCCGACCGTCTTGAAGGACAACGCCTTCTTGAAGTTCTCCTCGGCATCGGCGTACCGGCCGTTGTCCGCGAGCAGCTTCCCATAGTTTACGTATGCTCCCTGGACCGCGGTCGAATTCTTGTATTTCGTCACGATCTCCTGGTAGTTCGCCTCTGCCTGGTCGAACGTTCTTGTCGCGGCATTGATGTTCCCGAGGATCAACAGAGCCTGCGCCCGCGCTTCGGGTGACGGATCGCCTTCAATCACGCGCTTAAGTTCCGTCTGTGCCTGCCCGATGTTTCCATCTTCGAAATACATTTTCGCGATCTCTGTCCGCGCGGTCAGGACTGCCGGGCTTGCCGGATATTCCTGGAGGATGACACGAAGGTCCCTGCGCGCGTCGTCGCGGTCGCCGGCCAGGACAAAATACTTCGCGGCCTGGAGCAGCGCATCAGGAGCAGGTTTGCTCTTGGGATGGAAGACCTTTACGCGTTCGTACGCGAGGGCGGCTTCTTTGTAGTTCTTGAGCGCGGCATATGCGTCTCCCGTATTGTACCACGCCTCGGGGGCCCGCGGGTTGTCTTGATACGTCAACGCAAACGTTTGAAACGTGATCCTGGCGTCCTCGTACCGCTTCAACTTCATCTGCGTGAGGCCAAGATAGAACCTTGCCTCGATCCCTTGCGAAGTGTTCGGGTAGGCGCTCACAAACTGGCGAAGTTGCTCCGCGGCAAGATCGAACAGCCCGTCATTAAATAGATTGATGGCGAGCTTGAAATCGGCATTCTCCTTTGAATCCTGCGCCGGTGCCAGACACGAAACGCCGAGGAGGAGCGCCATCAGGAGCGATCGAAATCTTCTGCTTTGCATACGAAAACGTTGGTTATCAGGTACGCTGAAGGATATGGATAAAGGTACAGGATATTGCTGAGGGATACAAATGAGATGGGGGGAACGGGAGATGGGAGAACGGGTGAAGGGGAGACGTTGGGACGGTGAGACTATGGGCTTGCGTTATGCAGCTTCTGCTGGAGAGCCATCATTGCCTGGCGCTCCTGCCACGATTCCGCAATTCGCCCTTCGCGGAGGGCGGGAGAGAATGCAGGACGGTTCGATGCGTGCACCGTGATGTCGGGATTTACCAGGTTCATGCTCACGATGCACAACAGCACCACGAGCGATAGCCGGGCCGACGACACACGGTCGACAAGAAA
>DATJPR010000071.1:0-10946 GCA_035506295.1 Bacteroidota bacterium | reverse complement strand
TACTTATATCGACTGACAGCGGGGTCATCCACGGCAGTACGGAAGATGGTTTTGGTCAAGTAGGCAAATCCGATTTCCCGCGTCTCCAAGTCCCAAAGGCTCGCGGTCAAATGAGTTTTCATGCCAGCGCGGCACCCTGATCTGGAAATTGGCGGTTCCGACTTCCCAAGCGGGAAATCCAACCTGCCCATTTCCAGTTCGGCTTCTGCTCCCGTTCTCCCCCTCCCCCAATCCCCCCTTCTCGGTTGTGTTCCCAGAGGGATTTTTCCCTCCCTGGGAATATCGTAGAGGGAATGCCTTCGGCAGAACCCCCACAAAACAGTGAAGGCCGACCCTTTGGGGATCGTCTTCAGACGAGAACCAACTGCGCCGGCCAATTCTTTCTACGAGTCGGTACGATTGACAATTGTCGATTTTCAACTGACTATTGTCAATCGGTCCGTTTGTGCGCCCAGAGGGATTTGAACCCCCACTGTCAGTTCCGAAGACTGAAGTGCTATCCATTACACCATGGGCGCGGTGAAGTTAGTATAGAGAAATTGATCACCCGATGCAAGCGGGGTTTCTGCTCCAAAATCGAAGACGCGGGGATGATCGAATTATGATTCATCACTAGACGAGGATCATTCCGCTCTTTCTCCCGTTCTCCCTTTCTCCCCCTCTCCCTTTCCCCCCATTTTCTCCTCCCATTTCCTCCATTTCCCGACCCTCCGCGGATATATACACTCAGAGCCCGAAGAGACCAGAGATGATTGATTTCGGTCTGCTTCGGACATGAGTGCCTAAGCATCGGCTGCACCCTGGATTTCTCCCGAGTCAATGCCCCATGGCGCGAATGAAGTTCAACTCGAGAAAGATCCTGAGATATGTCGACACTACTTCGTCAGAAAGCAGAAGTGGGTACACCCACCCAACCCGGGCTTCCTTCGATTCATTCGATCATCAGCGGCGCATTGCGTCCCGAGGCCACGCGTGCTGAGGTCAACGCGCTGGTGAATCTCTGTCACAAGGCCGCCATCGCCTACCTCCGCCCCAAGGCAGCGGTGTACCGTCACCTGATGGATGGCCTCACGTTGGAGGAAGTAGCGTTTGACGCGATCGCTGATCTGTTCGAGCGGAAGAGCGGGGCCGGCTTTCCCAAGTTCGCCCGCTGGCTGGAACGCGATACCGCCGTCGATGAGATGGCTGAGAGCACGCTATGGGTGGAGTTCCGGAGGATCGTCTTCGGAGCTGTCAACCATCATGTGTTCCGACTCTTCCGCCACGCGGATCCTTCACTGGCGAGGACCCTCCGCAACATCAAGATCGCTCTCAAGGCGCACCCTGATCTCGAGCTTCGATCCATCAACGGAGCGCTGACGATTGCGCTCAACGCACATCAGCGCGAAAGGCGGTCGCTCCCGGAAATCCCGCCGGAGCGCCTCGAGGCGGAGCTGCAATCACGACGTGTTCCGAGGAACTCCATCAGATTGATGCTTGAAGCCCTCGCCAGGGTACTCCTCGAAGAGACCGACTACCGTGAATCCGTCCATCTCACGGTTGCCGCGTTGGTCTTCCGCTCCCGGCTTTCCGCTGACCCGGTGTCGGAGGCGACTCCTCCGGCCTTTGGAGAAATCTCCGAGGATGAAATCGTCCGGATGATCGATGGAACACTCGTGCGGCTACGCCCCGACGCTTTCCACACGTACCTCCGGACTTCGAAACTCGATCTCGGAGTGCTTGAGTCGCATTTGAAGGCGGTTCGCGAGGTTCTCGTGAGTTCGATCGAGATGAACTCAGAATGCGCCATGACATACTTCCAGGCTCTTCAGAAGCACCTCCCCGGACTGACGCCGGACTGCTATGAAACACGGGATCGGCAAATCCTTGAGTACCTTGCAAAGCAGGCACGCACCAAACTGAAAGCCGTGCTGCTGAAGGATTTGGGCATTTGCGAGCAATCGTGCATTGCTACAACCGATGAGAAACGATGTGGTGTGAAGGGACCGAACTTCTGCAATGAGCCGACGACACTGTTCTGAAATCCAATCAGACCTTCTTGCAAGGCGGGGGCTCGGCCCCGAAGCGAAAAAACACCTCGCGACGTGCCTCCGCTGCAGGATAGAGAACGCGTTCCTCAAAAAGTTCTACCGGAGCTTCGCCATCGAATTGCGACGTCACCCGCAAATCGACGTCGACAGCTTCCTGCGTCGCGGGAAGTGGAAACGACGCCACGAGTGATCCCTCCAACATGTGATGCGCAGGCCACCTGTGCTTGATTCTTATCGCCCCGTTTGGTATTCTGCTACCGCCGAAGCCCCACTCGTCTGCTTCGGGACTTCTCCGTTCTCCCTGGCATTCCTTCTCGCACCGTCGCGGCCCGAACTGTCCTGCGATCCCGTGCGTTGAGTGTTTCGCAGGGAGTTGTTGTCCTTCCTGACAACTCCGGCGGAACGCCGTGCCGAAAGGGCGGCAGCCCGGTGGACGCACCGATCGCCTGTCGCACTCGCCAGGTCACTAGAGGATATTTCAAGGAGTGATCGACCGCTGTTCGGCAGCACGTCCAGTCTTGTGCATACGTACGCTTCCCTTTGTTTTTTCTTGCAGTCCTCACGCTGCCCGAGCGCGTCAGCCAACCCAAGTTTCTCCAATACCCTAGCATTCCGGACCCGGACACCCGGTGATCCACCCCACGGATGATGAACAACCTGCAATGGAGGGTCTCACGATGGAGTTACCGAATGCCACCGCTCTCGCCGATGCCAGCGCCCAACCGGAACGACGCCTCCTGAGGACTCGACCAGCCCTCGGGCTTCTCTGGCTTCTGTTCCTCCTCGTCGGTCTCGGCACGCTTCTCTACTTCCTTCTCGCACAGTTTCCCTTCATCGAACGGCACTTCCCCGGCGGCAACGTCCCGGCTGTCGCAGCTTCGGGGATCATCCTCGTGTTCGTCCTGAGGGCGATCGACTCGGGGCTCGAGGGGAGACTGTTCGTGGTCCTGGCGAAAATCCTCTTCTGGGGATATCCCACGGTCGTGAACACCGCCTCGACACTGCCGCTGTGGTACGAGTTCGACAAACTCAAATCCGTGCCGTCGGAAGACTTGACTGACAAGAAACGGGAACGCCTGACGTTCCTCGACAACAGGCTCCTCGGCCATTACGTCGAGCACGGGTTCGAATCGGACCTGAACTTCAAGCGGCCCTTCTCGAGCTGGATGGTCGCGGAGGTTGTCCCGCACTACGAGAACAATGTTGAAGCGCTGGCATACTTCGGCGCGGCATTCCTCATTGTCGTGGTCGGGTTGCGGGGGATCAACTATATCACGAAAGACAATCCGGAGCCGGTGATCCTCAGTCTCTTCATCGAGTTCTCTCTTATTGGTCTTCTTGGACTCCTGAAGTTCTTCAAACCCGAGCGATCGGATATTGGCGAAGGCGGCCTGCCGACGGTCCCGTCGATGAACGACCTTCTGAGACTCCGCGCCACGGTCGAGAAGCTGCTGAACGATCATCAGCGGTTGTCGACCGATGTGACCTCCATCGACAAGGGGTTGCAGGATTTGCGCGGCGGGCTCGATCGGATCGGCGGAACCAAGCGCCAGTGAAGTGTGCCCGGCAGGATCGATTCGCACAGTAAGGACTGACGATTATGAAAATCGGCATCTATTTCCTCTTCTATGTGGCGATGATCCTCGAACTCCTCACGTTCATCGTGGAGCGTGACGAAGCGGTCGAGAACGCCTCATCCAAAGGACGTGATCTTGACACGCTCGCACAAAATCTCGCCATCGAGTATTCGCGGCCTCTCATTCTGCATGCGCACAGTCCCTCCGCAGTGGCGGGCACCATCACAGCGGCAAACCAACCGGCGGAGTTGAAGGCCTATGTGGCAATCAGCAATCTCTGGTCGACGGGAGAGAAGGACTCCCTGAAGCTCACCGTCATTCGCGTTGCGGGGACCTCGCCGCCGGTGCGGGACACTTCTGTCGTCGCCCGCGGTGCGGGGGGAAAAGCGATTGGACGGGACAGCGTCTTCATGGACTCGAAGACTTTCGGCTTCTTCTACTTGCGCCGCCAGGCGCACGAAGGCGCCTCCGCATTCAACGATACCGTCTTCGTCCGCTGCGAAACGGTCAGGTGCCCGCCGGTGAATTATCCGGACTCTCTCAGGAGCATGCTGCTCACGAAACTGCGCGAAGAAGCCGGCCTTGGCAAATCACTGGTCGTCTCCAGCAACACCGAATTCATCAACTTCCGATCAACAGGTACTCGACATCATGTGGAGTAATCCATGATGACTACGAATCGTAAGAACAGGTCTCAGGTCGTCGTCGGGCCGGGGCTGCGCCGGACGGTGCCCTGCGTGGCCCTCGCGCTTGTGCTCCTGGTTCAGGGTGGTGGAGCACAGAAAAACCGGCCCGTGTTTCAGGACAGCGTCGATGTGATCGTCGGGACTCCCGTCGCTGTCAAGGACCGACTGCGGAGCTGGAGCGCGAACTTCGGCAGTCTTCACTATCAGGCGTCGGTGTTCCGGGATCAGAGCTTTCGTGAACAGGTAAGCACGAGCACGTGGGAGCGGGACAAATCATACGTGAGCGATCCCGGTGCCTTCAACATGAAGATCATGGATACCTTGCGCGAAGCCGGGAAGTTCTATTTGCGCCGCATCGCGCGTGGCCCGGATGAAATCGGCGAATTCCAGGAGGCGTCCGCATATTGGGTCCTTACGGCGCGCTGGCCCTCGCTCGCGACGGCTCCGCAGTCCGCGTTTGTATTCGGGCAGTCTGCCATCCTCAATTTTGCGGCCGGTCATCTCGACTATGGCAACTATGCATACCGGGTGCGCCGCTCGACTGACGGCGTTCAGGTCCTCGCCGGGCCCGGTTCGGTGGTGCAGATCGATTCTCTCTGGAACATCGACGAGGACCTTCAGGACACTGCGTATGTCGTGGAGGGCCTGTACGCAGGGGAGACCTTCCGCTATCGCAATCTGGCGGCCGACTCGATCGAGGTTTCAACGTGGCATCTCAATGTTGCGATCCCGACGACTCCCACCGGCGTTTCCCTCTGGTCGCCAGGGGCAAAGGCCGGTGACAAACTAAACCTTCTCGATGTATCGCCTCAATCCGGATGGCTGACAAGCCGACAGTTTCGCTTCATCTTCGAGACCCCCGTGGGCACGAGCTCCATCTATGTGAGGCCGAGGACCACGAGGCAGATCGTCCACAGTATGCCCGAGGAGTTTCTTCTCCCGGGGAATCCGGCAACATGGTCGAACGTCGGTGACTGGAAGATCGTTACCCTTAATGTCAATCCGGCGTTTCTTCGAGCGTACTCTGCGAAGAGCCCGGCCACCGTTGCGGTTTCGATCGAGTTCGCAGACCAGTGGAGCCGTCAGTTCAAGCAGACCTATACCGCTAGGGTTTTTTCCTCGGAGTACGAGAAATGAGACATTCTCTCTGTGTGTCACTGATGCTCCTGGTCGCAGGCTTGCTGGGCCTGCCCTTGTCAGCATCATCCCAATCGCTCGACTGGGTGTTTTCCCACATCAAGGACAAGATCGTCCTTGACCCGGCATATACGTGCCTCTGGAGCACGGACACACTGCAAAAGACAGGAGCACGGATCGCCCCCGCAGGAGTCCTGAAGCGGGCGGACGGTAGTGATTTTGTCTTCCAGAAGAGTCACACCAACCCGCAGGGAACGGTTTCACATGACTACAGCTACACGTTGATCTATCTCGCAGAGAAGTATCATGCCGCGTTCCGACCGCTCCTCATCAGACAGACCGAAGTGGTGAGCCAGGTTGTCCGATCACGCTATGGATCCGGCGACTCCACCCTGAGCAATGAAACCTATGTGAGCTACTTTGCACCGGAAGATTTTCACGCCTTGAACAGATCGGACCCTGCGACCTACGGGAAGATCGTCCAGCTCATCGCTTCAAGACCCGGCTTTCCACTCTGGGATCACGCGAGCGTGAAGGCAGCCGAGACGAAGGTGTCCACCGGCAACAACGACTACCGGTGGTATGCGGAAGTCAACAGCGGCTATCCATTCGGTCCTCCGCCCCGAGAACAGTTCTCGCTCGACATTTCTCCCTACCAGATCAGTTTCTCTCACACGCTCTTCAGCGAGAAGGAGTCATTCGGCGTCAGGGGGTTCGGGCTCGAGGCGTCATTCGGGAACCGGGTCCTCAACATGCTCGCCTATCAATCGCCGATCGTGTCGTGGGGAGGGCGGCTCCTCGTCTTTTTCCAGGGTGACTGGAGCAACCTGGACAGCGCGGGATTTCTCGATATGCGCATCCTTGGCCGGACCAGGGTCAACACCGAAAAATTCATCGTCCACACGAAACTCTACACCGCAGACCCGGTCTTCTCCCTCGACCCTCCCCGGATGAACGTCCAGCCCGGGTTCGCGATGGAGCTTGCCATCGGCACCCGGTTCTTCGACGGCCGCCTTCCGTTTATCACTTTTTACTACGGCGGCGGATCGAAGGACTTTGCGAACCCCATGATCACCTACGACAACGGCACTCGACAGAAGGCCTTCTTCACCACGACGCAATTCGAAAGCTATCTCAGCTACTTCTGGAAAATGGATCGTCGGGGCTACAACCGGATGAGACTGGACATGGGGATCGGGTCACACGATGTATGGGATGTATCCTACGACTCGCTGGGTCGCGTCGAGGAATCCGCGGAGAGTTTGGGGACGAAGAATTTCCAGGTCCTCCTGGGGCTGGACTACTCACACAATTCGAGCGAGGATCCGACACGGGACCATCCGCTGACCGAATTCGGCGCACGACTCCGCTTCTTCGAAAACCGCCTGACGGTCAACCCCTGGATCAAGGTCTTCAAGAGTGGCAGCCACGAAGTCCGGCTTGAGTTCTCCGCAGTGACCGCTCCGCTCGGCCGATCGGTGCTTCCCTGGGAAGCAGAGCGGGGGAGTATGATGATCCTGCGTTATCGGTACGGCTTGTAGGGGATGGGGGGATAGGGAGAGCGGGAGAGGGAGAGAAAAAGATCGATGGACGACGGTCGGCGGACAATTGACACCTGTTACTGGCCACTGACCACGAGGATTGAGTCAACTTGAATTCCTGAATTTCAATGAACAACACTCACATTGCCATGAAAATTCGACTTCTCATACCGGCACTCCTCATCGGGGCGGTCCTTCTGCCTGCCCGGGCGCAACACCCTGATACGTTGACCGTCGACGATTATTTGGCGATCTACAAGGGTTTGGAAAAGAAGACCGACATGTTCGTCAAGGAACAGTGGACGATCCGCGATCGGGGGTTGATCAGCGAGGTCCTCTTCGAGCTGGTGAACTACCAGGGTGAAGGGGACGGAGAGCTGAACACTCTTCGGAAGGAACGCGATGTCCTGGTCGAAAGAAACGGCGAAGGAATGCTCAGGATCGAATGTCGCAAGCGCTCGCACGATTGCGAAATCGAGCGCATGGACTTCTTTGAATCGGGGATCGACGGCGCGCCGATTGCGTCACTTTCCGATTACGCATACATCAGGTCACTGCTCGGACCTGCGACGTACGAGAAGGTGAAAAGCAATCCGACAACACATTTCGATTCGCATCAGGGAGAGTCGTGCGACCTCTACTTCCACGCCATGAACCCGGAGATGATGCTCTGGTCCACCTTGCCGGACAGCTCCCGATGTTACCGGCTCTCCGCCTTCGGCCGGATGGGCGACGACTATCTCGATCTGCCTTTCTGGTTTCAGGGCACGGTCGCTGCCGGCCTGCGTCTTGCGTATATCGACAACACCTCGACCCTTGATCTCGACCGCGATTACACCTACTACAGTCTTTCTCTTGGCGCGGAGCTGCCGGCCAATTTTTCGGTCCTCAATTGGGAGACCCAGCCCGCGAACTCTCCGTTCAAGCAACGCAAGGTCGAAGGGTCCGGAACGGGCTTTTATCTGAAGGCGACGTTCACGCCCTGGTCAAAACTCAATCTGATGACGCAGAGCTATCAGGAACACCTCGAGTTCGTCGTGGAAGGCTCCGTCGCCCTTCAGGAAAAGAAGCTCTACGCCGCGAGCATTCCTGATACGTTCTACAGTGTCCGCAACTACCTGACGCTCGCCGCGTACTTGAAGCATGCAGGGCTGTTCAATTTCGGGGCGGGCCTGACGTGGCACGACATTCATCACGTGCTTCACTACACGCCGGAAGATGAGCCGCTGCGTCGCGTGGAGCCGACGAAGAACAACCTTCTCCCGTTTCTTGAAGTGGGGATTTCCCAGGATGGCAGCCTGTTGCAGTACACGATCACCACGCAGGTGAATTACAGCCCTGTGATGAGCTACGGGTACTTCGTCGTCCGGACATCGCTGGTGCTGAGCAACACGGTGGGATTCGAGTTGAAGTATTTCAAGGCCATTCGCGCTGACGGCCTTCCGGCGTGGCAGTATGACGACTATATCGCGATCTCGCCCGTGATCCGCATTAATTTCTGACCCAGATCACCGGCGTGCTTTTTCGCGGCAGTCAGGACAGATGCTGTGGGTGAAGTCGACGTCGGCATGCGTCAGGATGTACTCTTCCATCTGGTGCCATTGTCCCTTGTCGTCGCGAATTTTCTTGCACCAGGCACAGATCGGGAGAAGGCCGCTCAACTGTTTCACTTCCGCCATCGCTTCTTCCAGACGGCGGTTAAGAGTTCTTTGAATGAAGAGATGTTCGTGCAAGGATCCGATGAGGCCGGCAAAGAGGAGGAAGATGCCGACCTCGAACACCAGATTCCATCCGGCGACCCAGGCCTTTACATGGGAGCCGGAATACTCGCCGGTTGCCCAGACGATTGCGCTCGCAACGCCTGCGATATATCCCCACGGTTTTTCGAACTTCCAGGTGATGAGGAAGATGGGGACGAGGTAGAAGAGAAGAAACGCGACTTCCGCAGGTGCGATATGGTCGACGTAGCCGATGAGGGCGAGAAGCACGACAGCGGTGAACACGATTGTCGCAGGAGCACGCTGTTCGATCCACTGTTCGATTGTGATGATCATCACATTCTCATTTGGTGAGAGGCACCCACAAATATACCAGTCCGGCTGGCGCTCTTCAAATGAGGGCGATTCGTCGTTGCAAATTCTGTGGAATTTTGGTATTATTTCATCTGCTTTCTTTCGCGCCTGTAGCTCAATTGGATAGAGTGCCTGACTACGGATCAGACGGTTGGGGGTTCGAGTCCCTCCAGGCGCACAAAAACCAATTGTGGATTGTCGATCCACAGTCCACAATTGGATTCGCTTTCCCGGGACAATGCCCGCAAACTAGAATACATATCCCACCCGCACCAGGAAGATCACCGCGTCCTGGTCCAGCCCTGTTTCGTCGCTGTGAGAGATCACCCACCCTTGATCCGCCTCGGCGTTCGTCACCGTCGTGAAATTCACCTGATAGCCGACCTGCACTCCGGCGTTGAAGGGGCCAAGAGGGAATGATGTCCCCAACGTCGCGCGCAATCGAACTCCCCAGTCATACGCCCCCCATCGAAGGTTTGCGTAATTCGGCCACATTGTCGCGGATCGGAGATGCTCCATGATCTCGGCCTCCGTGTAACTGACCCCAGGTTCAAAGGTGAAGTACAGAGGGTAATCTCCGAACCGGGCGACACGCGCCCTCACGACAAGCGCAATATCCGCGGCGTTCAGCGACCCGTCGATATTTAGGGTTCCCATATCTCCCTTGTATTCGGCGGAGGCCGGCGTGTACCGATAGCTCAGAGAAAGTCCGACCTGAACCGTGTTCAATCTGCTTATGAGAATCCCCCCGTCAATGCAGAAGGTCTTCGCAAATGTCGTCTGGGCCGTTATCGGCACTCCCTTCGCGCCAAAATAGTCAAGTACCGCGGCGAGATACCCGTTGAGATGTGACGGTGCGTTCCAGTACCCCATGGAAATATACGGCTCACATATCGTGGGGACCTTCTGAATTCCGCCACTTGACTGCTGAGCATTTCCCACGCTACTTATGAGGATCACGAACAGCAAAAGCAAATACGGTATCGTCTTCATATGTGCGCTGGCCCGTCCTGAAAATGCAAAAAGCGGACCCTCGCCCGATGTGGTGACTCGAGGGACCGCTTTATCAATGAACCGTGTGATTACATCGAATTCAGTACTAAGTTAAGACATAAAACCGAAATTCCAACGGCACGTGCCGGATATCACACCCCGCTTGAAGCACGGGGATGGAGAGACACCGGTTTGTGTGCATTGCTTCTCCCCCCGTCTTTCGGTATTTTGAGGCAATCCTTTCCCTATCCCATTCGATTCACCACCTCGGTGCCTGCCATGCGCTTGCCGCGTTCTCGCTTTCGTATTCCTATCGTCTTCCTCCTTCTCCTCGCACTGGCCGAATTTGCCGGTGCCCAGGAGAAGAAGCCTCTCACCTACGAGCAGATCTACCGCAACGGAGAACCACGGGTGCTCAAGCCCGTCCCCATCATTGTCGGTTGGGCGGACGATGCACACTACCTCGTGGCAAAAGGGCGGGGCGAAGGAGCTGTCTCGGTCGACGTCAAGACGGGCAAGGAAACGCCGTATCACGATCTCTCGGAATTCAAGTCGATCGCCGATTCAACGATCAACCTGAACGCGCCGGCGTCCGCGACGGAAGACTTCAGCGTTCTCGTCTATGAGAAGGGGGGAGATATCTTTCTTCTCGACACGAAGGCGCGCAGCTTCCGCCAGCTCACGAAGACCCCGGCGGAAGAAAAGAACCCCACGATTTCTCCCGACGGCAAGTACGTCGCATTCACCAGGGACAATAATCTCTTCACGATCCTCTGCTCTTCCGGGAAGGAAACCCGACTGACGAACGACGGCTCTGATGTGGTCTACAACGGTTGGGCGTCGTGGGTATACTATGAGGAGATCCTCGGACGCTCCAGTCACTATCGAGCATTCTGGTGGTCGCCCGACA
>DATJPR010000070.1:0-32643 GCA_035506295.1 Bacteroidota bacterium | reverse complement strand
ACACAGTGACTGGGAAAATGATCCGGCTCAGGTCCGCGGAAACCGTACGAGTTCGTCGAGAAGATCATCGAGAACTCCGGCGCTATTCGCTCGCAGCGGAAATTCCGCTTCAAAACCTTCCCATAATACGGGTCGTATTCGGAGAAGGTGGGTCCAAGATTGCGGACAGGGATGAACAGGCGAACCGCCAGCTCGCCCAGCGCGATCGTGAGGACGCACGAGAAGAGGAAAAGAGCGGTCGTTTGCATCAAGCGCCGCCAGGAGGATTTGCCCTTCTGTCCCTCGAGCGACGTGAGGGTCGATGGATTTTTGGGGCGGCGCATGGCGTTGCTTCAGGGATGTTGTTGAAGATACGAGGTCACGAGGTCGCCGACAACGCGGTGACCGTTTGGATTCATGTACGACGCAATACGATAGAACAGAACCTGGTTTTTGCCGGCCGCCCGCAGGGCCGGAAGGGCGTCGATGAACTCGATGCCGTTCTGCCGGCAGTACTCTGCCAGGAGCTTTTGCGGTTTCTCGAGGTCGTATTTTGACGGATCGAGGTGAAACGTTGTGAAATGATGCTGCCACAACTCTTCATGGACCTGGTACTGGGTTGGAAGCGCCAGGAGAATGAAGCGTTCGTGGTGTGCGGCGGTGAAGTTCTTGAATTCCATAAGCAGCTTCTGCTCCAGGGCCCACCCCTTTTCCATCTCGGGAGAGAACTTCTTCTCGCAGAAATCCGCCGGAGGGGGATTGTTCCTGAGGCCGAGCCGCCAGAGCGTTTCCGAGAACCGCTCCCGGAGAAACACATAGAGTTCGCTGTGTTCAGCAAAGAACACCCTCAAGGCGGCGGTTGCTGTCCGGAGCGACCTTTCCTGGTTCTCATACATGGCCCCCGGGAAGCGGCTGTTCACGTGTAAGACGCCGTTCACGACATCGACGGTCGGAGCGCCTGTCGAATCAAACAACTCCCACGAGTCCTGGAAGTCGTTCCCGACATAGAAGCCGAGCAGAACGACGTCGGGATCGAGGTGAACGCCATATTTCTCAAGATAGCGGAGCTCCTGGATGGTGCTGTAGGCCGGCACTGCAGCGTCGAGAACTTCGACGGGTCTGGTCTTCGACAGGGATCGTTCGATCGTCTTGAAGAACGTGTCGTTGAGATTGACGGAATTCGAATAGCTGAAAGAGTCGCCCAACCCGAGGATGCGTTCCACGGTGGAATCCTTAGGTCCCACTTCATGGTCGCGGATGCCGATGCTGTTCGTGGCTTCGTCGATCTGGAATTCCGGCTGGCTGTACGTGGCGTGATAATTCTTTCTGAGCTTGTAGACAAGATCGGGATCCGGATCATAGATCGGCCGGAAGGAGTCAAGGCGCTGCGGGGCGAAGTTCCGTACGATGACCTCCCCTGCAAGACCGCCGATCGTCAATCCGAGCATCAAAAGCACCAAAATGCCGGCAACATTCTTCACACGTTTCATCATTGGGGATTTCCTCCAGCAGCGTACTCCCTGACCCATGGGAAAAGCCTGCGTGCGAAAATCATGTGACCTTCCGGCCTCCAGTGTCCGTTGTAATCATAATACAAAGGGTATATCGCGTGTGATGCCGCCAGAAAATCGTCGCACATGTTGATCACGGGGATGTTGTTGCTCCTGCAATAGCGCTCCATTGTCTGCTGTGGCCCGGTAGAATAGAGCGTATCGGGCCTGAATCCCCAATACTGGCGTCCACTGGTCCATTCCTTCCGGCTCACCTGCAGTCCATAAGGATAAACCGTCAGCAGGAACCCTATGCGCCTCGCTTTTAGCGTGTCGCGGACCATCCGGACATATTTGAATGAGAGGGTCCAGTCGGAATCATTCGACACGTAGTTGTTCCTGAGGAATGCGTACTTGTCGTACCGGACATCTCCCGAGACGTTCATTTCCCGCCTGGCCCCTTCAAGGTACCGGTCGATGCGAAGGCGAATGAAGTTATACAGGCGGGTGTGTTCCTTGAAGAAGTCTTTGACGGCCACGAGATCGGCTTCCACGCCATTCTTCGGAGCTTCCTCGACCTCGGCAGCGACGCCGATGGGCACGCCGTTCCGGTCGAACCGTGCACGGCTGGTATAGTTGATGTCGTCGTAGATGTCAGAAAGGTCGAAGTTGAGGATGACCAGGTCAGGCGAGAACGCGAGCCCCTTGGTGGTGAGATACAAGTACTCAAGCAACGGGGAATAGCTGCCGACTCCGGCATTGATAACTTGCCACTTACCGGCGCCGTAGGCGCTGTCGAGCATCACCTGGAGCCGCGCGGAAAATGTGTTCTCTTCACGAACCCCATCTCCCTCGGTGAAGGAATCCCCGAGCATGAGGATTCGTTTAAGTCCGATGGGCTTGGCGAGAGGAAACTGGCGATCCCGAAGTCCCCACGAGTTGATGTCGTACGGAACGTTGAATTCGGTGGTTTCATAACGGCCGTGCGCATCAGGGATGAACCGGTGATCGACCGTCGTATCAGATGCCATGAAGAAATACCGCATGACTTCTTTTGGTTCGATCAACCGGACGGCGATTTCCAGAAAGCCGATGAAGACAACAACGCTGGCACACAGGAGCGTGAGGTTCTTGAAGAGCGGACGGGGACGGATCATGAATACGCTTGGAGTTCCTTTATCCTCAGGTCGTTGATGGATTTCGCTGAGAGTGCCTCAGCGAGGCGGTTGGCGAGTTGAATGTTGGTGAGCAGGGGGATGCCGAAATCCACCGCTTTCCGACGGATCAGATAGTCGTTGGTGAGTTCCTTTTCCTGGTAGTTCTTGGGAATGTTGATCACGAGATCGACGAGCTTCTGTTCCAGGATCTCGTCGGCGTTCGGCGATACGTGTTCCGACGGCCAGTGAACGGTTTTTGCAGGGATGCCGTACGTCGCCAGGAATTCCGTCGTCCCCGGCGTCGCATAGAACGAAATCCCGAGGGATTGCAGCAGGCGGGCGCTCTCGAGAAAGGCGACTTTGTCGACAAGCGGTCCGGTCGAGAGCAGCACACTCTTGAGGGGAAAGCGGAAGCCGACAGAGATCAGCGCCTTCAGGAAACTCTCCTCGAAATCGTCGCCCAGGCAGCCGACTTCTCCCGTCGAGGCCATCTCGACGCCGAGCGTCGGGTCTGCTCCCTGAAGACGGGTGAACGAAAATTGCGGAGCTTTGACGCCGACATAGTCGAGGTCGAACAGCGGCTCCTCCTCCTGCGGCTCGCTCTCGCCGAGCATGGCCGCAATGGCGAGGTCGATGAAGTTGCGCTTGTAGATTTTGGACACAAACGGGACGCTGCGTGACGCCCGCAAGTTGCATTCGATCACGCGGACGTCGGTTCCCTTGGAAAGATACTGGACATTGAATGGTCCGGTAATGGACAGCGCGTCGGCGATCTTTGCCGAGATCTTCCGCACGCGGCGAATCGTCTCGAGATAGGTCCGTTGCGGCGGAAGGACAAGGGTGGCGTCGCCGGAATGGACGCCGGCATTTTCGACATGCTCTATGACCGCCATCGTGACGATCTTTCCTTGCGCCGCCACAGCGTCGACTTCGATCTCCCGTGTGTTCTCGAAGAACTTGGAGATCACGACCGGATGCTTCGACGAGACGTCTGCGGCTTTGCCGAGGAACAGCTTGAGCTCCTCCGGCGTCGTGGCCACTCCCATGGCGGCGCCGCTAAGGACATACGAAGGACGGATTAGCACCGGGTAGCCGATCGCCTGGGCGAAGGCCTGCGCGGCTTCAAACGAGCTCAGCTCGCTCCACGGCGGTTGCTCCACATCGATGGCGTCGAGCAGGGAAGAGAACTTGTGCCGGTCTTCGGCCCGGTCGATGTCGACCGGCGACGTGCCGAGTACATGGATCCCCGCTTCGTGCAGACGCAACGCAAGATTGTTGGGAATCTGGCCGCCGACCGATACGATCACTCCTTTGCAGTGCTCCCGTTCGTAGATGTCAAGGACCGTCTCGAGGTCGATCGTGTCGAAATACAGCCGGTCACAAACGTCGTAGTCGGTGCTGACAGTCTCGGGGTTATAATTGACCAGGATCGACTTGTAGCCGAGTCTTCGCAGAGTCCGGGACGCGTTGACGCAGCACCAATCGAACTCCACGGAGCTGCCGATCCGGTAGGTCCCCGACCCGAGCAGGAGAATGTTTTTGCTCCCCTCCTCGGCGCCGACGTCATCTTCCGAGGCGTCATACGTCAGATACAGGTAGTTGGTCTTCGCCGGGTACTCGCCCGCGAGCGTGTCGATCTGCTTCACGTGAGGCGCGATGCCGCTGTTCTTGCGCATGCGGCGGATCGACTCTTCGTCTGTCTTCAGCACATGCCCGATCTGCACATCGGAGAACCCGCTCTTTTTTGCCTCGAGGAGGAGGTCGCGCGGGCACGGCCCGCCTGCGTAAATCTCTAGCCGTCGTTCCACCTCGACGAGATGCGCGATCCGATGGAGGAACCAGCGGTCGATGTGGGTCAGACCGTGGACCCTTTCGACGTCGAAGCCCTGCCGGAAGGCCTCCGGAATTCCAAATACGCGCTCGGTGCCCGGGTGCGAGAGCGCCGAAGTCAGGTCGTCGAATTTCGGCCCCCGGGATGCCACAAGCCCGTCGAACCCGATTTCGAGCATCCTCACGGCCTTCTGCATGGCCTCTTCAAAGGTCCGACCGATCGCCATCACCTCGCCGACGGACTTCATCGCCGAGCCGAGTTGCGTGGAGACGTTCCGGAATTTCTTCAGGTCCCATCGCGGCATTTTGACCACAACGTAATCGAGCGCGGGCTCGAAGCACGCGGTCGTCGAAAGGGTCACGGCGTTCTTGAGATCGGTGAGGCTGTAGCCAAGCGCGAGTTTGGCCGCGACGTAGGCGAGGGGATAGCCGGTGGCTTTGGAAGCCAATGCCGAGCTGCGGCTGAGCCGGGCATTGACCTCGATGACCCGGTAGTCACTGGAGTGCGGGTCGAGCGCGTACTGGATATTGCATTCGCCGACGACTTTTAGATGACGGATGACCCGGATGGAGATTTCCCGCAGCCGGTGGTATTCATCGTTGCTCAGCGTCTGGCTCGGCGCAACAACGATGCTCTCCCCGGTGTGGATCCCGAGCGGATCGATATTCTCCATATTACAGACCGTGATGCAGTTGTCGTAGGCATCGCGGACGACTTCGTACTCCACTTCCTTCCAGCCTCTCAGGTACTCTTCGATCAGGATCTGCGGAGAATGTGCGAGCGCCTTCTTCGCGCGGTCCTCGAGCTCTTTCTTGTCGGCGCACATGCCCGAACCCAGCCCGCCGAGCGCATAGGCGATTCGCAGCATCACCGGATACCCGATCTTGTCCGCGATGCGCAGTGCATCGCTGACAGAGGTGACGGCTTCGGAACGTGGGGTCTTGACGTCGATTTCGTTCAGGCGCCTGACAAAAAGCTCCCGATCCTCGGTGTCTTTCACCGTCTGAATCGGCGTCCCGAGCACCTGCACGTTGTGCGTGGTCAGGACGCACCGGTCGGCAAGGGTCATGCCGCAGTTGAGAGCGGTTTGCCCGCCAAACCCGATCATGATCCCGTCCGGTTTCTCTTTTTCAATGACTCGTTCCACGAAGTCCGGGTTCACCGGCAGAAGGTAGATCTTGTCGGCCTGACCTTCCGAGGTCTGGATGGTGGCGATGTTGGGATTCACCAGGACGGTGGTGACCCCTTCTTCCTTCAGAGCCTTGAGGGCCTGGCTTCCGGAATAATCGAATTCACCGGCTTCGCCGATTTTCAGCGCGCCGCTTCCCAGCAAAAGAACTTTACGAACTGAGGATGGCATGGTGCAGGCTCTGCACGAAATGGTCGAAAAGATGATCTGTGTCAGACGGACCCGGGCGGGCCTCGGGGTGGAACTGGACGGACGAGATGGGGCGCGAGCGGTGACGAATCCCCTCATTGGTGCCGTCGTTGGCATTGAAGAACCAGGGGAGCCAGTCGGTCGGCAGCGATTTCTCGTCGACGGCAAATCCATGGTTCTGGGAAGTAATGAAGCAGCGTTTCGAGCCCACCTCGATGCACGGCTGGTTCTGGCCGCGATGACCGAACTTCAGTTTGTAGGTGTCGGCGCCTGCAGCGAGCGCGATCAACTGGTGGCCAAGGCAAATCCCGAAGATCGGGAATCCGCGATCAAAGCCTTTCCTGATCACCTCGATGGACTTTCCGCACTTCTTCGGATCCCCGGGCCCGTTGGAGATCACCACGCCGTCCACATCCTCGTTTGTCCAATCATAGTCCCAGGGTACCTTGAGAACGGAGAGTCCTCTATTCAGAAGACTGCGCGCGATGTTGTCCTTGCTTCCCATATCCACGAGCACAACCTTGCCTGCGCCGCGGCCGGGAAGGAGCTCCACTTGAGGCGTGCTCACCTCGGCCACAATATTGCGGTCGTTCGGATCGTCCCATGCGACGTCTTCGTTCCGCACGAGGATCTTTCCCAGAAGGCACCCTTGCGTCCGCAGGTGCTTGGTCAGTGCCCGGGTGTCCACGCCGGAGACGCCGGGGACATTGTTCGCCATCATCCAGGATTCGAGAGAGCTTCGCGCCGACCAATGGCTGTAGTGATCGGAGAGGCGGGATATCACGAGTGCGCGGATATGGATTTTTCCGCTTTCGAAGAAAGGCGACAGCGATGATTCTGTCGCCGAATCCCGCCCATCCCCGTTCACCGGGATGCCGTAGTTTCCAATCAATGGATACGTCAGGACCAGAATCTGGCCGGCGTACGATGGGTCAGTCATTGCCTCAGGGTACCCGACCATGCCGGTATTGAACACCACCTCGCCAGCAATCGATACCGGCGCGCCAAAATGTTCTCCCTCGCACCGGAAGCCGTCCTGAAACACAATCTCGGCCTTCATGTTGCTCCTTTCATCAAACCACTTCCATCCGTGCGGGCATGGATATCAGTACACAGAAGTCCCGCTCTCCATCGGAAATAAACACGAAGAGGTCCTTCTGAAGTTCTGCACGTTCTTACCGTAGAGCGGCACTGCACCGGCGAGGGCTAGAACAACGTATAGATGAATGGTGCGAGCGCGGAACCCTGTGTGAACACCAGCAACAGTCCGAGCATGAGCAGCATGGCGACGATCGGACCGAGCCACCATTTCTTGCGGACGCGCATGAAGGCCCAAAGGTCGCCGAGGACAGAGAGTTTTTGGATCGATGATCCCATTGTGTGATTCTCCACGTGAGATGTGACTGAACTCAACGAAAAAGCGTCAACTGATGATGCGACCAAACGCCAACGGCATGAAGTCGGACATCTAGAAAGGCCTCGCGCAACGCTCCCGGTCGATTGGCACGGGTTCTCGCTTGATCCAGTAGGATGGTGCCTGTCGATCGAGTGTCCGCTCAAGTGGGTCTTTTCTCAGAATTTTGAAAATAACTCCCACAGGAAGGAGGATCGCATAGAAAAACACGCCCAGGATAAGCCGGGTGTTGATCCAGCCCAGGACGAAGGCAAACGCCATCCAGCCGATGTAGACGGGCCGGAGAATCGGTTTGGCGACAAGTCCCAACAGCAGGAAGAGCGCCGAGCCACCGGCCAACCATGGCCAGACATGCCCCCCCTTGTACCAGGAGAGGCCTGCCAGGAGGGCGAAGACGACACAGAAGAGGAAACCAAAATTCCGCACCTTGCCGTCTGAGGAATCGATATGCATCTTGCTAATCAAGTTGGAACTCCTTTCTCCAGTCGACATCGGATTCGAGTTGCGTCTGATCTTTCTTCGCGAGGATGTAGTTCCCCATGACCAGGTAATCCATCTCCGTGCGCATGAAACATTTGTACGCTTCTTCAGGCCGGCACACGATCGGTTCGCCGCGCACATTGAAGGAGGTGTTGATGATGACGGGGCATCCCGTTTTCTGATAGAACGCTTTGATCAAATCGTAGTACAGCGGATTGGTCTCGCGATTCACGGTCTGGATCCGGGCCGAGTAGTCAATATGGGTAACGGCAGGGATGTCAGAGCGCGGGACGTTCAGCTTCTCGATACCGAACAGCTGCTCCTGTTCCTTCGTCATCATGATCTTCCGTGATTCCGTCACCGGGGCGACAAGGAGCATATACGGGCTCGGTCGGTCGATCTGGAAGTACTCGGAGACATTTTCTTCAAGGACCGACGGCGCGAAAGGACGGAACGACTCCCGGTACTTGATCTTCAGGTTCATGATCGACTGCATCTTTGGGGAACGGGCATCGCCGATAATGCTCCGGGCGCCCAGGGCCCGCGGGCCGAACTCCATCCGTCCCTCGAACCAGCCGACGACATTTTCCTGCGCAAGGATATCCGCGACCGTCGATGCGAGTTCGGCGGCCGGCACCTTCCGGTACATGATCTCGTTCATCTCCAGAAATCGTTCGATCTCGTCATCGGAGTACACGGGACCGAGGTACGATCCTTTCTGGGAATCCGAGCCGTCCCCTTTGACCTTCCGCTCATTGTTCAGGTATGCGTACCACGTGTACAATGCCGCGCCGAGTGCGCCTCCCGCGTCGCCGGCGGCCGGCTGGATCCAGATATCGTCGAACGGTCCTTCGCGCAAGAGTCTCCCGTTCCCGACGCAGTTGAGTGCGACGCCGCCCGCAAGCACAAGGTACTTCTGACCGGTCTCCTTGTGAACATGCCTGGCCATGCGGAGCATGATCTCCTCGGTGACATCCTGCAGCGAGCGCGCGAGGTCCATTTCCCGCTGTGTCAGCTTTGATTCCTGCTCCCTGGCCGGTCCGCCGAAGATCTCAGCGAACTTCCCGTTGGTCATCCGGAGTCCCGCGCAATAGTCGAAGAAGTCCATGTTCATCTTGAACGATCCGTCCTCCTTCAGATCGATCAGATGATCGTAGATGGCCTGCACGTATTTCGGCTCACCGTACGGCGCGAGCCCCATCACCTTGTACTCGGCGGAATTGACTTTGAAGCCCGTGAAATAGGTGAACGCAGAATAGAGCAGGCCGAGAGAATGGGGGAACTTCAATTCGCCGGTCATGGCGAGAGTGTTTCCCCGACCGACGCCGTAGCTGGTCGTCGCCCACTCGCCGACGCCGTCCATGGTCAGGAAGGCGGCGTCCTGGAATGGAGAGGGATAGAACGCCGAAGCCGCATGGGACTCGTGGTGATCGGTGTAGAGGATGGGAATGTCGGGGCCGACCTTGTCACGGATGAGCGACGGCATCCAGAGCTTCTCCTTCAACCAGAGCGGGATGGCCATCATGAATGACGAGATCCCACGGGGCGTTGTCGCGAGATAGGTTTCCACAATGCGCTCGAACTTGACGAGCGGCTTGTCATAGAATGTGACGTAGGCCAGCTCCTTGGCAGTTATCCCGGCGGCTTGCAGACAATAGGCCACGGCGTTTGCCGGGAAATCGGAGTCGTGTTTTTTCCGCGTGAAGCGCTCCTCCTGCGCCGCCGCGATGATCTCGCCGTCCTTGATGAGCGCGGCCGCAGAGTCATGGTAAAAACACGAAATGCCCAAGATGTACATATCAACTCCTCTCACGATGGATGGAAAGTGCAACGGATTCTGCGCCGGCGGCCTTGCGTGCGAGGACAAACTCTTCCTCCCGCTGCGCAGTGTCGGTTTCGTCGCCGGTGATCTCCTCCAGGTAGACCTGGAAGCGTCGGATGGCAAGTCCGAGCGCTTGCGCTTTGTGGGTCAGCCGTTTGAGAACCTCAGGTTTGATATTGTTGCTGGCAAGAAGGATTTCGTTGACGCCCATGCGTTTGACCAGGCGTTCGAGCTTCCAATGACCACCAAAGATGGGATAGCCGTTCAATTGCTTGCCTTCCACGCTCGGCCGATCGTCCAGGAATCCCGCGGGGCGCAGATTGAACGAATCGGTTTCCAACAACCGCTGCAATGCCCGTGCTCCGCTGCGATCGGCGCCATAGATCAGGACGGTCTTGCCCCGGGCGGAATGTCGTTGGAACACATGCATAAGCATGCGGAATGAATACCGGGACCCGAGAGCCAGGGTCATGACGAAGTAGAAATCGAGCACGAACGTGCGGATGGGCGGCGTTGGGTGCGATGGGAACATCAGGAGCACGGCGCCGCTGAGCGCCACCGCGAGGAATGTCGCCCGAGTCACCAGCAGCACGTCCGCAATGCCGAATTCCCGCAGGCTGAACCGATAGACCCCATGGAGCCAGTAGACCATGAACTGGACGAAGCAGACCAGGGACACCATCAGAATCGTCTCCGGCGTGAGGTGGTTCCCCGCATGAATGACCGGGTCGATGATCACGGAGAGGCCGAACGACACGACGATGAAAACGATGTCGAGGAACACCTGGAACACGTTTCTATTGAGCAGCCGGAGGTGGAATAGCGACAACAGCATCCCGTTCCGGAGCACGGCAATCTCCTGATACCGGAGCTGGCGGATGCCGACGATGATGGCGAGACCAACGACGAGAAGGACGAACGCTCCCTGGGCGTTCTGTACCATGGTGACGGCGAAGGCACAGAGACCGAGAGTGCAGGAGACGACGTACAGGATCAGGACGGTGCGCCGGTGCGACATCCCGAGCGCGAGTAGCTGATGATGAATATGGCGACGATCCGGGACGAACATTGCGCCGATCCGCGATCGGCGGGTGCTGCGCTCATTGCTCGCCGCAGGGAGAAACGACTGGAGAAGGCGTCGTGCCATGGAGAGCAGCGTGTCCATGATCGGCAGACCGAGCGCGAGCACGCTGACGAGCAGGGAGAACGCGGTGGTGCTTTTCGTCGAACTCTGCGTGGAGAGAATCGCGAGCATGAAACCGAGGAACAGGCTCCCGGAGTCCCCCAGGAAGATTCGTGCCGGGTTGAAATTGTAGCGCAGAAACCCGAGCACTGCGCCTGCGAGCACGACGGCGACCAGCGCGGTCCCCATATCCTGCTGGATCACCGCGATGGGAAACATGGTCAGCAAGGCGATCGCCGAGGTGCCGGACGCCAGTCCGTCAAGCCCGTCGATGAGATTGATCGCATTGGTGACGCCGATGATCCAGATGACGGTTGCGACGAAATCGAAAATCCCGAGATTCAATTTCCCGAAGCTGACGGGATCGGTGATGTTGGTAATGCGAAAACCGGCGGCCGAGACGAGAATGGCGAGGAAAAGCTGCACGAGAAACTTCTGTGACGGCCGGAGCTCGTGAAGGTCGTCCCAGATCCCGAGGAGGAGGATAATCCCCAGCGAGCCGAAGAGCAGCGTTCCTTTTGTCCCGGTCATCCAATGCGGAAAAGTCAGGCCTTGCGCAAAGAGCGCAATCAGGACGAGGGAGACGCTGAAGCTGACGAATACGGCCACGCCGCCGAGTCTCGGCGTTGGCGTGAGATGGGCTTTCCTGCCTCCAGGCCGGTCGATGGCGCCGACCGCGACCGCGAGCTTCAGAACAACGGGCGTGAGCGCGAGGGACAGTGCCAGGGGCACGACAAAGGCAAAAACATATTCGATGAGCACGCTACGACTCCTTCACCCTTCGGTCGCTGAGACCTTCTACAAGTAGTGGTCCCCGACCATTCGCGAATTCCACATCACGACGCCATCGTATCGGCGACCGCTCACTTGCCCTCTGCCACCGGTCGTAAATACGAGGGAAGATGATGGGGTTGAATGACGTCGTCATCTGAGAGAATACTCGCATATTCCACTGCGTTCTTGAGATGTCGCAGATTGCCGGACCAGTCGAACGCGACAAGCGTCTGCAGCGCGGACGATGAGATTCTCTTCTGATACGGCCCGGCACGATGACCGAGGTCTCTGAGAAATCCATCGATCAGCATAGGGATGTCCTCGCGCCGTTCCCGCAACGGTGGCATCTCGATTTGAATCGGACTGATTCGCTGGATGAGCTCAAGATTCAACGAGCTCATGGGTCCGCGGTCGTTGGATGGAATGAGTGTGGCAATAACCCGGACGTCCACCGGAATATCGACTTTTCCCAAAACGCGCCGGACGGTCTGGTACTCGATCGCGTGCGAGATCTTCGGCAGGAACGGCGTGGGGAGATTCCCAATGCCGCTCAGGTAGAGCGTGCCGCCGGAGGCTTCTTCGAAGTACCCTTTTCTGATCGTCACACCGTCCCACGTGATTGATTCGTAACCAAAAAACTCCTGCTCCAGCGCGTCCGGTGCAACTGCCGCGCACTCGACCAGGACGAACGGACAGTCGCGCCTCGGGCTCTCGGCATGGATCATCCTCGCCGCCCATTCCTTTCCCGTGCCGGTCTCTCCCTTGATCAGCAGGTTGACGTCTCTTCCGGCCACGCGTTTCATGGTGAGAATCGCTTCCTGCATGACGGCATTGGAGGATCGCTCGAAAGCAAATTCAGTCGGATGCGGTGCGCGCATAAGGTTGTTTAAAATGAATATGAAAGAGAAAACCCGTGGAACCGGTCGTCGGCCTGACTGGGCCCGATGCCGAAGTCACAGCGGAAATTGTTCACGTGAATTCCGATCCCATACCGCGGGAGATTTGTCGAGGATCCCACCTTATAACCGAGACGCAAGGCGACGAACGGAACCGGGTAGACTTCCAGCCCCCCTTTGATATTGAAGCGCTCCGCACTGGGGAAAGTGCGGATCGTGGTCAGCGAGAGACAGACGATCGGCGAAGCGGAGGTGGCGGGATACGTCATGGCGGCGCCCAGTTCGAGATCGGCGGGGGTTTGGGCGTAAGGCTCAAGGGAGACGTCGCTGCCTGCCTTGACGAAGACAAGACCTCGCCGGTACCGGTACACCAATCCGTAATCTATCCCCGGAAGCGGATTATAGAAGATCCCCAGTTGGGCCCATTCCGACGGCCGGGTAAGATTGGCGAAGGTGAAGGATCGCAAGCCGCCGAGGATCCCGACACTGAGCGTGGGGATGACACGGGTTGCCGTCGCCACGTCGATTTCGAACGACTTCGTGGGCACCCCGTCTCCTGTCTCTGAAAAGACGGTACCGTTGTTCGCGTATGAAGCACCAATGCCGAAGCGCAGGTCCGGCGTGAACAGCAGCGGCACGGCGAAACTGTAGGTCTGGGATTTCAGGGTCCAGTCGAACACATCGGACACCACGACGGAACGATTATCCATATAGGTCAGCGAAGCGGGATTGCTGTACATGCTCGTGACATCGAAGGCGTCGGCGCTGTAGGCGTTGGCGAACGATTCGCCACGGATGCTCACGCCCGATGGCTGCGCAAAATACACGTACGCCTGCGAGCGCGCGAAAGGACTCGCCGTGATGAGAGCCGCCCCGAGCACGATCCCGGCCCATGCCGCACGAGTCCTCAGGCTCATTTCACCACCGAGAAAATGCCGAACAAGACGATGACGTCACGGAGGAGATCTGCAAAATCGCGGACGACGTTCTCCTCTTTGGGAACATACACAAGGTCGCCCGGGTTGACGTTCGGGAGGCTTTCGACGTTCCCCGCGATTGCGACAAGGGAATTCGAGATGTCGATCTCTTCGGTTGTCTCGTCGTCGCCCCTGAAGATCTTGACGTGCCGGAGGTCGGCGGTGGACACAGGGCCTCCTGCCAGTGCCAGGACCTGCAGAGGGGACACAGCGCCGGGGACCGTGTAGCTTCCCTGCGTGGTGACCGATCCCAGGACGATGACTTTTTGTTCCATCTCCCCCTTGATCCTGATGATGGGCGGGGGAGGGTCCTTCACATACAACGACAGCTTCTTCCTGATCTCGTCTTTCAACTGACCCTTGGTCTCGCTGCCTGCATGGATAACCCCGATGGTGGGAATCGTGATCATCCCGTTTTCGTCCACGTTCGATATAGTGTGGAAATCAGAATACCCCGGGATCGTGATCTCGATCTGATCGCCCTTCTGGAGCACGTAATTCTCGGATTCAACGGTCAGTCGCCGGCCACGGGAGGTGAGGGACGAAAGCACCTGGTCCTTGGACACTTCGCCGCTGCTACAGCCGATCAGAAACATCATCGCGAGGATGGGGAACAACAGCCATGCGCGCATAATGCGAATTGAAACCACCATGTTCACCGGACTCTTTGGGACGACAGGATTCATGAAGTCATCGCCAACAGATCAAGAATTGTGCCGAAGAAGAGAATGGCGGAAGAGAGGGGATTTGTGCCTGCGCCTCGGCTCGTGATGCATCGATACTGTTTCCCGGAGAGACACCAGTCAGGTATCTGTATCCGGCGGACACACTGCAAGTCCATCAAGAGATCTTGGAGGGTGGCCAATTTCGCGTCTGACGGCGCAGGGACGCATGTTTGGAGTCGCGGGAAGATTCTGAACCCGGTGGCATAGACCTTGTAAGGTCAAGCATGTCAATTCTTCCATGGAGGTATGCGCCACTTGCGATCACCCCAATTCACTCTTCATCAGGTGTTCGTCATCCTCAAGCGCAGAAAGAAGTTTCTTATTCTGCCGCCGATTCTGGTGACCGCCATCTGCATTCTCGGAGCGATCTATCTTCCCAGAAAGTACGAGTCCTCGACGACCATCTGGGTCCAGAAGGACGAGATCCTCAATCCTCTCGTCAGCTTCACGATGGCGGTCCAGATGGCATCGGAAGACCGCCTTCAGACGTTTGAAGAGATCGTCTACAGCAGAAGTACGATAGAAGCGTTGCTCGACAGTCTTCAGGAACAGACGCCGAGGGGCAATGCTGCGGCATGGGACGAGCTCGTTGACAAGACGAAGGCGAGCATCCGCACGGACAAGAACGGGACGAATTCCTTCACGATTCGCTTTGTGGACTCTGATCCGGTGCGGGCGAAGAAGGCGGTGGAATTGCTCGCAGAGCTCTTCATCGACACCAGATTGAAGGCGGAGTTCAGCCGGAACGATTACACCGTGAAATTCTTTGAAGGCAAGCTTCGAGAATACGAGGGGGAATACGACCGCTCGCAACAATCGCTCCTCGCGCTTCTCCGCCAACGGTCGGAGCAGATGCCGGGGGGTGGAACATCCCTGACCACCCAGTTCGAGACGGTCTCCGACAAGATCAAGCAGAACGACGAGTCGATTCGCATATATCAGCGCGCGCTCGAGAATCTGTCGCTCTTCCCCTCGGGACTGAAGACGGACGAAGGGCGCCTGATCCTGGCCGAGCTTGCGAACTCCGATGTCCCGTTCCATGCAGAGCTGCGCAGCCTGATGATCAGCTACGACAGTGTGTCCACCAGATACACTCCGCAGTTTCCGGAAGTCTTGAAGTACGAGAACCAGATCGTCGCCCTGCTCGACCGCATGCGTGTTGCCCTGCGTTCGCAGATTTCCCTGCTCACAGATCGCCAGTCGGATCTGCAGACCAGCAGAGCGGAGATGATCCGCACGATCACCGAATCGTCCGTATCCAAGCAGGTGGATCAGGAGACGGAATCCAACTTTACGTTCTACCGCCAGCTGTACAGCGAAATGCGCGTCAAGCTGGAGCAGGCCCGCATTGCCCAGGAGCTCGGCAAGAACGCCGAGAATGCCTTCATCATCATTGATCCGGCGCGCGTCCCGCTGACCCCCACCAAGCCCAACCGGAAGCTTATCATCCTGGGAGGGTTTGCGATGGGGATTTTCCTGGGGTTCCTGTCCGCCATCGCGGCGGAGCTGCTGGATACCACCATTCGTTCGCCCAAAGAGATCGAACAATATCGCAAGCCGATTGTGGCTTTGCTCCCGGATGTTCGACTACACAATTCCTGAGGCCATGTCAATCATCGAATCGAAGGAACACCCGTTGGACGTTGACGAAGAAGCAACCGAACATCAGGAGGGCCCGCAGGGGCGGCCGAGGACCGTTCTTCCGTCGCAGGAGGTCATGCCGCTCCGGAAGACGCTTGTTGAACGTCCAGAACAAGGAACAGCCATCGACGGCGGATATATCGCGCCGCATTACTATGACTGCTTCAATTATTCCCTCCTCGGGGACAACGCCGGGGCGGTGAATGTCGCGGTGGGAGTCACCAGCGCCAGTCCTCAGGAAGGAAAGACGCTGGTAGCGTGCAACCTCGCGATCTCCCTCACGGTCGCCTATCAGAAGAGGACGATCATCGTCGATCTGAACCTCCGCGAACCGAACATCCACCGGATTTTCGGCATTCCGGCGGGACCGGGCCTCCTTGAAGCCATGGGTGACACCACGGTGCAGGTGGCGTCGACATCCGTGAAAGGGTTGCATCTCCTGACCGCCGGTTCCTCTGCGGGCCGGATGATGACGGATCATGAATTCAAGAGGAAAAGGAACGGTTTCCGGTTGTCCGCCGCAGAAACGTCGCTGCAGCTGGCGCAGATCGCCGCCTTCAGGAACGTCCTCTACTCGCTCAAGGAGTACTTCGATTTTGTGATCGTCGACCTTCCTTCCCTGCACGATCATGAGCTGCCGCTTCTCTTCACCAACCAGCTTGATGGCGTGCTCTTTGTCGTCCAGGGAGGGAAAACGAAGCAAATGGATATCGATCGGTCGCTCCAGATGCTGAACGAGCACAGGGTCATCGGCTTCGTCTACAATCGCATCGAAACAAACGGCGCGAGGAATGGGAGAAGGCAATGAGTTCTCTTCTTTCTGTCATCGTGTTCTATCTTTGTGCAGTCTTTGTGGGGAAGTTCTCCTCTTCACGGGGGGTGCGGGCATACGCGCTTCTCTTTCTCATCGCGCTCGCGCAAGCGGCCGTGGTGCTCCTGGCCATGTTCTTGATGAAGCCGCCCGCCATCATCAAAGGAGTGCAGTAACTCATGGGGTGGATCAGGGAGAACCGGCGCGAAATCGGAGGGCTGGCGGCGATCGTGTGTCTCTCAGGTCTCGTCGCCGCCGCTGTTGTGGGCGGGGGAGACACAATGATTGGCGGTCTTGGCGTCCTCGGGCTTATCGTGGTCGTTTTTGTCACCGCGTACAAGATCGAATGGGGATTCTACGCATTTCTCCTCCTCGTGCTCTGCATCGACCAGTTTGAGATTCCTGATTTCGTTTCACTGACGTACAAGACCGAGTATTTCAATAACATCAACACCATTCAGTATTTGCCGAAGATTGAGGCGGCCTCCATCAGCCCGATGGAACTCCACCTGATTTTCCTGGTGGTGGTGTGGGCGCTGACGATCATCTTCCGGAGCCACAAACCCCTGCAGCGGGCCACGGTGTGGCAGCTTGGGCTGGTTTTTCTCTCCTGGCTCTTGATCGGGTATCTGTATGGCAGCGGCACGGGAGGGAATGCGGTGATCGCGCTCTGGGAGCTGCGAGGCTTCTTCTATCTGCTCATCATGTACTTCTTCGTTCCGCAAATCATCCAGACGCCGGAACAGGTGCGGAACGTCCTCTGGGTCAGCATCGCGGGGATCTCGTTCAAGGCCTTCGAAGGGGCCTATCGCATGGTCAGCATGGGATTCAGCCTCGGCGGGCACGATGCGCTGTTGAATCACGAGGACCCCGTGTTCATGATCACCTTGATCATTCTCTGGTTCGGTCTGATCGTTTTCCATGTGCATTCACGTCAGCGGAAGGCGCTGGCCTGGCTGTTCCCGATTCTCCTCATAGGCTACTACGCAGCGAACAGGCGTGCGGCATACGCCTCGCTGGGTGTATCGTTGATCACCTTTCTGATCCTTCTGCCGCGTCCCGCCCTTGTGCGGATCCTGAAATATGCCGCAGGGGGGATCGTGATCTTCGCCATCTACGGTGCGGCCTTCTGGGGGAGCAACAGCCGGTTTGCCGCGCCGATCAATCAGATCCGCTCCGGGTTCGTCGACGACGAGGCCACGCTGGGCGAACGGAACTACTATTCGAATCTCTACAGGAAGCTGGAGGACTACAACCTTGCGTTCACCATCCGGAGCACGCCGCTGATGGGGATCGGGTTCGGTACGAAGTACGATCAGCCCCTCGCGTTGGTGGCCATCAATTACTCCCTCCGCGACTATATGGCCCACAACAATATCCTCTGGCTCATGGTGAAGGTCGGCGGCATCGGGTTCTTCATCTTCTGGTTTTTCATGGACGGCTTTGCTCTGCGTGCGACTTCGATGCTCAAGGTTCTCGAGGATCCATATTTCAAGGCCGTGACGATCATGATCATCATCGCGATCATCAATCAACTCGTTGCGGCGTATTTCGATCTGCATCTCGTGCGCTACCGGACGAACCTGTACCTCGGGACGTTGATGGGATTGTTCCCGGCGATAGAACGATACGTCAACCCACAGGCGACACCATCCAGGGAGGAAACCGAGAATGCGAGCACATGAAGTGCGCGGCAACGGTTTCTCCGAAGTGCGGGAGAAAAGGGTAGCGACGGCGGGAAGGAGAACCGGCGAGCGCCTGTTCATTGAGGATGTCCCGATCGACAACATCGACGGGTCCACCGCGCTTGGATACGTCGAGCGCTACGGGCTGCGGGTTGATGACCGGGAACCGCGTTCGGTGCTCTTTGTCAATGTTCACAGTCTCCATCTTGCCAGGCGTGACGTGGATTTTCTCGACTCGCTCCAGAAAGCGAATCTTGTTCTTCCGGACGGATCGGGTCTTGCCCTGGCAGGAAAGCTCCTGGGACATCCCATCGGGGAAAATCTCAACGGCACGGATTTCTCGCCCCGCGTGCTCGAACTTGCTCGCGATCGACAATGGTCGGTGTTCTTGCTCGGCGGGAAAGCGGGAGTGGCCGAACGATGCAAGGAGGTTTTGCTTGCGCGGTGGCCCGGACTTGCGATTGTCGGAATGCGCCACGGCCACTTTTCCACCGAGGAAGAAGAATCCATCATCGCGGAGATCAACCGGATCAAGCCGGATCTCCTCTTTGTCGCCATGGGCTCGCCGATCCAGGAGAAATGGATCGTCCAGCATGCTCCCGCGCTCTCGGTGGGCATGTGCTTCGGCGTGGGCGGACTTTTCGATTTTCTCGCGGGGGAACGGCGTCGTGCCCCGCTGTGGATTCGACGGGTGGGGCTCGAATGGGTGTTCCGGTTCGTCATGGACCCCGCCTCGAAATGGGACAGGGTACTGGTTGAAATCCCACTGTACGTTGCAAGGGTCATCGCCGCTCGGGTGCTGAACCAGCCGATGCTGACTGCCGCTCCACGGCTCTCGACGGATCACCAGGGAGAATCCTAATGCAGGGCTTTGAGACATTTCCGCAGCCGGAGGTGTGCGAAGGGGATACGCACAGCATCAGGACGCTGGTGTATCACCGCATCACCGACAACGAACTGCTGGCGAGGGACAATCCACGCTGCGTCCACGAGTCGGAGTTTCGCAGGCATCTGGATTTGCTCGACCGTTGGGGCTTCACGACGATAACGTTCCGCGACTGCCGGCTGTTCGCCGAGGGAGGCCTGCATCTGCCGAGAAAGCCCGTCATCCTCACGATTGAAGGCGCGCATCTCGATACCTATCGCGTGGCGTTTCAAATTCTCCAGGAAAGTGGAGGCAAGGCGGTGGTATTCTCGCTCGCCGCCCATCCGGGCGTAACGACGACAAGCGCACCCGATCATCCACACGCATCTCAGATGTCGGCGGACCAGCTCCGTGAAATGTCCGCGGAGGGGATGGAGATAGGATCCCTGACGCTCACGTACCCGGATCTCTCCACCGTCAGCGCGGAGGTTGCCAGAGACGAAATCGTCAGGTCGAAGGCGACGCTGGAGCGAATCCTCGAATGTCGGGTCCTCAGTTTCGCCTACCCGTACGGTATCGTCAGCGACAGGACGAAAGCGATGGTTGCGGATGCGCAGTACGCGTTTGCGTGTGCGTGGTCGAGCGGTCCGCAGCGGTTCGATCTCGATCCTCTGGAGATCCGCCGCTTTGCCGTGAGAAGCGGCATCGGGTCCCTCGAGCTAGAATGGGGACTGAAGGTGCCCAACCTTGCCAGGGCCCTCTGGAGGGCCGGAAGTTGACCATCGTCTCATACCGCACGATCCCGAGAGGACTGCATGAGCTTTGAAACTGCCAGGACGGTCTCCCGCAACGCGGTGGTCATGCTTGGAGCGCAGGGTGTGACGTGGGTCTCGTCCTTCGTCCTCATGATCTTTCTCCCGCGGTATCTCGGGAGCGAGGATTTCGGGCAGCTCTTCCTGGCAATGTCGCTTGCGTTGATGGCGCAGGTGTTCATTGACTTCGGGGGGTCCTATTACATCGCCAAGGAGATTTCGCGGGACCCTTCGCAGGCCGCACCGCTCGTGGCAAATTCGATCGGGTTGAGGTTGGGGTTGACGATGATCTCCATTCTCGCGCTCATGCTCTTTGTTGTCATCGGCCGCTATCCGACCCCTGTGCGGATTCTCGTCCTCATCCTCGGCGCGGCGAAATTCTGGGAGGGCATCTCTGCCGTGATGGTGAGCACATTCCAGGGTTTCGAGCGCATGGAGTACCGCTCCATTGCCTCCATCACCGAACGCGTTCTGTTGACCGCCATCGCAGTGCCGATCCTGATCATGGGTGGAAATTCCACGGTGATCGCCGCCATCATGTCCGTGAGCACGCTTGCGAGTTTTGTGGTCGGGATCTTCTTCCTCCGCCGCCTGGTTCCCAGGCTCCCGCGCATTTCCTGGACGCAGGCGTGGAGCCTTGCAAAGGAGGGACTCCCGTATCTTCTGATGGCCATCTTCGCCGTCATCTATTACCGCGTCAATGCCATCATGCTCTCACTCATGACGACGGAGACCGTCGTCGGGTGGTTCGGCGCGGCGTTCCGATTCTTCGACATCCTGATGTTCTTCCCCAATATTCTCTCGCTTGCGGTGTTCCCGGTTCTTGCGAGGATGGGTGGGCAGCAAGGGAATGTCTCCCGCGCGACAAGGAAGAGTCTCGATGTCATCCTGCTTGCCGGCATCCCGATCTGTATCGGCACATTCGCGTTCGCCGAGGATATCATCCGCATTCTCTTCGGCCTGGATCAGTATGCCGACTCTCTTCCGATCCTGAGAGTCCTTTCGCCGGGGCTCCTGCTGATCTATGTCGATTTCATTCTGGTCACGGCGCTTGTCGCGTTCGATCGGCAACGGCAATGGTCGATCATCGCATTGCTTGCCATTCCCCTGAGCGTTGGCTTGAACTATTTTCTTATCCCGGTCTTCCAATCGGGGATGGGGAACGGCGGCGTCGGTTCGGCGCTCGCCACCAATCTCGTCGAACTGTTCATCATGGTCTCGGCCATCGTCCTGATGCCCCGGGGAATACTCCGGGGCGACGGATTCGCGGTGCCCCTCAAGGGGGTGGCGGCAGGATGTGTGATGGGAGCAGTTGTCTGGCTCCTCCAGCAACAGGCGGAACTTCCCTGGTTCCTGGTCGCCCCGTTGTCGGTGGTCGCGTATGCAGGCACGCTTGCCGCCCTTCGAGTGCTGGAAGTTCAGGAGAAGGAGTTCCTTCGGGATTTCCTCAGCGTGAGAGGCCTCCGGCGGGTCATCAGCGCCGGGAGGGAGACAGGATGACGGTGCTCCTCGCCCTTCATATCCTCGCGCTCTTTGTCATCGGAGGCTTTCTCCTTCACCTCTTTCTTCTTAGCCTTCTGGCGATGATCGCGCGTGTCCATCCCGACATCCCCTCGGGGCGATGGAGGAAAATCGCCGTGGTGATCCCCGCCCATAACGAGGAGATCACGATCGCAGGGACCATTGCAAGCGTGCGGGCGGTTCATTATCCCGCGGCGTATTTTGCGATCATCGTGATCGCCGATAACTGCACGGATGCCACGGCGGCAATCGCCCTTCGCGAAGGCGCGGAAGTCTTTGAGAGAACATCTGACGAAGAGCGGAGCAAGGGGCACGCGCTTCGGTGGGCGTTTGACCGGTTGAGGGGCAGAGAGTTCGAAGGCGTTGCCATCATCGACGCCGACTCAACCGTTTCGCGCAATTTCCTTTCTGTGCTGAACGGCTATTTCGATGCCGGCGCCGAGGTTGTTCAGTGCAACGATCAGGTCAGGCCGGAGGAGGGTGCATGGAGCCCCGAGGCCATCCGCCTCGGTTTCGCGCTCAATAATTACGTTCGACCCCTCGGTCGAAAGGTCCTGGGATGCTCTTCCGGGCTGCGGGGAAACGGCATGGGATTCACGATGGGCGTCCTCCGGGAAATCCCCTGGGAAGCGTATTCCCAGGCGGAAGATCTGGAGCACAGCCTGCGCCTTGCCTTGCGCGGCATTCGCGTCGTCTACGCTCCCGAGGCGACGGTGCTTGCAACGATGACCAGAGATCCCCGGCTCGCCGAAAGCCAAAGGGCGCGGTGGGAGATGGGAAGATTCCCCCTCATTCGAAGATACTGGCGCCCTCTTTTGTTGGGAGCCATCCGGCGCAGATCGTTGCTGATCGCTGATACCCTGCTCGACCTGGTGACCCCCGCGCTGGTGAATCTTGTCGGGATCGCAATCCTGCTCGGCGTGGTCGCGCTCGTGGAGTATTTCGTTGGCGACTCATCCGCGCTCGTCGTCGCCGAACTCTGGGCACTTGTCGTGTTTCTCGGTCTCATGCACGCCGTGATCGGCCTCGTAGCGGCAGGCTCGGAGCGCTCGCTGCTCTCCATGGTCTGGCTCGTCCCCCGGTATGCAGCGTGGAAATTCTCTCTGTATTTCAAGATCGCCCGCAAAGGGGCGGGCAAAGGCTGGGTGCGGACGGCCCGCGAGCCGGAAAGCGCGGAAGACCAGCCATGATGAAGGGAATGCAAACGCTTGTCTTTCATCGAGTCTGCCCGGATGAGGATTGGTACGCCTCGCCGTACGTTGTGAAACAATCGACCTTTCGCAGGCAGATGAGTTACCTGCACCGCCGGGGTTTCTACACCCCTTCCTTGTCGTCAATGGTCTCCGGGATCGCACCCGGAAAAGAAGCGGGGAAAACGCCGTTCCTGCTTACGCTGGATGACGGCTATCTTGACAACTACACACAGGCGTTCCCGATCCTTCGGGAGTTTGGATTCACCGCCACGATATTTCTTGTCGCAGATTTCACGCGACGCTTCAATTGGTGGGACGTTCCTCTTGGCGTGCCGCGCGCGGAGCTTCTTCAACGGCGTCATATCGAGGAGATGGTGAAAGAGGGGATGGAGTTCGGGTCGCACACGATGACTCATGCGCGGCTGCCGGATCTTCGCGAGAAAGATCTTTGGCAAGAATTGGACCGGTCGAAAAAAGTGATTGAGGACATCGTACAGCGCCCCGTTGTGAGTTTTGCTTACCCCTACAGCGCTTCGAGTTCGCGAGTGAAGGCTGTTGTCCGGGATGCAGGCTACCGCTGTGCCTTTGCCGTGAACACGGGGCCGATGAATATAGCCGCGGATCCATTGGAGATTCGAAGGCTCAACGTGGACAACGCGACCGGCGAGGTCGGCTTGATGGTCAAAATGAACGGAACGGAAAAGACGCTTCTCTGGGGTTGGTGGAAGGGGAAGTCCTTCCTTCAGCGTCGAACACGTACAACTGATTCAATTCCAACGTAGGAGAATACGTGCAGAGTCAAACCGCTCAAACTGAATCTCTGATCACCGTACCCGTATCATCTACTGCCGGCATGGCGCGTCCTTCGGCAGTTGTTCGTGTCGTGGAGACAACGGCGGACTTTGATGCTCTTCAGGAACAATGGGATCGGCTCTTCGATCAAAACGGCTTTTCGGTCTTTCAGTCGTTCTCCTGGCAGCGAACATGGTGGAAGCACTACGGCGAAGGCAACCCCGATATGCGCCTGAATATCCTCCTCGTGTACGAAGGGGGAAGGGTGGCCGGTATCGCGCCGTTCTTTATTGAAGTGCTGCGTGTCTACGGTCTTCTCCGCATACGCCGGATGGGATTAATCGGTCGCGGGCAATCGGACTATCAGGACTTCCTGGTTGCAGAAGGGTGTGACCAGTTATCGCTCGACGCTGTGGCGGGACATATCGCAAAGCATCGAGGGGCATTCGACATCGTTGTCATCGAAGATTTTTCCGATCGTTCTCCCAGGAATATCGTCTGGTCCGAAGCGCTTCGGAAGGTTGGACTCAATGTGGAACGCGAAGTGACCGATTACTGCCCGCGGGTTGTCTTCAAGCCTACATGGGAAGAGAGTCTTGCGGCGATTCCATGCAACAACAATCGCAAGATGGAGAAGTTCCGGAGGCAGATCGCATCAAAGTTCAAAGGCGAAGTGGAGTTTACGGATGAAAAGTCTTCCTTTCAGGACGACTTTCAGGATTTTGCCCGGCTGCACCAGCAACGTTGGAAGAGGAGCGGATGGCCCGGGCTGTTCGAGGACCCAAAGTTCGAACGATTCTTCCGCGATGCGCTGGAACAGCAAAAGCAACGGGGGAAACTGGTGCTTGCATTTTTCCGGATCGAGGGAGACCGACGGCTTGCCATTGTCGGATTCAAACATCGGGATGAGTTTCAGTACTACCTGAGCGGGCTCGGTGATCCCGGGAAGACTGCTCATCATTCCCCCGGACTTGTCCTGCACACCCATAGCATGGAATACTTGTTCCATCAAGGGTTCCACGTGTACGATTTCCTTCGCGGCTCCGAATCGTACAAGATGGATCTCGGCGGAGTCCCCGTTCCCCAATGGACGATCTCCGCGGTGTTCCCCGGGGAGGAGACCGCGCGAAGGAACTACCGGTGGCATCTCCTGCAGGTCTCCTTTGGCCGGCGCGTTTGGCTCGAGCGCTCGCTCTTCCGTCTGACCAGAAAAGAGTACGGATTATTCTCCGGCGCGATGAAGAAACATCTCGCGCGCCGATGGAACTCATTCCTGCATGACGGCGTCGTGAAGGCGAAAAATCCCGAGCAAACCGTAGCCGGTCCGGCGGGGCGTAAGGCATGAAGGTCCTGATGCTCTTCCATTCCGCCCTGTATCCTCCGGTGTCAGGGGTCATCAAACGGAACCTTCATATGTTTCAGGAGGCCGCCAGCCGCCACGAGGTCTCGATCATCGTCCAGGGCGAACAAGACGAGCAGGCGTTCCGTGAGCATTTTGGCCATCTGTTCCGGGAAATGGTCTGCATTCCGGTCAGGCGATCGGTTCTGCGCGCCCGACTGCAGACAATATTCTATCTCCTGACGGGGCGCAGCGAGGCTCGGCGGCTCTATCTTCGCAAGACGCAACACGTCCTTGATGATATGCTGGCACGTGACCACTATGATCTCGTCCACCTGAGCACGCCGTTCATGTTCTATTACCGGTTCCCGAAAGGAACGACGATCGTCTGCGACACCCACAATGTGGAATACGACAATGTCCAGCGGATGTACCGCGAGGCGCACAGTCTGTTCCGGCGATTTTTCTTCTTGCTCATCTATCGGGCGATCCGGCGTGATGAGATCCGGAACCTGCGGGAGAGCAACGTAATCATGGCGACATCTGAACGGGATGCATCGATGTTTCGCAAGGACCTGCCGGAAAAATCGTTCGTTGTGGTGCCCAATGGCGTTGACGACAAGAACTTCTCCCCGCGGCGCCAATCGACCATTCCCGACTCCATGGTGTTCACCGGCCTCATGGAATACTACCCGAATGAGCAAGGAGTGCTCTATTTTATGGAGAAGGTCTTCCCGCTGATCCTGCAGCAGGTTCCTTCTGCAACGATATCGATTGTCGGGGCTAAACCGTCGATCCGTGTTACCCGTTGGGCGTCGTCCAAGGTGGAGGTGACGGGATACGTGGAGGACGTCCGACCGTACCTCGCTCGAGCACAGGTCGTGATCATCCCGCTCTGGATCGGGGGAGGAACGCGGTTGAAGGCCCTTGAAGCTGTCGCCATGAAGAAGTCGATAGTTTCGACTTCGATTGGCTGTGAAGGGATCAGTTTCACGCATGGCAAGGACATCCTCATTGCCGACACTCCTGAAACATTCGCAGCCGCGGTGGTCCGACTCTTCCGCGATCCCCGTCTCCGTGAATCGCTTGCAGAATCTGCCTTCGCCAATCTTCTCCCGAGCTACCGATGGGAGGCAATCGGGGAGAAGCTTGATGAAGCCTATCAGCTGGCTGCCAAGGGATCATGCGATGAGGCCATCGCGCAACTCACGGAACATTGACGAGGAAGGAAATCCGCAAGACAAGATGATAGAGCAGCTGAACCGAAAAGCCAGGTATCTCTTTGCGGTATGGGTTGTCGGTGGGAACAAGACAGTCTTGCTGAACCTCAAATCGGGAATTCGGGAGCGACCGAACATGAGGATCGCGTGGCTTCCGATTGAGATGTACCCGAAAGATTGGATCACCAGGATACCTCCCATCTCTCTCCTCGGCGTATGGCGCAATTCCGCGGCGACGTGGTTGAGGATCAGACCGCTCGAGCGGGAGCTCGGCGGCTTTGATGCTGCGTACTATCTCGGGTACAGCATCGTCACTTTTCTTTGGCGGTTTCGCCGGCGCGTTCCCTATGCCCTTGCATTGGATCTGACTCCGCTCTGGGCGGCCAGGAACGAGCTCTGGTATGCTCTGCCGAAATTCAATCCGGCCAGCGCAGCCTCGCGTCTCAAGCATGTTGTGACGCGCTCCGTGTTCGCACAGGCGTCACATCTGCTCCCGTTCTCCACCGGGGTGCGTGATTCGTTGATCCATGACTACGGCATCCCTTCAGAGAGGATCACCGTGCTTCCTCCCGGCGTCGATCTGAGGATTTGGCACCTCACGAAGGAGGATATCGACGCACGCGAACGGCGGAAGGGACCGGTGCGCGTCGTCTTTGTCGGACGGGACTTCCTTCGAAAGGGAGGAGACCTGCTTCTGAAACTTGCCGGTTCGAAGGAATTCTCCGAAGTGGAATTCCACTTTGTGACCGACAGTTTCGAGGGCCCGGCCCCCGGGAATGTCTTCGTCCACAACAGTTTCCAGGAAAATAGTCCGGAACTGATCGGCGCGTATCGGGACGCTGACATATTCATGCTGCCGACCCGGGCCGACACCTATTCGTGGGCGACCCTCGAAGCAATGGCAATGGGTCTGCCCGTCATTGTCAGCGAGGTCGGGGGGATCGGCGATATCGTCATTGAAGGAAAGACGGGATTTCTTGTGCGCCCCGATGACCTTGAAGCTCTCACGCGCCGCCTGCAAACACTCGTCGAAGACCCCCGGGGCAGACGGGAGATGGGTATGCGCGGGCGAAGAAGGGTGGAAGAGCAATTCGATCTCGCGAGAAGCACGGAGACGGTGATGACGTTGCTGAAATCCATCTCCACGAACGGCGGGCGCCGGAAGACGTCATACCGTTGATTGATGTTCGCCGGCGCCGGAGGAAGCTTCATGGGCGCCGTTGCTGATCGTCCGGTTCAACAACAAAAGGCAATATTCATCCGTGAACATCGACGTCGTTTCTGATATTTCCGGCTTGCGGTCGCTTGCGGAATCCTGGAATGCGTTGGCGTCGGACTTCAAGACCCCTCTCCTTCGTCATGAATGGTTTCTGGCATGTGCCGAGGCGTTTTGTCCGCCCGGACAGCTTTCGATCCTTGTTGCCCGGGATCAGGATTCGCTCGTTGGCATTGCGCCGCTGGTCCTGAGCCCGAACTTCGGCGCTCACAGGCTCGAGATTCTCGGGGCGGCTGTCCTGGAAGAGATGAGCGGGTTCCTCTATCGAACGCCGGAAGCGCTGAGCGGACTGGTGCGGGCGATCATCGCGAAGGGGAAGCCCCTGTATCTGAAGGGTCTGCTCTCCGACTCTGCGGAAGCGAATGCTCTGCACCAATCCCGGCAGGGCTTTGCGTACTTCCGCTCGGTTCCTTCCGCCTCCCCATGGATTCCGATCAACTCTTCCTGGTCCGACTTCACCGCCACGATCTCCTCCTCCTGGCGATCGAATCTCCGTCGTTCGCAACGACGTGCGGAGGAATTCGGCAAGGTGGAGTTCGAGCTTGTGACGCCCAATCATGAATCGCTCGAAGGGCTCCTCGCGGAAGTCTTTCGTGTAGAGTCCGCGGGATGGAAATCACGGACGCAGACCGCGCTTGCAACTTACGCTCCACTCAACCGATTTTTCCGGGCGTACGCGAAGTCTGCCGTCGACCTGGGAATGCTGCAGCTGGCTTTTCTCAAGATCAATGGCAAGGCCGTGGCAGTACAGCTTCTCGTCCGTCACGCGAACAGGTTGTGGGTGCTGAAGGTGGGGTACGATGAGGCCTACGCACGCTGCTCGCCGGGCATCCTTCTCATGCACCGGGTCATCCAGGCGGCGTTTGAAAAGGGATACGAAGCGTACGAATTGCTCGGGGCGAACGAAACATGGATCAACATCTGGAAGCCCCAGCTCCACAATCATGAGACCATTCGCCGCTATCCGATGTTGCCTGTGCCGATGGTGAGCCATGGCCTGGAGTTGTCCGTGGATGCGTTTCATCGGATCGTGGCGATTGCCAGAAAGAACAAGGACAAAGGAGTTCTCCGGTCGATCGCTAAGAAGGCTGTGGACCGGATGCGCCGGTCAAGGCAAAAGCACGCTGAAGCAGTAGTCCCGGGGGGGAATCCATGAACCCGCTCCGGGCATTCAGGAATCTTGTCGTCGAACGGATGACCGCAAGTCATCTCGCCGGACCACAGCTCTCCGATGCGGTCAATGTCTATGAGGAGGCGGCGGGCCGTGGCTGGTCCTGCACGTTCGGATATTGGAGTGGTCCAGACGACACACCGAAGACGATCGGGCAGGCGTACATGAGCGCAGCGCATCTCATCGGGGAGAAGTCGCTGGAGTGCTACCTTTCGGTCAAACTCACGGCGATCAATTTTGATTTCGGATTTCTGCTGGAGCTCCTGGCTGTGGCCAACGAGCATGGATTCCGGGTGCACTGCGATGCGATGGATCCCACGTCGGCGGACCCGACATTCAATCTTCTGGAACGTGCGCTGGCGAATTATCGAAACCTGGGGTGCACCTTGCCCGGACGATGGATGCGAAGTGCGGCAGACGCCGGACGAATCGCCGAGTGGGGAATCCCCGTCCGTGTCGTCAAGGGACAATGGCCTGATCCGGGCTTGCCAAACTTCAGTGCGCGCGCAGGCTATCTCGATGTTGTTCGCCGGCTTGCGGAGAAGGCAACGCACGTCGCAGTGGCAACGCATGACCGGCTGCTCGCACGGAAGGCTCTTCAGATACTCACGGAGAATTCCACACCCTGCGAAATGGAGCAGCTATCCAGCCTGCCTCTCAATTGCGCTTCTCTCGCGGCATCCCATCGAATTCCCCTGCGGCTGTACGTTCCATTCGGCTATCCGTCGATGCCCTATGACATCTGGCAGGCTCACGTCCGGCCGCAAATCGTGGGCTGGGTACTCCGGGATGCTCTTCGAGGGAGGCACCGGCAACTTCCTATGCAGAGGATGAGAACCGGGGTCGGTCAGGGGTGAAATGGATCGAGCGCCGCGAGTGTTCTTTCAACGCGCGAACGCTCCGCGATTGAAAGAAGGGAATAGAGGAGAGCGTGGAAGGTGTGTTCCTTTCCTTTGTCCAGCATACGCTCTCTCGCGGGAACCTCATCGTTCTTCAGGAGCAGCCGGGTGGCTGCGAGAAGGCCCCGCTGCTGCGCATCGGCGACAATGTGAATCCCTTTGCTCTTCGCCGCCATGCGAATTCCGCTCGAACAGTTCGCCGGTGCGAACGCCTGGCTTGCCACCTCGAACATGGAAAGGTCTTCCTGAGAGTCGCCGATCGCGACGAGCCGTGTACCGCCCAGCCGCGCTTTCGCGTGAAGGATGCCTGCTCCCTTGCTGGTCTTGGCGCCCACGAAATACGTATCAGCGCCACGGACGATCACCGCGAGCTTGTCGAGTTTGTGACTCTTCAGGATGCCTTCGGCCTCGGCCGCGGTGAGGCCTACGGTTCCCTTTGCGTTGTATCTCAGAGCTCGCACGGCATACTGATAGCCGGAGTCGAGGAAAACCCCCGGGAGAGCCTTCAGCGCTTCCCGACACGCGGCAAGTTGTTCGACGGCGTCGGGCTCGAGGAGGGACTGTTCGTGCTCATCTCGGGCATCAAAATAGACGCCTCCATATTCCGCGATCCCTCCGATGAATCCATACAACCGGCAGTAGGCTCGCACGTGTTCGATGCTCCGGCCCGTGTTGGGGATCACCGTGAAGCCGTTGTACCGGAGCAGGGCAAGGGCATAGATGCTGCTCGTCGTGGGATGAGGAAATCCCATCACTTCGCTGTCGAGAACGCCGTCAATGTCCATCGAAACGAGGACGCCGTTCGTCGGCCTGCGGTCGAGCGGTTTGACGAGCCCGGACGAGAAATGTGCCATCGTGAAGACCAGGAAATTCCATGACCGGAGTTGCCGTTGGTGGAGCGCCTCATGATCGTCGAATGGCCGGTTTCTCACGATCCCCTCGCGGGCGAACCGGTTCGCGAGCGTCCCATAGAGAAGTTGGTACATCAATACCCGATCAGATGCCCCGGCATCTCCTGTTTGCACGGTGTACGATTGAATCAAAGAGTCACGATGCTCGGGGGAAAGCTGGAATTCAAACGTCGTCGCCGCAAGATCGTACGCCGGATCGACGATATCAAATTCAGGTGCACCGAAGTTGTGATGTTCGAAATCGGTCTTCGTCAATCCTGTCGCTGTCAGGAGCCATTCGTCGGGCCGCATGCGACCGTCGACCAATGACGGGACCGGGCTGACCAAGGGCCGAAGGTTTTCGTGCAAAGCTTTTTGCTTCAGCCTGCCGATTTTGTCTCCGTAGGTCTGTCGCAGAAGGCGGAGGATTTCGAGCCAACCCCAGCCCGTATCGGGGGAGCGGAAGCGAGGGTCCCTTTCGAGACGCAATTGCGTCGCGCGTCGCACGATATATGATGAAAGGACCTCCAGCCCGTCGCTTTTCACTTCGGAAGCGCTCCACGGTCGGCCATCCACCCATTCGGTAAAGAGGAATCCGTTCCTGAGGCCGAGGACGTTGGGCACCGATCCGCTGAGTCGCGTACCCGCGATGAACGCATGATACCCGAGCCATCCCCAGCCCACGCTCTTTGCCAGGACGCGACGAGTTTCTCGCGGCCGATCAGGATACCGGATCTCCACGTCGTACACCTTTTTCAGCCGAACCTGAAAGCTGTCACGATAGTGGAGTTCAAATTGCGCATTCAGACGATCCCGGTCCGGAGTAGACGGTGCCAGAGCAATCGCACCGCCTGTTTCGCCCAGGTATTCCTGTAACAGTGGCTCGACTGCTGACGGAGTATTGAGGAAAGAGTTTTTGAACAAATCCTTGTGCTGGAGTGCCAGCACCTTCGTCTCCGGATGGACGGTGAGCTTCACGACCGGCTGGGTCGGGTGGAGCGGCGCGAGCAGGGTGATGTTCTTCGGGGACACGCCGTACCGAAGGATGATCTTCTGGATCTTCCGGAATGTATTCCCGGTGTTGGAGTAGTCGTCGGTGATGATGACCCGACAATCAGCGTTAAGATTGTGTCGGAGATACGTCAGCTCCGCCCGCGATAGCCCGCGCTTTGGGCGAAGCGTGATCCATGAGACGTGCTGATAGCCGCGATATTGCAGGTGGCACTTGACCAGCGGCGCGAAATACGCTCCGGCGGTACGCGGTCCGATCACGACAATGTTCGTGTCCGTCGCGGGATTGGACTGGATGAAACGATCAGTCAACGCGAGCACATCGTGGTGCGTCAAATCCTGGCATCGGTACCCCTCGTTGAGCTTCATTTTCCGGCGCAGAAAATCTTCCGGGAGACTTCGCGAGCCCATTGCCCGGAAGTCGCTCTTCAGCGAGGCGACCGCCTCGGGAGAGAGGTGGTCGTCCGAGAGGAGGATGGAGCACATGCGGTCCACGTAGCTCCGCCACTCGTTTCTCAGCGCGGACACCGACGCAATTCGGCGGACTGATCTGAGTGCGTACGGGAAATTGAGGATTCCCTGCACGAGCATGAATGCGGAGGCGAACTTGGGGTAATCATCGGCGACCGGTGTCAGGACGAACGGGTCCCACGATAGGTAGTCATCGATCGAGCACGCGATCGCGCAAATGAGAAGATAGAGGGTGATCCTGACCTCGGCACGTTCCCAGGCACGGGAGAGGGAACTGTAGCGGTCGAGCTCCGCGGTCAGTCGTACAAAGAGATCCCGAACCGTTTGGATGGGATTCAGGCACCAATCGTAGGCGGAGTAGAATTCGCGCTCCGACTTTTGCACGATCTTTTCTGCCCCGACAGCCTGGTCCTTCATCGCAACCCGTACCGACATTTTGTGGGGGAATCATCTTACAACCGGGCCACGTCTTCCAGGAAACGTCCGGCGTCAGAGTAATACTGCTGCAAACGTCGGGGACGAGGCAAAAGTTCGTGAAACCGGTGAAAAGAATGAAATATCGCGGGAGTCGAGAATTGCCTTGCCCTTGAACCAGCCCTCCCGATTGCTTATATTAAGCAAGATTTGGCATCAATACGCAGCCATTTTGCCGACGTAGCTCAGTTGGTTAGAGCACTAGATTGTGGATCTAGGGGTCATAGGTTCGAGTCCTATCGTCGGTACACATACCAAGGTCATCACGTTGCACGTGGTGGCCTTTTTTGTTGCTCAGAGAAAGACCGCTGAGCGAGGTTTCGGCCGCCGGCCTCCGGCCAACGGATTTCGTCCCCTCCTCCCCCAGTCTCCCACTCCTCGGGGACTAGGGGACGGGGAGAGGAGGAGGTGGGGGGATGAGAGGTCCCGAGGTCTGGTTATTAGGCCTGGTCAATAGGTCTGGTCC
>DATJPR010000069.1:0-6103 GCA_035506295.1 Bacteroidota bacterium | reverse complement strand
GTCTGAAAGATCAGGAACATGCCGATGAGAAAACCGAAATCGCCGATACGATTTACGATGAACGCCTTCTTCGCCGCATCGGCAGTTGTGCTCTTCTCGAATTTCCGGTCGTACCAGAAACCGATGAGGAGATACGAGCAGAGCCCGACACCCTCCCAACCCAGAAACAACAGAAGAAAATTGTCCGCCATAACCAGGTTGAGCATGGCGAAGATGAAGAGGTTCAGATAGGAGAAGAATCTGCGGAAGCCGGGGTCTCCATGCATGTAGCCGATGGAATACACGTGGATGAGGAACCCGACGCCGGTGACGATCAACATCATCAGGATGGACAGCTGGTCCACCTGGTACGAAAGGTTCACGGAGAGCGATCCGGCGTGTATCCACGGCATCAGCGTGAGCACATGCGAACGCTGATCGACGGGGCTGCCGAGCATTTGCACGAACGTCGCCACCGCCACCAGGAACGCGATCCCGACTGTCGACGACCCGATGATTCCCGCAACCCGTTCGTTCTTGATCTTCCATCCCAACAAACCGTTCAGGAGGAACCCGACGAGAGGAAGGAAGATTGCTATGCCGATCGCTTGAGACGCCATGGAAGAACAATCACCATTTCAGAATATTGATCTCGTCGATATCCACCGTCTGCTTGTTTCGGAACAGCGCGATGACAATCGCGAGCCCTACCGCTGCTTCGGCAGCCGCAACCGCCATCACGAAGAGCACGAGCATTTGGCCGGTGAGGTCGCCGAAGGCCGCCGAGTAGGCGACCAGCGTGAGATTCACGGAATTGAGCATGAGCTCGATGCACATGAACACGACAATGGCGTTGCGGCGGATCATCACGCCCGCGACGCCGATGACGAACATCGTCGCGCTCACGATAAGATAGTAGGAGATCGGGACACTCATAGACGCCTCTTCGCCAACAGAACGGCTCCGACAATGGCCACCAGGAGGAGCAACGAAGTGATTTCAAAGGGCAGCACGAAACGGCCGAAAAGGGCGCTCCCCACTTCTTCGACAGTGCCCAGGGCTTCACTCTGCGGATGGATGGACGCCGGGATGCTCGATGCCCCCCGGGCGCCGATGATGACGAACAGCTCGAGGAGAAGCCCTGCGCTAAGGACCACCCCGATGGTCGACCGCAGGTTTAAGCGCTCCGCCAGGCTTCGCTCGTCTCCCAGATTCAAGAGCATGATCACGAAAATCACCAGGACCATGATCGCGCCGGTGTAGACGATGATTTGCAGAACCGCCAGAAACTGTGCCCGCAGCAGGAGATAGAGGCCGGCGAGGGCAAAGAAATTCCCGATGAGACACACCGCGCTGACAACGGGGTTGCGCCGTGTGATCATAAGCACGGCGGTGGTGACCGCCACAGCCGCGAGGAAGAAAAAAAGAAGGAGTTCTGCGCTCACAGGTTTTGAGGAAGAGATGACGAAGGTTGATAATACAAGGAAAGGGACAGAGATTCAACCCGATTTCACTGTTGAAGCCATCGGCAGGGGTGTTCAGGAAACCGGTGCCCGGAGTGATGCCGAAGAAGGGCGTATCGGCGGAGGGAGCCAGGCTGCGCCTCGCCGATCGTACCGTGGGTGATGCGGAGCCCGCGGTGCTAGTAGAAGTAGTAATGGAAGCCGATCTGGGGCAGCGGCAGCACAGTGCCGTCACTGAAGTACGTGAAGAGAAGATCGCCGTTCAGATGGAACCCCGATCCTGTTGCCGTCTCGGCGCCAATGCCGAGACCCGCACGAGAGGGCGCGACCATATCGTTGTGTCCCGAGATCCCCGAAAAATAATACGAGAGCCCACCGGCAGCGTAGAAACGGATCGCCGAGGTGCGGGAGAGATCGTACTGGAATTCGCCGCCGACGGAGTAGTAGAGCCGATCAGTGGCCTTGATGATTCCCCCGATGAGCTGGTAGCTGAAAGGCGAAGGAAGGTGGTGACGAAAACTGAGGCCCAACCCCGTCGCCGGACCCCCGGCAAATCCCAATCCGAAAACATTGGTGCGCATCGATGTCTCGCTCCCCTGCCGGGAAACCACGACTTGTGATCGCGATGACCAGGGCAGGACCAGGAGCAGAGCCGCGAAAAGGGAGAGGAATGTTCTGGTTGACATGAAGGGGATTTCCTTAGCCGTTCTTCACCCAGTGAATAAGCTCTCGCAGGGTGGGGCTCTTTCCCGTCGAGAGAATGCCGATGCGGAAGATCTTCCCTGCCGCCACCATCGCGCCGTAAATCGAGGCCACCATGACGACGATGGTCACGGCAATTTCCCAGGGGGCGGGAAACTGGATGGGGACTCTGAGGGCCATCATCGTGGGAGTGAAGAAAGGGATGAAGGTGAGGACACGGAGCCATGTGGCTTCGGGATCCCGCATCGCCGGAAACGAAAGGACGATCGGCAGGATCAGCAAAATGATCAGATACGAATTGATCTGTTGGGCTTCCTGTTCGGTGTTAAACGGCGAGCCGGCGGCGATGAACACTCCCGCGTAGAACAGGTATCCGAGGACGAAGTACATGATCAGGAATCCGGCCTCGGCGGGATGAATGAAGACGTTGCCCGTCTTCAGCGAAATGAACAGGCCGATCGTTCCCCAGATCACGAGCTGCGTGAACCCAAGCCCGCTCAGTCCAAGGACCTTCCCCGCCATGAGATCCCTCGGCGAGCACGAGGAGACCAGCACCTCGACGATGCGGTTGGATTTCTCTTCGATGACACTCCGGACGAGCAACTGCCCCGAGGTCACGATCATGAAAAACATCATCATCAGAAACGCAAACGACGAAAAGTAGACCTTGCCGAAATCCGCCTCCTCCTGGCCGCCGCTCTTGTTCAACTTCACCGTTCTCAGCTCGAACTGCTCGGTGAGGTCCTTCACCACGGACGGGTTCAGACCCATCGCTTGCGCGCGCTTCTCTGCGATGATACCACGGAGGGTTTTCTCCATCCGGTCCAGCAATTGAAAATCACCGACGGACCGGGACCGGTACTGGAGGTCGACACTGTCGCTGGCGATTTCCGTTCCCACCGTGCAAAACCCTTCGAGCTCGCCGCTTAAGACCATGCCATCGGCGCTGCGCACAGCCGACGCCGAATCGGAGGGGGAGCTGTCGATGATCCGCACGACATAGTTCGGATTGCCGTTGGAGAGCTTGTACTTCGACTCCATGCGGATCCGGAACTGATCCGCGACCGCCCCGCTGCGATCGATGATCCCGAGGACCTTGGTCGTTGTGTCCTCTTGTGTCACAAACATCATGGGAAGGAATCCCATGGCCAACATGATGACAGGCGTCACGAGGAGGCCGATAAGGAAGGCCTTGCTCTTCACCTTTTCCAGATACTCCCAGCGTGCGACGGCAAGGATCTTGTTCATGCCTGCGCCTCCTGGGTGGTCTTGCGTGCCCCGACCACCTCAAGGAAGATCGACTGCAGCGACGGTTCCTTCAGCTCAAATTTCCTGAGATCGAGACGCGCGTTGATTTCCTGCACAAGCCGCCGGAGATCCACGACACCGTCCAGTTGCAGTTCGGCGCTGTTCCCATAACGGATCGTGTGCTTCACGCCGGGCAAGCTTTCCAGAAACGTGCCGTCGCCGTTGAACTCGATCAGCAAGGTATTCGACCCGTATTTCCTTTTGACGTCCCGCATCGACCCGCGAAGCACCGATCTGCCCCTGTCGATCAGGCAGAGCGAATCGCTGAGTTTCTCCGCCTGCTCCATCTGGTGTGTCGAATAAATTACGGCCTTCCCTTGCTGTTTCAGCGCAAGGAAGATCTCCTTGAAGAGCTCCTGGTTCACGGGATCGAGGCCGGAAAACGGCTCGTCGAGGACGATCAGCTTCGGGTCATGGATGATCGCGCTCACGAACTGAATCTTCTGCTGGTTCCCCTTGGAGAGCTCCTCCACCTTTCGCTTCGTATGATCGCCGAGTCCCATCTTCTGCAGCCACTCCGTGGCCTTTGCCCTTGCCGTGGACCGGGCCATCCCGCGCAGCTCGGCAAAATACAGGATGGTATCCATGACGGTGCTTTTCTTGTAGAGCCCGCGCTCCTCGGGAAGATACCCGACGCTGTTCTGGAGGTCGGGCGAGAATTCCTTTCCATCGAACAGCACCTTGCCGCTGTCGGCTTCGATGATGTTCAGGATGATCCTGATCGTGGTCGTTTTCCCGGCTCCGTTCGGCCCGATGAGGCCGAAGATCTCCCCCTTCTCAACCTCGAACGAGACGTCCTCAAGCGCCACAACTCTTGCGTATTCTTTTCGGAGATTTTCGATGGTCAGCATGGCGGCGGATTACGGTGTCAGACGGTAAATCATGCGGGGGAAGGGAATTGTCTCGCGCACGTGATCCAGCCCGCAAATCCAGGACACAGTGCGCTCCACGCCAAGCCCGAAGCCCGAGTGCGGAACCGATCCGTAGCGTCGCAGGTCGAGATACCATTCGAATGCGTCCTGCGGGAGGTTTTGCTCCTGAAGGCGCTGCGTGAGCGTTTCTAGGTCATCTTCACGCTGGCTTCCCCCGATGATTTCGCCGTATCCTTCCGGCGCGAGAACGTCGACGGCGAGAGCGAGGTCCGGACGGGCCGGATCGCGCTTCATGTAAAAGGCCTTGACCGCCGCGGGATAATGATGCACCATGACGGGGCGGTCGAATTGCTCGGACACGACAGTCTCGTCTGTGCCGCCGAGATCGTCCCCCCACGTGAACGGCGTATTGTGTTTCTTCAGGATCTCGACGGCTTCATCGTAGGTGATTCGCGGGAGCGGCTTCCTCACGTTTTCAAGGAATTTCAGGTTTCTCCCGAGATGCTCGAGCTCGGCTTTCCGATTCGTGAGAACCGACTGCACGATGTGTTCGAGAAATTCCTCCGCGAGATCCATGTTGTCGTTTAGATCGTTGAACGCCACCTCGGGCTCGACCATCCAGAACTCGGTCAGGTGCCTGCGGGTTTTGGATTTCTCCGCCCGGAAGGTTGGACCAAAGACATAGACCTTGCCGAAGGCCATCGCACCGGCCTCGCCATAGAGCTGGCCTGACTGCGTGAGATAGGCTTTCCCCATATCGAAATAATCCGTTCCGAACAACGTGCTCGTCCCCTCGCACGCTGCCGGAGTGAAGATCGGCGCATCAAGCAGAACGAAGCCACGATTGTCGAAAAACTCGCGGATGGCCTTGATGATCTGGTGCCGGATGCGGATGATGGCATGCTGGCGGCTCGACCGGAGCCAGAGGTGGCGGCGGTCCATCAGAAATTCGACCCCATGTTCCTTCGGCGTGATGGGGTATTCCGAAGCGACGTTGATAACCTCGAGCGCCGTGACGTCCATCTCGAATCCGCCGGGAGCCCGGGGCTCCTTCCGGACGACGCCGGTCATGCTGAACGACGACTCCTGGGTGAGCAGATCGAACTTCGAGAAGAGCTCTTCGCTGACCGAACCCTTCACGAGAACGCCCTGACAGAGGCCTGTGCCGTCGCGGAGAATGAGGAAGCGGATCTTTCCGCTGGACCGCTTGTTGTAGAGCCACCCTTTCAATGTCGCTTCCCTGCCCACAAGGCCGGAAAGGTCTTCGATATACGTTCGGGCCATCGCTTTGGATTCGGAAACGTGAGGTGAGAGAAACGCCGCGTCGCGACGAAAGATTTGAGGAATATACGGAAGGAAAAGAGAAGAATCAAAAAGAGAGTGACCAGTGACTAGTGCCCAGTGGTCAGTGTCGTGCGATCTGTGCTCGGCTCTGGTAGACCGTTCGTGGCAGCACTCCTCTCATGCTCATCGACACTGGTCACTGTCCACTCTCCACTGGACACTGCTTTGTTCAGCTCATGGCCAGCATCCTCTCGATCGGCCTCCGCGCTTTCTCCATGATCTCGGCAGAGAGCGTGACTTCCGGCGAGCGATCGGCCATGCAGCGGTAGAGCTTCTCCAGCGTATTCAGCTTCATGTATGGACATTCGTTACATGCGCAATTGGCTTCAGGAGGCGCGGCGATGAATTCTTTTGTCGGCGCCTGGAGCTTCATCTGATGCAGGATTCCCGGTTCCGTTGCGACGATGAACTGCCGCCTGGAGGAATTGAGGACAT
>DATJPR010000068.1:0-4340 GCA_035506295.1 Bacteroidota bacterium | reverse complement strand
TTATTGTGAAGCTACCGATGAACTAGTTCGACCAAAGAGTATGCGGTAAGCAGTAGGGAGTAGGCAGAAAGCGTTGCACGGTCACATGGATGGATTCGTCTCCATCTTTCTGCTTACTCCCTACTGCATACTGCCTACTCTGAGTCGCTTCCCAGCTAAAAGTCAGCACCCAAACTGAAGTAGTACTTCGGCGGCGAAAAGCTGTTCCAATGCCACGCCCACGCCACGTCGAACTTCACGAGAAATGCCAGGAAGTAAATCCTCGCGCCCGTGCCCATCCCCATCAGGAGGTCCTGCGTCGTCACTGATCCGTCCGGCGTACGCGTGAACGCGCGGTAGTCGCGGTTGGCATCCCACGCAGATCCCGCATCGAAGAACATCACCCCGCCGAGGCTCTGGAGGCCGAGCGGCAGCGGACCCGCCTGAACAAGAGCGAACAACGGATAGCGGAACTCCATGTTGAAGAGCGCGTACTTTGAGCCGAGGGCCGCAACATAATTGTAGCCGCGCAGCGGTGTCCCGACTTGCAGGAAGAGATAATCTTCCGCGTTTTGCAGCGGCACGTATCCGCCGTCGAATTCGCGGTTGATCCAGTTGTCCACGCCCCCGATGATGAACTTCTGCGGGTTCTTGCCGAAGCTCCCTCCGCCCGCGAGCCGGAGCGCAAGGGCGTAATTGTGACCGAGCCGGAGATACGTGCGGTAGTCGCCAACGGCATTGACAAAGCTCAATCCCTCGACGCCGAGGCGAGGGGTGCCAAAGATGTTGAACCGATAGCGCGTGCCGTTCATGGGAGAAATGATCCCCCAGAGCGACGTGTCGTGCGTGTAGGCTATGCTCGGGACGAGTACGACACGCGTCTGAATCGGGTCGTCGGTGTAGTCCAGGTTTTCCTTGGAAATATTGTACCAGCTCAGGCCGAAATCCATCCGATCGTAACGGTCGAACGGGTAAAGGGCGGACAACGACGCGCCGTAGGTCAGGAATCGGAACAGGCTGACGCCGTAGATCGGATCATCGACGTAGACGAACCTCGCGCTGTGGAATCCCCCGAAGCCGAAGTCGGTCCGGTTGGGCAGATAATAATACTGCAGGCCGTAGTCGCTGTTTTTCAGATCGAGCAGGAGATTCGTCTCGAAGACGATCTGGTGGTCCCCCATCAGATCGCTGAACGCCATGACGGTCGACCCGGTGACGCCGTAGAACGTATCGTAGCCGGCGTTGCCATAGACGATGTCCGGCGTGAAATTCAATTTGTATTTGTTGACGCGGTAGTCGCCGTTCGTATCGATATTGTTGGCGAGCTTCGGCATCCGCATGATCGACGAATCGGACGGCACACTCTGGTCGAGCGAATCGCGGAAGATATAGTTGCTGAAATCGATCTGGACGTTATTTCCGTAGCGGTGCGTCGTATCGGGTTCCTGCTGGACCGTCGCGCGCGAAATGTGCGCCGCGGCCGTATCGGACTTCGCTGCAACCGTGTCCGTCTTCGCGGCAACGGTGTCATGCTTTGCCATGGCGGCAAGTTTTGCTGCAGCAGAAGTGTCCGCTGTCGCTGCCGCCGCAACCGTCGGTGGTGCGGGCGGTGCCGGTGCGGCATACTTCGCCTTGTAGAATTCCGTCGGCTCAAGCTCGGCGACCTTGATGTCGCGGTCGAACGGGTTGCGCAGCAGGAAGATATCGAAGCCCGCATTGTTCAGGGAAGAGAAGGCGAGTTTCGTGCCGTCGTGCGAGAGACTCAGCTGGTAGACGCCGCTCAGGGAATTCGTGATCGGACGGAATTTTCCGGAATCGACGTCCAGCCGATAGATATTATTGATGCCGTTGCGATCAGAAATAAAGAGGATTGATTTCGCATCAGGCGAAACAACGGGAGATTCCTCGTCGCTGTGCGGCCAGTCGGTGATGCGCGTGACCGCTCTCGAAGCAACGTCTACGCGGTAGAGATCGAACTGGTTCAGCCCCTGCTCCATCACGGAGCCGCCGTGCGACAGTCCCCCGCGGTCGGAAGAAAAGTAAATCGCCGAGCCGTCGGGCGTCCATACCGGCGTCTGGTCGCTGAAGATGTCATCCGTCACATTGGTGAGCGTCTTCGTGTCCAGGTCGTACGTGTAGATGTCCGACTGCGAGGAGGTATTGCCGACAAACGCGAGGACATTTCCCTTCGGCGACCATTCCACGGAGAAGATCCCCTCGAGGCCAAAGGTGAGTTTCTGTTCGTCGCCGCTCTCCGGATCGACGATCACGATCGCATCCTCCGCTCCGGCTTTCACCGCGAGAGCGAGCTTTTTGCCGTCCGGCGACCAGGAAATCCCCGGCGTGAGCAGATGCAGCTCCTCGAAGTTGTTCGTCGTGTTTCCGGAGACCACCTTCGTCATGAGTTTCCCGTCCAGGGCGCTCATGACGTAGATATCGAAATAGTCGTTCCGGTTGGTGATGAACGCGATCTTGTCACCCTGCGGCGTGATCGCCGGGCTGGTATTATAGAAGCCGCCGTCCTTGCGGTGATCGGTGAGGCGCCGCGCGTAGTCCGACGGCTCCTCGCGTTTCGCGATGTCGGGCCAGTAGAGGACCTTCTGTTCCTTTTGCCAGCGTTCGGAGAGCTCTTCGATGCTCAGGCCGATCGATCCCCGGAAGCCAGCCTCGACGCTGCGGGTGCTTTTGATCCGGTTGAGAATCTCGCCGACCTTCTGCTCGCCGTACTTGTTCGCGATGTACCACCAGACCGACTGACCACCGCGGTACGCCCAATAGCCGTAAAGATTGCGGATCTCGGGAAGGTACTCATGGTCCGTCGCGTCGCGGAGAAACATGTCCGAATCGGTGTCCCACTTCAGCGACTCGTATTCCGCAAGGCCCTCGTTCATCCACAAGGGCAGTTGGAGCGAGATGTTGTTGGTGATGATCGATTGGATCGAGCCGCCATAGAACATGTCGTTGATGACGGCATGGACCAGCTCGTGGTGGATGACGTGGCGGAATTTTTTGTAATCCCCTTCGAACGGAAGGATCACCCGGTTTTTGAAGAGCTCGGTGACACCGCCGATCCCTTCCTCAAGATACTCGCTCACCACGTTTGTCTGTTGGAACGCGTTGTGAGAATTATAGACGATGATGGGGACGCGGTTGACGAGCTGGTAGCGGAACGATTTGCTGATCGACGTGTAGGCGGCTTCCGCTGCGGCGGCGGTGAAATCGGCGAGGGCATGGCCTCCCGTATCGAAGTAAATGTCGAAATGGTCCGTCTGGATGTACGACCAGTTGAACCGGTGGTATTGGACCTTGTTCTTGCCGAACATGTCGTAGTCTTCCTGCGCCCAACCGTGCGAGCAGACGCACAAAAAGGCGAAAGTAGACAGCACCACCGGAGCGAAACGGAGAGAGAGAGGTTTCATGAATTCCCCTGCCGACCTTACACTACTCTATACTATATAGATATAAACATCCGGGCAACGAGGTGGTTCCACATCGCAGCATCATGACCCGACGGCGCTTCCCACAGAGCGCGGGACCGTCTCTCAAAGAAACAAAAAATGCGGTTTGAATACCAATGGCTTTCCATCGAAGTCTGACACCGCCAACAGGTCGGACGTTTAACGGAGTTTTCCCAAGAGCAGGCGATTTTGGAGGGAATTTTGCGGAGAGACCGGTCGTATTGATTTCGTATTCACGGATCGTTATGAATGCAATGTAGCATAGATCCCGTTCCTGGCAGGAAGGATGCCTGAATCACAGCTTCAAAACACTTCAGCAAGCGGTTGGAAGCCTCTAGCTTATCCGTTGTTCAGGGACCGGCTGATCGCGTCGGTGATCTCGAACATCGGCGGGTGGATGGAGGACACGGCCGGGACGTGGTTGATGACGGCGTTGACAGCATCACCTCTGTTGATAGCCTTGATGCAAACCGCCGCGAGCTTGCCGGTCCTGTTGCTGGGTTTGCCTGCCGGAGCAATGGCCGACATCCTGGATCGTCGCAGATTGCTTCTTTTCTGGTCGCTCTGGATGCTGATCGCGGCGGCTTTCCTGAGCGTGATGACCATTCTTGGCGTGATCGGGGTTTGGACGCTGTTGGTATTGACGTTTCTGCTGAGCGTGGGGACAGCGATGAACGCTCCCACGTGGCAGGCCATTGTGCCGGAGCTTGTTCCGCGCGAAGAGGTTCCGAACGCCGTCGCCTTGAACAGTGCAGGCTTCAATCTCGCGCGGGCGGTCGGGCCGGCGGCGGGAGGCTTGATCGTGGCTGCGTTCGCGACGGTGTTGACGGGGGCGGGGATCGTGTTCTTTATCAACTCGGTCTGTTTCGTGGCTGTGCTCATTGTCCTCTACCGATGGAAGCG
>DATJPR010000067.1:0-4929 GCA_035506295.1 Bacteroidota bacterium | reverse complement strand
ATGCCGCTCCCGTCTGCATGCGCCCGAACGGTATATGTGAAGGAGAGATCCGGGTACTCAATCGGATTGAACCCTTTTCGATTACGCGAGCTGTCGGGGTACGAAAGCTCAACGGCAATGCTCTGGTCGTTCTTGTCAATGCTTCGTTTTCGCACGACGGGGATAGGGGACCATTGGCCGGGTGTGGCTTCGAACCGCACATCACCGTTTGCGGCCACGCGCTCGCCCGCTTGAATGATGGTCAGACCGCTCTGATGCCCTTCCGGATAAAAGTCATCAAACACCATCACATTGAAACCGTGCCGTTCAAAGTACCCTTCGGCGTTGAGTCGAAGAGAATCCGTCGGTGCCCCCTGTTGACCGTGCAACAGTTCAGGAATGAGAAGCGAGAGGAAAGCGATGATCCCTACCCGGTACATTGTGTGTCCTTCTTTTATATGATGATTGTTCGTCCCCGTGTTTCAGGGAACACCCAGATCCAGACGCCGGTGAGAAGTGCGAACAGCGCGGCGAGAGAGATGCCTCCTGCGAGACCGTATGATTGTGCGATCACGGCAATCGCTACCGGCGTGAAGAACTGCACCCCCCGCGCGAGGTTGAACGCGGAGCCCATCGCCGTACTGCGAACGGACGTCGGGAAGAGCTCGGAGAACAATGGCCCGTACCCCCCGAACATCCCCGTTCCAAATCCCACGAGGAACATGAAAAGGAGGATGACCGGAGGAGAGGCGGCGACGACGTCCCACAGGAGGGTTACCATCATGAGGCCGACCGCCATCACCATCGAGTACGCGGAATATGCCGGCCGTCGCCCGAACTTGTCCGCCACGAATCCGAACGTCGAATATCCGATCAATCCGCCGCATTGCGTGACCAGGAGCCACGCCGCGGATTTCGTCATCGAGAAGTGGCGCTCTTCGTGGAGGTATCCCGGCAGCCAGGAATACGTGAACCAGTAGGCCGACATGTCGAAGGTCGCGAGCACCAGGGAATAGAGGAACATCTTCCGGTATGCCGGCGAGAAGAGGTCGAGGAATCTTCCGATGGTTCGTGCCGCCGGCGCGGCATCGGACGCCCCTGTGCGCCGACGCGATTCCAGCCAGACGTCCGACTCCGGCAGCCCCTTCATGATGAAGACGACCATCAGCGCGGGGAGCACGGAGATGAAGAACGTCGGCCGCCACCCGATCGCGGGTGCGACGAACCCGCCGATGAAGGACGCCAGCGCGATGCCGATCGGGGCGCCCGTTTGCATGAACGCGCCGTACCGCCCCCGGACGCGCGGAGGAAACGTTTCGCCAATGTACGTCTGCCCCGTCGCCCATTCGCCGCCCACGCCGGCTCCGGTGATGCACCGGAAGAAAACGAGGATGCCGAGGTTCGGCGCGAATCCGCTCAGGAACGTCCCGATACTGTACGTCAGGATCGTCCAGACCAGGACCTGCTTTCTCCCATATCTGTCGGAGAGAATGCCGAAGATTACGCCGCCGATCGCCGTGGCTGCCAGAGACGCGCCGAGAACGAAGGAAAGCTGCACCTGGCTCAGTCCGAGCTCCTGGCCGATGGGGATAAGCAGGAAGGTGTAAAGGATCAGATCGTAGAAATCAAAAACCCATCCCCCCCAGCTCATCAGAAGAATGCGTCGGTGGATCGGCGTGAGGCGGTCGGCTTCGTTCAGGAAGGATTGCGGCATGCGCAAGTATAGGTATCATGAGGATCGGAAGCAATCGCATTAGGGCGAATCTTCCGGAATCGCCAGACCGAGTGCGCGTATGAATTCCCTCATCCGTTCGACGTGTGAGCCCCTCCAGTAGATGCGATCGCAGTGTGGACAGAGGCGGAATTCATCGTACGCGAGCGCGACTTTCGGTGGCAATCGATGCAGGACCCGTTGTTTGTCCGCAGGTTCGAGGATGGAATTGCATTCAATGCAGCGGGTGAAGGGATGGACGCCCCCGGCGAGATCGAACCGGCCCAACACTTCCAGAAGTTGTTCCCGGGGATCCTGGCTTCGGATCCGATAGGCATGGGTCAACGTCGGATCAGCGATGAGGGCGCGGTCCTTGCTGAGGAGAATCCGGTGGCGGTCAACGGAAAGCGACACGAGGCGAACGTCAGTGTAATCGTTCCGGTACAACGTGTCGAATCCGAGCATGCGCAAATGCGAGGCAAGCTTCCCGAGGTGCACGTCGAGGACAAAGCGCACCTCGCGAAGCGCGCGAATCCGGACCTTCGTCGTCCCGGTGATGTCAAAACTCTCGAAGACGGGGAACAGGCTGACCATCTCGCCGTCGTTCAGCCGGTACATCAACTCCTGCGACTCGCCGTCGACAAGCACAAGATCCACCACCTCCTCGGGAATCCCCTGTGAGGAAATAAGTGAGGCCACAGTCGACTCTGCCGGGAGATCAAGTTGCGCCGGAACGAATTTTCTCTCCGGCGGGAGGTACTCATTGAGCTCGGCGTAGCATCGAAGTACAATGTGCATCGTGTCTCCTCCGTCTTCCCTTCGCATTGTCAACGATGACAAATGATTGTTAAGCTTGTCAAGACTCCTTCAAACAGCACGGAATCGCCAAAATGGATTTTGGGCGGGAGAGTGATGCGCTCATCGTCTCCGCGAGGTTGCCGATAATACTTAAGAGCAGCGCAACGCTGAGGTTTTGTACCAACAAGGAAGGAGTTTTCCATGATCGACAGCACCAACGGACTGGGATCGTTCAATTCGACTCAGTCCATGTCTGAATACGCCGCCTCGTTATACAAGTCGCTTGACGCCGACGGGGACGGGACTCTCAATGAAACCGAGTTCGCGGCCGGTGCGAAACATGGACCGCCTCCGGGGCCGCCGCCAGGTCCTCCCCCGAGTGGAGGGAAGGCGATGGGTGACATGAAGGATCTTTTTTCGAAAGTCGATACAAATAGTGACGGGGTGATCAGTCAGGACGAATTCACGACGTTCCTCGAATCCATGAAGGAACAGCAGGATGCATCCTCCACTTCTTCGACGTCCTCCACATCGTCCACGGATTCTGCATCGAAGACGATCGAATCCAGCCTCGTCGACGATCTCAAAACGAGCATCACGTCGGCGGAGAACGGGACCGTGAGCCTGGACGACCTTATGAAGGCGATCGCCGCATCGCTGAAGAAGGCCGCCGATCAGACTGCCTCGTACGATGCCCGGGGACTCCAGGAGTCGAACGGAGGCGCTGCGATCATCGACGAGACCGTGTAGCCCTAACGAAGCAATCGCGGGTGAACGGAACGCTGTCGGTCTCCGTAATTACCCGACAAACTTATAGCCGACGCCGTGGACGGTCAGGAAATACCTCGGGTGCCTGGGATTGTCCTCGATTTTCTGCCGCAGCCAGGTGATGTGCGTATCGATCGTCCGCGTCGTCGGCATTGCTTCATACCCCCAGACGCCGTTCAGAATAGATTCACGGCTGAGGGCGGTCCCGCGGTTCTCGATGAAATACTTCAGCAGCTCGAATTCACGTCCGGACAACGCGACGACCCGGCCGTTGGCGGTTACTTCCCGTTTCCGGAAATCGACCGCGATCGCGCCGAAGTTGTAGGTGAGCAGGGAGGAGGTTGAGTCGGTGAAGACCTGCGGCCTTCGAAGGAGCGATTCGACGCGTGCGAGAAGCTCGAGCATGTCGAACGGCTTGGTCATATAATCATCCGCGCCGAGTTTCAACCCGATGACCTTCTCGTTCACCTGACCGCGCGCGGTAAGCATCATGATCGGCGTCGTGATTCCCTGACTTCGTAGATCGCGACACACGTCGAACCCGCCTTTTTGCGGGAGCATCACGTCAAGGACAATGAGATCGATCGTACGGTCGCGCGCCATTTGTTCTCCTTTGACGCCATTGCCGGCCTGGGCGACCACATACCCCTCGCTGACGAGACGATCGGTGAGTGTCATGATGAGACCGGGTTCATCTTCGATCAGAAGGATACGTTTCGCCTGCTTTGCCATGCTGAAGTTCCTTACCTGAAGTCCCCCGCAACGGGGATCTGCACGGTGAACGTGGATCCCCTCCCGACGGTGCTCCGGACTTCGATAGAGCCGCCGTGAGCGCGGACGATATGCTGCGCCAGGCTCAATCCAAGGCCGCTCCCCTGGATCTGTGAACCAGTGGCATTGTGGCCGCGATAGAACGGGTCGAAAATCCGGGGGATGTCTGTGCTCTCAATTCCGATCCCATGGTCCGCGATGCGGAAGCTCACCGATTGACCGTTCGAAGAAACCTCCACCCCGAGCCATCCGCCGCTTTTGCCGTATTTCACCCCGTTCACAATAATGTTCTTCAAGACGAGCTGGAGTGCCTGGGCGTCCGCTTTGATTGCCGGGAGATTCTCCGCAACAGACTGGTCGACCGTCATCGAAGCCTGAGAGAGAATCCCCTCGCAATCGCGGAGGGCATGCTTGATCATCTCCGCCGGAGCGACGTCACGCATGTCGTATACCCTCCGGTGCGCGTGGATCCCCGCATACTCGAGCGCGTTGTCAACGATGGTCGAGAGCCTTCCGACTTCCTGCGTCACCAGTCTGCCATACTCACGCACCCGTTTGGGCGCTCGAACGACGCCGTGCGCCAGGTTCGCTCCGACCGAATTCATGACTGCGAGCGGAGTCCGAAGTTCGTGCGAAACTCCGGCGACGAATTCGATCTGCTGGAGGGCAAGCGACCGCGCCCTATGGGCGGCAATCAGCAGGATCATCACACTACCGGAAAGAAGGACGAGGATCCCGAAACTGACTGCAAGGTTTCGATAGCGATTCAGGAGAACTGCGTGTTCCAGAGATCCTCCCCTGTATCTGATCCCCAGTTCAAAGATCGTCGCACGTTCGGGAATGCCTCTTCCGGGATCGATCAACGGACGCTGGTGAAGGAGCTGAAGGGAATCTGCCGGAGG
>DATJPR010000066.1:0-8687 GCA_035506295.1 Bacteroidota bacterium | reverse complement strand
CCGGATGTGGAAAGCGTTCTCGTGATCGGACGGAGGCCATCGGAGGTTCAGCATCCGAAACTCACGGAGATCATCCACGAAGATTTCTTCAATTATGAGGGAATCGCCGATCGCCTCCTCGGGTATAACGCATGTTTCTTCTGCCTCGGTGTCTCGTCGGTCGGGAAGAAGGAAGAGGAGTATCGAAGGGTCACGTATGACCTGACCATCGCTGCCGCGAAGGCCTTGAGCTCACGGAATCCGGACATGACGTTTTGCTACGTCTCAGGAGCGGGCACGGACAGCACCGAGCGAGGCAGGTTGATGTGGGCCCGGGTGAAAGGGAAGACGGAGAATGATCTCCGGGCAATGTCATTCAAAGCGGTCTTTTGTTTCCGACCGGGCTTCATCAAGCCGATCCCCGGGTTGCGTCGTGCCTACCTGCTTTCCCATCTGCTTGGATGGGGCTACCCCCTCTGGAAGAAGGCCTTCCCCCGGTTTGTTTGTACGCTCGAGGAAATCGGCCGCGCGATGATTGCCGTGTCGATCTCCGGTTTTCGCTCGCCCATCCTGGAGAACGAGGACATCTCGTCCTTCGGGAGCAGTGTGAAGTGATTGCGGTTTTTTCCCCTCACTACGCCAAGGAACCTTGCCATGATCGTGGTTGCGGATCTCTGGAAAACATTCAAGCGTGACCGGCAGCAATTGAAGGAGCAGCCGATGAATCGCGCGCCGGTCGAGGCGGTAGCCGGCCTCAACCTTACCTGCAGACCCGGCCGTGTCTTCTCGCTTCTCGGTCCGAACGGCGCCGGCAAAACAACGACGCTCAGGATGATTGCGACGCTTCTGAAGCCGACCTCCGGGACCATCACGGTTGCGGGGATCGATGCAACAACGCATCCCCGGGAGGTGCGGAGCAAGATCGGCTTTCTCACCGGCTCGACGCGCCTGTATGAACGGCTGACGCCGGAAGAGGTTGTCCGATACTACGCGGATCTCCATAATGTTGCGCCGGCGAAATTCAAGCAGCGGCGCGATGAGCTGTTCGCCCTTCTCGGGATCGAGGAGTTTGCCCAGCGCAGGATCGGCAAGCTCTCCACGGGCATGCGTCAGAAAGTCTCGATCGCCCGCACGATGATCCACGATCCCGAAGTGATCATCTTCGACGAGCCGACGGTCGGCCTCGACGTCATCACCGCGCGCCACATCCTCGATCTGATCCGCTCCTGCCGGTCGCAGGGGAAGACGGTGCTGTTCTCGACCCACGTCATGGGCGAAGTCAGCCTGCTGAGCGATGATCTTGCCATCATGCACAACGGGAAACTCTGTTACTCGGGCACCTACGAGGCCTTTCGCGCTTCCATGCAAAGCCCGTCGCTCGAGGAAGAATTCATCCGCCGTGTCCAGGAGGTCGCCGCATGAAAACCATCCTTGTCATTTTCCGCAAAGAACTGAAGGACACCCTTCGGGATCGCCGGACGCTCGTAAGCATGCTGATCATTCCGCTCGTCCTCATCCCCTTGCTCATGGGAATCTCTTCGCGCATCATGTTCTCGCAGATTGAGAAGGCGAAGGCGCGCGTGCTCACGGTGGGATTGATGAGGAACCGCAACGCGGAGGAGTTCCGCACCATGCTCCTCAAGGATCCGCGCGTGAGGGTTCTGGACGATCTTCCGCTCGATAGCGCCCGGGCACGGTTCGAAGCGGACAGCCTCGACGCCTATTTCGCCTTTGCGCCGGACTTCGACCGCATGGTGGACAGCCTGGGCAGCGGCGAGGTCGCGATGTATTTCAAGTCGACGGAACAACGGGACATCGAGACGGGCAGGGCCAAGGCAATGCTGACCACCTACGAGGACAGCCTTCGTGCGCGGCGTCTTAGAAGCCTTCACCTCAGTGCGAGTCTGCTTGAGCCGGTCGTGGTGAGGGAGGTGAACGTGGCATCGGCAAAAGAGAAAATTGCCGAAGTGATTGGCGGCTTCCTGCCATATCTCTTCATCATCTTCTGCTTTATGGGGAGCATGTACCCGGCGATCGACCTGGCCGCGGGAGAAAAAGAACGCGGCACCCTGGAAACGCTGCTCACGTCGCCTGCAAGCAAGATGGAAATCCTGCTGGGCAAAGTGGGCGTCGTCATCCTAACGGGAATCACGACAGCAGCGGTCGCATTGATCGGCATGTATCTCGGCATCGTGCAGGTGCGGGAATTACCGCCGGAACTCCTGAAAACCGTCATGGATATTCTCCAGGTACGATCGATCGTGCTCCTGTTGTCGCTCCTCCTCCCGCTGACGATTTTGTTCTCGGGCGTCCTGTTGTCGCTTTCGATCGTCGCACGCTCCTACAAGGAGGCACAGAGCATCATCAGTCCGGCGATCATCGTTGTCATCATCCCGGCCTTCATCGGTCTCATGCCCGGGATTTCGCTCGATTCAGCAACGGCGCTGGTGCCGATCCTGAATGTCTCGCTGGCGACGAAAGCCATTATTTCCGATACGGTCACCCCGTGGCTGCTGGCAGAGGTCTACCTCTCATCGCTGGTCCTCGCCGGATTGAGCTTGTTCATGTGCTCCCGGATTTTCGAGCATGAAAGTACGCTGTTCCGGGGCACCTGAAGCCTGTTGAAGGGGGAGGAAGCCAGAAATGCGAATGTTCCTTGACTATTGAGCCGATTTTCGATAAATTAGCAAGCTGAACTTTCTCCCTTGAAATTCATCGTTTCTTCAGGAGTGTCCCGTGGACAAAACGACACGCTTCTTTACCCTGGCGGATGTCGATCGCAAATGGCACATCGTTGATGCTGATGGACAGACGCTCGGTCGTCTCTCCAGTGAAGTCGCACGCCTGTTGCGTGGCAAGCACAAGCCCGTGTTCACGCCGAACGCGGACCTGGGCGATTTCGTCGTCGTGGTGAACGCCGCGAAGATCCGCCTCACCGGCAAGCGGACCGAGCTCAAGGAATACTTCCATTACACGGGCTACCCGGGAGGCGCCACCTGGGAAAAATTCCAGGACATCATGAAGAAACGTCCCGAACGCGTCGTCGAGCATGCGGTAAAGGGAATGCTGCCGCACAACAAGCTCGGACGGAAGATCTTCGGGAAGCTGAAAGTGTATGCCGGGTCCGACCATCCGCACGTTGCGCAGCGGCCGGAAGCTCACAAGATTCCCACCACATCGTTGTAGGAGTAGAACTCGAGCATGGCTGGAACAAACACCGTCAGTGTCGGGCGCCGCAAGACCGCCGTCGCCCGCGTTACGCTCACTGCAGGAAGCGGAGCCATCACGGTCAACAAGCGCCCGCTGGAGCAATACTTCCCGATTGAGACGCTGCGACAGGCCGTCCTCACGCCGATGCAGGTGACGGAAACAGCAGGGAAGTACGATGTCGCGATCAGGGTCGAGGGAGGCGGACCGACCGGTCAGGCCGGCGCCATAAGTCTGAGCATCGCGCGGGCGCTGGTGACGATCAGCGAAGACCATCGTGCTGCGCTGCGCACTGCCGGCCTGCTTACACGCGACCCCCGCATGGTCGAACGAAAAAAGTACGGCCAGCGGAAGGCGCGCAAAAGATTCCAGTTCTCGAAACGCTGAGACTGGGGTATTCGCCGTCGGCGTCCGGCACCCGGGCAACGGGAGCATTGTTGGGCTGGCGCCGTGCGGCTATCACACATACTTCCGGATTGGCGCGTGAGTGTCCCGAACGGGATGGCGCGGCAAGTTGAAGGAAGTAGACGATCAACTCACAGAAAGGGACTGCTATGCCCCGCGTTGAAGTCTCAGAACTTCTCGCCGCCGGATGTCATTTCGGCCACCTCACCCGCCGTTGGAACCCCAAGATGCGCCCCTTCATTTTCATGGAGCGCAACGGCATTCATATCATCGATTTGATGAAGACCAGCATGCTCCTCGACGAGGCATGCAACGCGCTGTCGAATATCGTCGCCGAAGGGAAGAGGATCCTCTTCGTCGGCACGAAGAAGCAGGCGAAGGACCTGATCCGAGAGGAGGCCGTCCGCGCGAATCAGTTCTACGTCAGCGAACGCTGGCTGGGCGGCTGTCTCACGAATTTTACGACGATCCGCAAGAGCGTCAAGCGGCTCACGAACATCGAGAAGATGGAAAACGACGGGACCTTCGAGAAGCTGACCAAGAAGGAAATCCTGATGCTCCGGCGCGAAAAGGAGAAGCTCAACAACGTCCTCTCGGGCGTCGTCGACATGACGCGGCTGCCGGGAGCACTGTTCGTGGTCGATGTCAAGAAGGAAGCCATCGCCGTCAAGGAGGCGAAGCGCCTCAATATCCCGGTGTTCGCGATTGTCGACACCAATTGCGATCCCGAGCCGATCGACTACCTCGTTCCGGCCAACGACGACGCCATCAAATCCATCCAGATCATCCTGAAACACGCCACGGACGCCGTGGTGGAAGGGCGCGAACTGGCTTCCGCCCGTCAGGCGGAAATGGCCGCCGAAGCGGAGAACAAAGGAAAAGACACCGCTGCTGAATCGCGGTGAACTCGAATCGCCACACGGACCTCAAGAGACTATGGCAATAACCACTGAAGACATCAAAAACCTCCGCGAGAAGACCGGCGCGGGGATGATGGACTGTAAGAAAGCGCTGGTGGAGACCAAGGGCGACATCAAAGCCGCCATCGAATATCTCCGGAAGAAAGGGGCGGCCGTCGCCGTGAAGCGCGCCGACCGCTCGGCCAAAGAAGGCATGATTGTCACCCGCGTCAGCCCGGACCGGAAGACCGGCGTCGTCGTCGAGGTAAATTGTGAAACGGATTTCGTCGGCAGAAGCGATGACTTCGGGCTCTTCGCGAATGCGGTCGCAACAGCGGTCGAGAAGCACAAACCCGCCAGTGTCGAAGCCCTGATGGCTTCGGCCTCATCCGACGGGAAGCCCCTCAGTGCCCTCCACAATGACCTCCTCGCCAAGGTGGGGGAGAAGATCGAAGTGCGCCGGTTCAAGCTCATCCAATCGCCCGATGGCATGGTGAGCAACTACACGCACATGGGAAGCAAGATCGGCGTGCTCGTCGAGCTGTCCGGCATCACGGTCGAACAATCGGAGAAGACGACGGGACGCGACGTGGCGATGCAGATCGCGGCAATGAATCCGCTGGTCGTCAGCCGGGACCAGGTCGACAAGCCCACCATCGACCGGGAGATGGAAATCTACCGGACGCAGGCGAAGAACGAAGGGAAGCCCGCCCAGGTGCTCGACAAGATCGCCGCAGGCCGGCTCGAGAAATTCTATCAGGAAGTCGCCCTGGTCGAGCAGATGTACATCAAAGACCAGGGCAAAACCGTCGGCGAAGTCCTGCGCGAAGCGGGCGCTTCGGTCGTGGTGAAACAGTTCGTCCGGTATCACCTCGGCGAGGAGACCGCCTGACCATGCCGTCCCCCTTCTACAAGAGGATCCTCCTGAAGCTGAGCGGCGAAGCCCTGATGGGCGAGCAACAGTTCGGCATCGATCCGGTCGTCCTGAAGAACTACTCGCAGGAGATCAAATCGATCAGGGAACTCGGCGTCGAGGTGGGGATCGTGATCGGGGGAGGGAACATTTTCCGCGGGGTGCAGAATTCCTCGACGGGCATCGACAAGGTGACCGGCGACCACATGGGAATGCTCGCGACGCTGATCAACGCCATGGCGCTGCAAAGCGCGCTCGAGAACGAAGGCATGTTCACGCGGCTGATGTCGGCGATCCGGATGGACGCGATCGCCGAGCCCTTCATCCGCAGGCGGGCCATCCGCCATCTCGAAAAGGGACGCATCGTCATCTTCGGCGCGGGGACGGGCAATCCATACTTCACCACCGACACCGCCGCGGTGTTGCGGGCCGTCGAGATCGAAGCCAACGTCATCATGAAGGGAACGCGCGTGGACGGCGTCTATGACGCCGATCCGGAGCGGAACCCCGACGCGTTCCGGTTCGAGCAGATCACGTACCGCGATGTGCTCAAGCGCAATCTCAAGGTGATGGACCTTACCGCCATCACGCTGTGCGAAGAGAATAAACTGCCGATCATGGTCTTCAACATGAACACGGCAGGGAACCTGAAACGTATTGTCCTGGGCGAGCCGGTGGGAACGACGGTGAAGGAGACGGTCTCTCCACTCATCCAAAACAGCTAGCGGAGCCTGTCATGGTCAAAGAGATCCTGAAGGAAGCCGACGATAAGATGAAAAAGGCTGTTGACGTGGTTCGACAGGAACTGATCAAGATCCGGACCGGGAAGGCCACGACAACGTTACTCGAAGGCATCAAGGTCGACTATTTCGGGACGATGACGCAACTTTCGCATCTCGGAAACCTCGCCGTTGCGGACGTGCATACGCTGACGGTGACGCCGTACGACAAGGGAATCCTCGAAGGGATACAAAAGGCGATTCAGACCGCGAACATAGGCCTCAATCCTGTGAAGGACGGTCAGATCATCCGTGTTCCCATTCCTCCGTTGAACGAAGAACGCCGCCGCGAGCTCGTCAAGCTCACCAAGAAGTTCGGTGAAGACGGCAAGATCGCGATCCGGAACGTCCGCCGTGATGCGATCGAACATCTGAAGAAGTCCGAGAAAGCCGAGCACTTCTCCGAAGACGAACGCAAGAAGGGCGAGGCCGAGCTTCAGAAGATGACCGACAAGGCGACGAAAGATATTGACGGCTTGCTCGGCCAGAAAGAAAAAGAGATCATGGAAGTTTGACGGGGTAGGGCCAGGAGTAGGCAGTAAGCAGTAGGGGGTATGCAGAAAGATGGTAGGCAGTAGGCAGTAGGGAGTAAGCAGAAGGAATCGATGAAAAAGCGGCGCGAAGATGGCGTCGCTTTTTTTGTTTCTCGGGCTCATCCTCTCAAAGTCTCATTGTCTCAGAGCTCCCCAAGCCCCTGTTCCCGCCCTCTCTCGCTCTCTCCCTCTCGCCTTCTCCCACTCCCGCCCTCCCCCCCCGGCGTAACATCTGCCAAATCCCCGCGTATCTAGAAATGGGACGCTCCATAATAGTCCCGATCGGAGGGATACCATATGACTTCCAAACGGCTCTACAAATCGCGCTCCGAAAGGATGATTGACGGGGTATGCGGCGGCGTTGCGGAGTTCTTCGGAGTCGACGTCACCCTCGTGAGGATCACCTGGGTCCTGCTCACCCTTCTGGGGGGATCAGGCATTATCCTCTATCTTGTCGCGATGTTCATCATCCCTGCCAACCCTGAGCCGGTCACCCCGGCACAGCGGTCACGCGTGGCGTCGGCGGGAGCAAATGGGAAATTCTGGGGGATCCTTCTCGTCGTTGTGGGCATTCTCTGGCTCCTGAAGAACCTTGACATTCCATATTATCTGCACTGGTGGGGATTTTCCTGGGACTACGTTCTTCCGGTGGTGCTGATCCTGGCCGGCGTCGCGTTTCTGTTCGGCGGCCGCAACGGACTGATGACCTCCGCGAACACGCAGGGATCAGAATCATCCCCTGATCAATCAGACAACTCAACTCCCAATGAGGCACCTCCCATGGCACAACCTCTTCGACTCTACAAATCGCGCGTCGAGAGGAAACTCTTCGGAGTGTGCGGCGGGATCGCGACGTATGCGAACGTCGATCCGACCATCATCCGGATCCTGTTCATCGTCGCTGCGTTCGCGTCGTTCGGTTTCATGTTCCTGCTCTATATCGCGATGGCAATCATTGTCCCCAACGAACCGCTCATTCAGCCGACTGCGCCGACGGCCCCATAGCAACGGGGCCGTTGAGCAGTAGTGCTCGATCATCGCTCTGTACTCTCTGGAGCATTCGAAAGGACTTTCCATGGAAACCATTGCTCGTCGTCCCTGGCTGGGCATCGGCCTGATTGCAGTCGGAGTCGTGCTTCTTCTCCATCAACTCCGCGTCATTCCCATCGATTGGAGAGATGTCTGGTGGGCGGCGGTGTGCATCGTTGGTGTGTGGCTGATCGTCAGGGGGTTCACGAACAAAGGGAAGGGGATGTTCTGGGGGGTGGTTGCGGCGGGGGTCGGAGGGTACAAACTGCTGATGTGGCACACCTCCGTCTACATTCCCAACTACCTGGCCATTCCTTCGCTGATGATCCTTGCCGGGGTGGGAATATTGTTTGTGTACTTCACGCAGCTCGACCGCTGGCACCTCCTTGTGCCTTCGTTGCTGCTCATCGGTCTGGGGGGATTGATCGTTGTTGCGGAAGAGGGATACATCGACCGGTGGACGGTGATCGATTTCCTGAGGACGTGGTGGCCGGCTTCGCTCGTCCTGTTCGGCACGGCCATGCTGCTGAACCACTTCTGGCGAAGGGGTGAACACTGACGACGGTGCCACTCTTTAGTGGGCTTCGAGCCAGTTGGCACCGGTGCCCACTTCCACCTCGACCGGCACGTTGAGCTTGACCGCAGTTTGCATCTGATGCTTCACAGCCTCGCCAAGCTGTTTGACCTCACCCTTCGGGAGCTCGAAGACAAGTTCGTCGTGCACTTGAAGGATCATCCTGCCCTGCCATCCTGACTTCCTGATCTCCTCATCGATGCGGATCATTGCGAGCTTGATCATGTCGGCTGCCGTTCCCTGGATCGGCATGTTGATCGCCGCGCGCTCGGCGTTCGACCGGACCGCCTGGTTCTTGCTCGTGATGTCTGGGAAGTGCCGCCGCCGTCCGAACATCGTCGTGACATAGCCGTTCGTCCTGGCATCGCG
>DATJPR010000065.1:0-15011 GCA_035506295.1 Bacteroidota bacterium | reverse complement strand
GGTAAGGTTCTTCGCGTTGCATCGAATTGAACCACATGCTCCACTGCTTGTGCGGGCCCCCGTCAATTCCTTTGAGTTTCAACCTTGCGATCGTACTCCCCAGGTGGGGTACTTAATGCGTTAGCTTTGGCACTGAACCTTGCGGCCCAGCACCTAGTACCCATCGTTTAAGGCGTGGACTACCAGGGTATCTAATCCTGTTTGCTCCCCACGCTTTCGCGCCTCAGTGTCAGTAACGGACCAGGAGACCGCCTTCGCTACCGGTATTCTTCATGATATCTACACATTTCACCGCTACACCATGAATTCTATCTCCCTCTGCCGTACTCAAGACTCCCAGTATCGGAAGCAATTCTGCAGTTAAGCCGCAGGATTTCACCACCGACTTAGAAGCCCACCTACACGCCCTTTACACCCAGTAATTCCGGACAACGCTCGGATCCTACGTATTACCGCGGCTGCTGGCACGTAGTTAGCCGATCCTTATTCGCAGGGTACGGTCAAATTCCGACAAGTCGGAACTATTCATCCCCTGCAAAAGGAGTTTACATCCTAACGGACTTCATCCTCCACGCGGCGTCGCTGCGTCAGCCTTTCGGCCATTGCGCAATATTCCTCACTGCTGCCTCCCGTAGGAGTCTGGACCGTGTCTCAGTTCCAGTGTGGCTGATCATCCTCTCAGACCAGCTACCCATCGCGGGCTTGGTGGGCCGTTACCCCGCCAACTACCTAATGGGACACAGGCTCATCTTTAGGCGCCTTTCGGCTTTTAACAACATCACCATGCGGTGCCGCTGCATTATCGGGAATTAGTCCCGCTTTCGCGGAGTTATTCCCGTCCTAAAGGCAGATTGCCTATGTGTTACTCACCCGTGCGCCGGTGTACTCGGGATATTGCTACCCCTTTCTCCCTGACTTGCATGTGTTAAGCACGCCGCCAGCGTTCGTCCTGAGCCAGGATCAAACTCTCCGTTGTATAGTTTCATACAATGTTGAGTCTGATGAATGGCGTCTCACTTTTCACGGGATCACTCCCATGAGAAGAGATTGCCAGGTTGACAACTCGCTCAGAGTTGACTAATGGCTATGCACACTAATTGTCAAAGAACTCTCGCCTTTCAGCGAAACCCCATTTCGAATGGGGCTCCTAATATACCGAGAATCTGTACTGAAGTCAAGACCTCAAGGAGACTTTCTTGAACTCCGCTGAAGGGCAACTGCAGTCTCGAAGCAGGGTTACTAATATAACATTCTCCGGTGGTAATGTCAATATTCTCCAGAGGAAAAATCAATTCAGATCAACAATTTTCTCATCTCCCTCCACCTGCCAACCCAACCCCCTGCTATTTCCCGGAGGAAACCGTACCATGGTGCTACCCAGGCAACTCTTCGGAACAAGGACCCTTCACCATGCGCCCTTTCTTCGTGGCCCGCGCCCTCTCGCTCCCCTTTTTTCTTTGCCTCTCCGCCGCATCAGCGCAAAGTCTGCCTCCCGCGGACCATGTTCCACCCCTTTGGCCATACCGCCTCGATTCCATCGTCTCCTCCTCGCCTCGTGCCATGGTCGTCTCTGATGACTCGCTCGCAACCGGGGTCGGGCTCGACATCCTCCGTCAGGGAGGCAACGCCATCGACGCCGCCGTCGCCACCGCCTTCGCTCTCGCTGTTGTCCTTCCCGGCGCCGGCAACATCGGCGGCGGCGGATTCCTCGTCACCCGTCTCGCCGATGGAACCTGCGCCGCTCTCGATTTCCGCGAGACGGCACCACGCAGGGCTTCACGCGATATGTACCTCGACGCCGAAGGACGCCTCACGACGAATTCGGTGACAGGATCCCTCTCTGCCGGCGTCCCGGGAAGCGTGGCGGGACTCTGGGAAGCCCACCGCTCGTACGGCGAACTCCCGTGGCAACGCCTGATCGAGCCCGCCATCACACTCGCCGAACAGGGGTTCATTGTCGATAATCGGTTCTCGACAAGCGTCAGAGAGGATTCCACGCGCCTGACACGATTCCCCGCCTCCCGGAGTCTGTACTTCCCCGAAGGCGTCGCCCTGAAACCCGGTTCCCTCTGGCGCAACCCGGAGCTCGCAGCCACGCTCCGGAGGATCGCTTCGGACGGCCCGACTGACTTCTACACGGGCCGCACAGCGGAGCTTATCGTTGAGGAAATGCGCCGCGAACATGGCATCATCTCGCACGAAGACCTCTCCGGCTATGTCGCCCGATGGCGCACTCCATTGAGATTCACCTACCGCGGCGACACCGTGATCACCATGCCGCTCCCTTCCTCCGGCGGCATCACGCTCGCGCTCATCGCGAATATCGCAAGCGGCTTCGACCTCCATGCTCTCGGATGGCACTCCACCGCCGCCGTGCACCTCGTCGCCGAAGCGATGCGACGCGCGTTCGCCGACAGGAACGGGGTCCTCGGCGATCCGGACTTTGTCCATGTGCCCGTCGACACGCTGCTCTCGGCCGGCTATGCGGCTGAACGAAGGGCGACAATTTCCCTTACGCATGCGACGCCCTCCGCTGACGTTCATCCGATCCGCGAGGGGAATCATACCACGCACTTCTCCATCGTCGACGATAGGGGGAACGCCGTCGCCCTGACCACAACGCTCAACCTCTTCTATGGATCGGCCGTCACCGTCACAGGCGCGGGCTTCTTGCTGAACGACGAAATGGATGACTTCGCGGTGAAACCGGGCAGTCCGAATGTCTATGGCCTCGTGCAAGGCGAAGCCGATGCCATCGCTCCGGGGAAACGCGTCCTTTCCTCCATGACCCCCACGATTGTTCTCAATGGCCATGGTCAGCCGATCCTCGTGACGGGCGCAAGCGGCGGCCCGAGAATAATCTCCGCGGTCTTTCAGGTCATGTCCAACATCGTCGATTTCGATTTCCCAGCGGCGGCGGCCGTGAACGCCCCGAGATTTCATCAGCAGCATCTTCCCGACAAACTCTATATTGAAGAGCAAGGCTTCACGTCAGGCGAAGCCGATTCACTGAGGGCTCAGGGATACACGATCGAATTCATCCCGCGTGTCGGCGTCGCGGCGTCGATCGTCAGGCAAGACAGCCTCTGGTGGGGTGCAGCGGATCCGAGAGCGGGCAGGTGAGCGCGTGAGGGGGAGAAGGGAGAGTGCGAGAGTGCGAGAGTGAGAGAGCGGGAGAATCGGAAGACGGGGAGCTGCGCAACGGAGCGACCGAAGTGTGCCGGGCGCTTTCGGCTTACTCCTTGCTGCGAACTGCTTACTCCGACAGCAACATCTTTCTTCCTACGTCCGACTTCCTACTTCCTACTCTTCGCAGGCGCTTTGCTCTTCACAAGCTTTTTAATCAGCTGTATCTGTCCTGCGTGATAGACATCGTGCGCTGCGACGCCGAGGATCATCCTCTGCACGGAGCCGCGCCCTCGGTTGACCGGGCTCTGGAGCGATTCCGGATCGAGCGTGCTCACTACGTCGCGTAAGCTCCGGTGCACTTCCTCGAGCAGCCGTAAATCCGCCTTCCATGCCTTCTCCAATCCGGATTTCGTTTCTGGTCGATCAAAGAAGTTCGATCCTTTCAGCGGAAAGCTCCCCCGCTTCTCGCCCACGAGTCTGCGCCGGACAACATACTTCCAGTAGGCACAGTGGACGGCAATCTCCCAGACATTGTGCCTTTCCTTCCCCGGCCGGCTGGAGGCGAGCTCGGCGCCGACGCCTTTCAATGAACCGAGGAAGTTGGGACCGTGCCACGAAGAGGTATTGTATGCGCGGTCGAGCGATTCAAGGAGGAGAGTGATGCGGGGATCCATGGAGCCTCCGGAAAAGAGGAACGGGTGCCTAGTGCGCTGAGCCGTTTTGCAGCCCCCACCGTTTCAACTCTTCGAACATTGATGCGTCGGTGAGGTCGTAATGGATGGGTGTCACCGAAATGAAGTTCTCGCGAATCGCCACCTGATCGGTCTCAGGATCGGTGTCGGTGATGTTCATTTTCCCCGTCAGCCAGTAGTACTCCCGGTTGGAGGGATCCCGGCGCACATCGAACGTGTCGTCCCAGGATGAGCGCCCTTGCTTGGTGATCTTGACACCGCGGATGCTCGCTTCCGAAACTGCAGGCACGTTGACATTCAACAGCGTGCCCTGCGGAAGGCCGTGCTGCAGCACCAGTTCCGCCAGGCTGCACGCGAACTTTGCCGCCGGACCGAAGTCCGCTTCTTCGTACGTCGTGAGCGAAACGGCAATCGACGGGATGCCCAGGATCGTTCCCTCGGTGGCCGCGGAGACGGTGCCGGAATATAGAATGTTGATGGCCGTGTTGGAACCGTGGTTGATCCCTGAAATCAGCAGGTCGACCGGTTCCTTGAGCAGGCATCGTACCGCGAGTTTCACCGCATCGGCGGGCGTCCCCTTCACCGCATAGCCGAAGAGCTCGCCGTTTTTGTGGAACGGCATCGCGCGAAGCGGATACTGCATGGTGATCGCATGCCCGACGGCGCTTTGCTGGCGGTCGGGCGCGACGACGGTAACACGGCCGATGTGCCGGAGCTCTTGCGTCAAAGCATAGATCCCCTGTGCGTCGATCCCGTCATCGTTGGAAACAAGAATATGCATGTACGGACTCTCAACCAGTCGTCAGATTCCCCACCGTGCCGCGGCGGTCAGTAGCTTTCTTTGGAGGTGGGGAAGTTCTTCGATTTGACATCTGCAATGTACTGCCGGAACGCCGAGCGCATGTCATCTGCAAGATGGGCATAGCGGCGGAGGAACCTCGGGTTGAATTCCTCGGTCAAGCCCAGCATGTCGTAGACCACAAGGACCTGCCCGTCGCAATGGGGGCCTGCGCCAATGCCGATGGTCGGCACGGACACCGCTTCGGTGACTTCCTTGGCGAGGGGCGCCGGGATCTTTTCGAGAACGATGGCGAAGACGCCCGCCTCGGCGAGGGTCTTTGCGTCGTCGATCAACTGCCGCGCTTCCGCTGTGTCCTGCGCCCGCACTTCATACGTGCCGAACCGGTTGATGGATTGCGGCGTCAGGCCGAGATGCCCCATCACAGGAATGCCAATAGTCACCAGATGCCGGATGATCTCCGCGAGATATCCTCCTCCTTCCAATTTCACGGCACCGACGCCGACTTCCTTCATCACTCGCCCGCAGTTCCGCACCGCATCGTCGATGCTCGCCTGGTAGGACATGAAGGGCATGTCGACCACAATGAGCGCATGATGGACAGCGCGTTTCACGGCCTTCGCGTGGTAAATCATATCGTCGACCGTCACCGGCAGGGTGGTCTCGTGACCCTGCACGACGTTCCCCAGCGTATCTCCCACGAGAATGATGTCGACACCCACCTGATCCAGATATTTCGCCACGAGATAATCGTAGGCGGTCAACATGGCGATCTTCTCTCCGGCCGGCTTCATCATCTGGACACGCTTCGTCGTCACCACGCGGCGTTTGGTCGGTGCGGTGGGATCGGGGTCTGCATTGAAGAATTCAGGCATGAGACGCTCCCGGTTCATTCATGAGAGATGGATCTGTGCGGAATGCCGCCCCCCATTCTCGTGTAAATCCCGCCTGGACCGCCTCGGCCAGCGCGGGAATGTCAATGGCACGATCGAGGAGTGATGCAAGATCTATGGTGTGTTCGTTCAGGATGCGTTGGACTTCGGCGAGCGCAGCCGGGTCCGTGGTGCGAAGATACACGGGCAGGCGAAGATGCGCGGGACCGCAAAGAATCGAGCCGTGCTGAAGAACGACATCGCGGTCGCCGCCGGTAAACCGCCGCTGCGCGCTGCCAACAAGCTTCTTCCCCCGCGATTCGATTTCGTAGCGGGCAGAGCTGGCGAAGCAGGGAATGGACGCGGTCTTCCGGTACTCTGCGCGGAAGTCCGGTTGGGATTTCTGCAGCGTGACGTCGACGCCGAACGCGGTCAAACCGGCCACCAGCGCGCGACTGATCTCGTTGTAGACATCGAGTACGCTTCTCCGTCCCGCTGGCATGATGACGCAATAGGTAAGCTCCTCGGCGTGAAGGATGGCCCTCCCGCCGGTGGGACGGCGGACAATGTCGATCCCGTCCGCCTCACACCGCGCTTGGTCGATGTCGTTCACATCCTGGTGATGTCCGAGGGAAATTGCCCACGGGTCCCAACCGTAGAGCCGGAGGACGGGCGGCATGCCGGGATCATCCTGCATGCGACGTGCGAGGAGCTCATCAAGCGCCATGTTCTGCGCCCCACTCTCCCGCGCATACCCGAGCAGCAACCACTCATCCCGAATCATGGCTCATCCATGTGTGCGGGGCGCACCGATGATTCCCCGCTGGCTTCCCGTGACAAACTCGACGACCTGCCGTACCTCGGCATACGCCATCAACTCCTCCGTCGCCGTGATTCGCGCAATCGCCTGAGAGACGTTCATTTTTGCGCGATAGATCAGGTTGTAGGACTCGTCGAGCGCATGGATCGCCTCGCGCGAGAACCCGCGCCTTTTCAGACCGATGGAATTCAGACCCTCAAAACAGAGCGGTGCTCCGCCCGCGAGCACGAACGGCGGGACATCCTTGGGGACCCGCAGTCCCCCGCCGATCATCGCATGGCGCCCGATGTGGACGAACTGGTGGATCGGAGTGATCCCGCCAATGATTACCCAGTCGTCCACAACGCAATGTCCGGCCATCATGGCGGCGTTCGACATGATGATGTGATCGCCGAGCACGCAGTCATGGGCGATGTGCGTGAACGCCATCAGGTAATTGTCGCGCCCGATGATGGTCCTCCCCCCTTCGCCGGTCCCGCGGTGAAGCACCGCGTACTCGCGGATCTCGGTCCTGTCGCCGATCTCGCACGTCGTCGGTTCGCCGGCATACTTGAGGTCCTGCGGGGCGTGTCCCACCACCGCGCCATGATGAATTTTGCATCCCTTCCCAATACGGGCGCCGCAGCCGATCAGCGCATTGGCGGCAATCGTCGTGTTCTCGCCGACAACCGCGCCGGCTTCTATGGTGCTGAATGGACCGACGGACACTCCGTCGGCAATGACGGCGTTGGGGCTGACATTTGCCCGAGGATCGATAGTATTCATTGGATGGCTGGAGAGAGAGACAGTGGATGCTGATCTGCTGGGAGTAGGAAGAAAGAAGTAGGACGTAGGAAGGAAGCGATGGCACTGGCGCTGGTATTTGCTGCCTTCCACTATCTTTCTTCCTACATCCTACCTCCTACGTCCTACTCATAGCTGTTCAAGCTGCCCGTTCTTCGGTCTTTCGATGATAGAAGCCATCATGTCCGCCTCCGCTACCAGGTTCCCGTCCACGAACGCCTTTCCCGACATTGTGCAGATCTTGCTCTTGCGCTGCGTCATCTTCAACTCGAACACCAGCTGATCACCCGGCATGACCGGTTTCCGGAACTTGGCATTGTTGATGGCCATGAAATACACGAGCTTCCCCTCGGGGTTCTCGATGCCGTTGAGCAGCATGATCCCGCCGGTCTGTGCCATCGCCTCGATGATCAAGACCGCCGGCATGACCGGCTGCCCCGGGAAGTGTCCCTCGAAGAATGGCTCGTTCACCGTGACATTCTTGACGCCGACGATGGTCTCGTCCATCTTGAATTCGATGATCTTGTCGATCAGCAGGAACGGATACCGGTGTGGGAGGATGCGCTTGATGGCGTTGATGTCGAAGACCACGCCTTCCTTGCGCTCGTGCTGGTACTTCCGTACAAGTTTCTTTTGTTCGTAGAGGCGCCGGATCTTCCGCGCGAACTCGATGTTGCTTGCATGGCCCGGCCGGGCCGCAAGGATCTGTGCCTTCAGCGGCACGCCGATCAACGCGAGGTCGCCCATCACGTCGAGGAGTTTATGACGTGCGGGCTCGTTCGGAAAATGGAGCTTCCGGTTGTTGATAACACCGTTCGACCCGAGGATGACCGATTCGTTGATGCCGAGCTTCTCGCTGATCCTTTTGATCTCGGACTCCGGCAGCTCTCTGTCCACGATGACGATGGCGTTGTCAAGGTTCCCGCCACGGATGAGCCCGGCGCTGTGCAGCATCTCCACTTCGTGCAGGAAACAGAACGTCCGGCAGGGTGCAAAATCAGCGACGAACTCCTTTTCAAGGTCGAACAGGCCGGTGTGCTGGCTGCCGAGCGCGGGGTTCTCGTAATCCACGAGCACGGTGATCCGGTAGTCGTCCGTGGGCAGGGCGACGATCTCGACCTTCTTGGCTTCGTTGCGGTAGTGGACGGTCTGGTCGATGATCAGGTAGTCTTTGGGCGCTTCCTGGATCTCGAAGCCGGCCTGGAGCAGACAGTCGACATACGGCTTCGCGCTCCCGTCGCCGACGGGCGGCTCGTTGTTGTCCAGCTCGATCAGGATGTTGTCGATCTGGAGTCCGACAAGCGCCGCCATCACGTGTTCCACGGTGTGCACGCGGGCTTCGCCCAACTCGATCGTCGTGCCGCGCGAAATATCGACAACGTGATCGACGTCGGCCGGGACTTCCGGCTGTCCGCCGAGATCGATCCTCCGCCAGCGGACACCGTAGTTTTCCGGAGCGGGCTTGAACGTCATCGTGCAAATATTGCCCGTGTGGAGTCCGACTCCACTCATCGACACGGATTGCTTGATGGTGCGCTGTTGAACCAGCATAAAATTTTAGATTTTAGGTTTTAGATTTCAGATTTGGGATTCCGGCAAAAATCTAAACTGCACAACCCAAGTTTCACAATTTGTCGAGACGGCGACGGAGCTCGGCCACCTCGCTCTGCAGCTTCCGTATCGTCTCCAGCAATTCCGGCAGCTGCGCAACCGCCCCCTGAATCCTGAAGGCCTCCCGTTGCGGGACAGCAGGATAACCAAAGATGATCGTATTCGGTTTCGTGACCGACCGGTGGACGCCCGATTGGGCGCCAATCTTCGTCCCGTCGGCGATCTCGATGTGCCCCGTAAAGCCGACCTGCCCGCCGATCATCACGCTCCGCCCGATCTTCGTGCTTCCCGAAATCCCCGCTTGAGCAGCGCTCACGGTATTTTCCCCGATCACGACATTGTGCGCGACCTGGATCAGGTTGTCCAGTTTCACCCCCTTCTTGATCCTCGTCTCTCCCAGGGTCGCACGGTCGATGGTCGTGTTGGCACCGATCTCGACGTCGTCTTCGATCACCACGATGCCCACCTGCGGGATCTTCTCGAACGTTCCGTCCTGTTGCGGCGCGAACCCGAACCCGTCCCCGCCGATCACGACGCCGGGTTGCAGGATCACTCTGTTGCCGACAACGCATTGATCGCGTACGACGACGCGCGCGTGGAGGAGGCAATCGTCCCCGACGCTCACCCCTTCGCCCAGCACAACACCCGGCGCGATCATCGTCCGGTCGCCGACACTGCATCGCGCTCCCACCACCGCGCAGGGGGCAACCCGCACATCCAGCCCGAGCCTCGCGGTCGGGTCGATCACCGCGGAAGGATGGATGCCGGGCGGGACAGGTGGAGCGGGGGGATGAAACGCGACGACCGCATGGACGAAGGACGCGTAGGGATCGTCGACCCGCAGAAGGGCGACGTCGTTCTCCGAACGACCCTCGGGTAGGGATACGGACCGCGCGACAATGACCGCCGATGCCCGAGTTTCCCCGAGATACCGGGCGTACTTGGGGTTCGCCAGGAACGTCAGATCGCCTTCTCCCGCCTCCTCGATCTTCGCCACGCGCACGATCTCGCGATCAGCGTCCCCCGCGAGCTCGGCCTTCAAGAGTGCTGCAATGTCGCGGAGTTTCACGTGTGCCCCGGCTTCGCCGGCACCGGCTACTTGCCGAATGCCTGCATGCGTTGGATGACTTTCGCGGTCAGGTCATTCTTGTCGTTCGCATAGACCAACAGCACCTGCCCGCTCTTGTCGAAGATATAATCGTAGCCGTCCTCCTTCGCAATGTCTTCGAGCACCTGGAAGATTTTGTTCTGGATCGGCTTCATGATTTCGTTCTGCTTCTGAAAGAGCTCGCCGTTCTGTCCGAACTTCTTGTTCCGGTAATCCTGGATCGACTGGTCGAGCGTCCGCAGCTCCTTCTCCTGATCCGCGCGTGCTGCTTCCGTGAGGATCAGCTTCTTCTTGTCGTACTCATCGTATTTCTTCTTCCAGTCCGCTTGCATCTTCTGCAGATCGCCTTCCCACTGGGCGACGAGACCATCGAGCGTCTTCTGGGCGTCGATCGCCTCCGGCAGGGTTTGCATGATCGACTCGGAATTGATGTGGCCGATTTTGGACTGCGCGTGTGCCGAGCATGCAAGGGCGAGACCGACGGCGAGAAGACAAAGTATGCGTTTCATAATGATTCTCCAATGGAGCAAAGGTAATCGTAGGTCACGCTGCATCAACAATCCTGGAGCACATCAGCAGTGTGCAGGAGCCAGAAGAACGCAAAGCGACCGGGCACACTCCGCCCAATCGCTTTCGTCTCACGGCACGCCGAACTTCCGTCCGCTCTCGTGTCGACCTTATTTCCCGCGGATGAGGTTGTCAAGGACACGGTTAGTCAGGTCGTTTTTCGGATCCGCATAGAGAACGATATTGACCTGGTCGTTCTGATCGAGGACAAAGCTGTACTTCTCCGTCTTCGCGATCTTCTCGATGGCGGTGAGGACCTTCTGCTTCACGGGGGTGAAGATCTTCTCGCGCTGCTGGGCGAGCTCCTGGTCCTTTGTCTGCGCGTAGTCGCGCGCCTTCGCCTGAAGATCCTGGATCTCCTGCTGGGCGGCACGCTTCGACGCGTCATTCAACAATGCTTCCCGTTTCTGGTAGTCGTCATACCTCTGCTGCAAGTCCTTCTGCATCTGCTGGAGCGAGTCCTGGATTGGCTTGGCATACGACTCGAGCTTCTTCGCCGCATCCCGCGCTTCCGGGAGCTGATCGAGAATCTTCGCCGAATTGACATACCCGATCTTTTGTTGCACCTGACCCAACGCCACAGCACCGACCAACACGAGCATCAGACAAGAGAGAACGATGTTCTTCACAATGACCTCATTGAAATGGATATTGAAGAGTCGGACTAGTGACTTGCACATCCCTAGAACCCGCGGCCGAAGACGAAATGAAAATGCCAGCCGTCGGGTTTTCCATCCTTCGGTGAAACGTCGTCGAACCCGTACCCCTCGTCAAACCCGATGAGCCCGATGGGGTTGATCTGGATTCTGGCGCCCAGCCCGGCCGACCGTTTGATATCGAAGAAATTCGCCGTGGCGGGAGAGTTGAAGACATTCCCGCCTTCCGCAAACGCCAGCAGATAGATCGGGATCGGGTTGATGGACACGGCAAAGCGCAGCTCCATGGTCTGCTTCGTCATGGCGCGGCCGGCGACAATGGTGCTTCCCGGGAGGATCGGACCCACGCTCTGATCTTCATACCCCCGCAGCGGCGTGGTGTTGACATATCCCAGACCGGTTCCGCCCATGGAGTAGTAATCGAGGGGCGAGATGTTCCCCGATCCGCTACCGAGCGGAGTGATAGCACCGTACATCGAGCTCAGGTAGAGCGCCCACTTGTGGCTGTCAAACAGGGGAACATAGAAATCGGATTCGAAGCCCCACTTCACGAATTCCACGTTGCCGGGAAGGAACGGGCCGCCTGACAGCTGCGTCGACAGAGAGACATTCGACCCTTCCGTCGGGAAGATCGGATTGTCGGTGCTGTTGCGCGAGATCACCTGGGTAATGCTGAACTGCGTGGTCAGCCCCTCGGGATAGTAGCCCAGACCGTTGCGCACGTCGTTCCGCTGCGCGGTCAGCACCCAGTCTCCGCGGAAGTAGTCGTCCGGCCATCGGAATCGGCGTCCTACGCGTATCGATCCCCCCATGATTTCCAGGTCGAAGTTGTAGCTCTCGCGCGTGTCGAACAAACTCACGCCGAGAAGCGTCGGCGTGTTGAACAGCCACGGTTCGGTGAAGCCGAGGCTGAACGTCCGGTAGATGGACGTTGCGCCGAACTCCCATTGGAAATTGAGGATCTGGCCCGCACCGCCGGAGAGCGGTTCGGCGATCGAGAAATTGTTGATCGTAAACCCGAGCGCGCCTGTGACTCCGAACGCACCGCTGTAGCCGACAGAGGCATTGATGTTGTCGCTGGACTTCTCCTCCACTTCATACGTCAGGTCGACGGTCTTGTCGTCCACCATCTGATAGTCCGGCTTCAACTTTTCCGGGTTGAAATAGTTGAGCTGCTGCAGCTGCCGCAAGCTGCGCATGATTGCGGCGCGGCTGAAATAATCTCCCGGCCTGGTATACAGCTCCCGCCGGATGACCTTTTCCTGGGTCTTGGTGTTCCCCTTGATCGCGACGTGCCCGAGCCTGAACTGATTCATCTCATAGATGTTGATCTGGATATCGAGGCTGTCGTCGCCGACCCGGGTCTCCACAGGATCCAGATTGAACCGCAGGTAGCCGTTGTCGAGATAGAGCGAGGCGACATCGGTCTGGGCGTCGTTCCCGCGGAGGTTCTTCTCGAGTTTGTCTGCATTGTAGACTTCGCCTTCCCTGACCCCGAGACGCTCGTTCAGGACCTCACTGGGGTACACGGTGTTCCCCTGCCAGGTGATGTGGCGAATGAAGTACTGGACGCCCTCCCTCACTCTGATCAGAATATCCATGTCCTCCTTGTTCTCCGAATACCAGATCGAATCGCCGAGGATTTCGGCGTCGCGGTAGCCGTTCTTCCGATAGAACTGGAGGATAAGGCCCTTATCTTCTTCGAATTTCTTCCTGTCGAATTTCGCCGAGGACCAGAACTTCCACCAATGTTTTTCCGACGTGTTGTCCATGGCGCCGCGCAGGTCGCCGTCGGAGAACGCGTGGTTCCCGTTGAAGGTGATATTATCGACCTTGACTTCCGGGCCTTCGTCGATGTCGACCTTGACGATCACGCGGTTGCCGGAGCTGTCGGTGGGCGCGGTGGTCACGGTGATCTGGGCAAGGAGATAGCCGTCCTTCTCATACAGCTTCTGGATCTCGCGGCGGATGACGACAAGTTCATCGGCGGGGAGGACCTGGCCGCGGACGAGGTTCAGCTTCTTCATGATGTCGTCTTCGCTGACCTCATGCCGGCCGGTATATTCGATCTTGTCGAAGCGTGGGAGTTCATGGACGGTGATCGCGAGATACGCGCCGTCGGCAACGCGCCGGTCGATGGAGACCTCGATATCGTCGAAAATCTTCAAAGACCAGAGTTTGCGGATCGCCTGACCGACCTGATCGCCGGGAACGGTGATATTGTCACCGACCTTCAAGCCCGAGTTCGCGATGATGGCGGCCGGGTCTGCCAGGGTATTCCCCTCGACGGAAATGCCGAGGATCTTGAGGACTTCTTGTTGAGGTTGGGTGCGTTGTGCGTCCGCTCTGGAGAGGGTGCAGAGTGCCAGCATGAGTGTTGCCGACACGAGCAGAAGCTGTTTCATATTATGGTCCCGTAACACTCTTGATAAAGCGTTGGAGCGCGCCGCCGGCATTCTCCTGCGCGCGCAGTTGCTCACTCACCATGCCGAAGCGTCGCTCGCGCCGACGGTAGTCCGTGATCGCGGCGTACAGCTCATCCCTTCGGAAACTCGGCCAGTGCTTTTGGGTGATGAAAATCTCGGTGTACGCCAACTGCCACAGCAGGAAATTGCTGATGCGAAATTCCCCGCTCGTTCGTATCAAGAGGTCGGGATCGGGTACTCCGGTTGTCGAAAGATAAGAGGAAATTGTTGCGTCCGTGATCTCGTCTGCGTGGACCACGCCCGCTGCCACATCCCTTGCCAGCTGCCGGAAGGCACGTGTCAGGTCCCACCGACCGCTGTAGCTCAGCGCGAGGAACAGCGTGAGCCCGGTATTGTTCTTCGTCTTCTCGATGTCGTCGAGCAGCTCCTGTCGCACTTCCGACGGGAGTGCTTCGATGTCGCCGATCGCACGGATCCGCACGTTGTTCGTGTGGAGCCGGTCGGTCTCATCCTGGAGGGCTTTCAGGAGCAGGCGCATCAACAGCGAGACCTCCTCCTGCGGCCGCTTCCAGTTTTCGGTCGAGAACGCATACAGCGTAAGATACTGCACGCCCAGCTGTCCGCACGCTTCCACGGTATCGCGCACGGATTCAACGCCTTCGGTATGGCCCGCGATCCTTGGGAGCCCCCGGAGTTTCGCCCACCGGCCATTGCCATCCATGATGATGGCGATGTGCCTCGGAATCTCTCCCGAGGCTTTCAACGCGTCCTGAACGCTTTTATCGTCGGGAGCAGTTCGGTCGGACAACATTCCCACAGGCAGGGATCTCCCCTCAGCCGGATGTTTCCACAAAAAAACGGTTATGGAATACTATTGTACGCCATTATGCCAAGAAAGTCAAGAAACGGCAGGTAGCCTGGAGGTGGCAGAATCAGCTGGAATGGCTCAATCTGAAGAAGATGAACGCGTTCTCACCTACCCTGGCTCCTGGATCTCGAAGCTTTCGAAGTAAGACGCCAGGTATCGGGACAGGAGAGACTGTTCCTTCGACCAGGATCAATTGCGTCGGTGAATAAGCAGTCTCGAAGATGCTTCTCCTTCAACCTGACGTGAAAATCACAGATGTTCTTCATCTCATCCGCCCTTCATTCAGTGAAACGCCATCCTCACGGCTTTGATCGCAGGGATGAGAGAATTGACACCTGAGACAACTGATGCTCTGTCGTACCCTCCTCCACGACTAACTTGAAATGTCGGGTCGTCATATTGACTTCGGTTCGCTTTTCCTCGCGCGTCATATTCGGCTTCTTGCAGCTTGGGCTTAATTGGTTACGGACCTTGAACATTCCATTCCGAGTCGAAACTCCCTCAAGTTCATTGGCCTTGTTGAACAGCCGGTGCCCGGCTGATTCTTGTATCATGATACAAGGTGTCGTATTTCTCAAATTAGGGCACAGTTTCAAGATAGTACGCGGTAGGACGCGACCCTCAGCACCTCGCGTTGACAATCCACGCTCAATACGGTATATTTTGACACTGTTCACTCA